>JABIFY010000147.1 GCA_018650465.1 Alphaproteobacteria bacterium
ATATGATGGCTTTATTCAAACCAAACATTCCTCGGAAACCGTTGATAGAGTTGGTGTTATGAAAAGAGTCGGGTACTGTGCCCTGACCTTTCAGATTACTACCCTGAAGGATGGGCCGACATCACGTTAATCATTCCGGGGAAGCTCATATAATGACCGAACAAGACCTGGTAGCGTCTCAACAAGACCTGGCCGCTGCCTGCGAGAAAGAAGTGAATGATTTACATGATTTTTTTGTCGAATGGATGGGGGCCAAAGTTGACCGTAGCGACAAAGTATTTGAACGATTTTCAGCCACAGTCGGAGACAGCTTTACCCTGATCGGCCCGGATGGTGACACGTCCGAACGCAAGGCCCTGGAGCCGGAACTGGAAGGCACTTATGGCGCTCGCCCCGAATTCAAAATCTGGATCAAAAATTGCCAGTGCAAGTTTGTTGCCGACAACCTGTGTCTGATCACCTATGAAGAATGGCAAGATATTGCCGGCGTCGGCACCAGCCGTCTCAGCACAGCCTTGTTTGGTCGCCGCAAAGGCGCGCCAAATGGTGTCGAATGGCTGCACGTGCACGAAACCTGGTTGCCGGGGAATTGAACGTTATCGTTTCAGACCAACCGGAAGTCTAAACACCCACATATTTCGTCAGCAGCGAATGATCGTCTCGCAGGACCTGGGCTTCCACGGTTTCGCGGTTGCGACCGTTTTCGATAAAGGCCACGCGGTCGGCAATGGATAACACCGCATCGACGCGCTGCTCGACCAGAATGACGGCGACGCCCTCGGCTTTCATGCGCACGATAACCTGGCGGATTTGTTCGATCATGGAAGGTTGCAGGCCCTCTGTCGGCTCGTCCAGTAACAAGACTTGTGGCTCAATACACAAGGCGCGAGCGGTTGCCAGCATTTGTTGTTCACCGCCCGACAAAGTTTCGGCGGCCTGATCCAGGCGCTCCCTCAGGCGCGGGAAGATATCCAGCACACGTTCACGGGTTTCAGCGCCCTTGTTGCGCGCCATCAAGCCAATTTCGATATTTTCAGCAACAGTCAATTCAGCAAACAAACGCCGACCTTGTGGAATATACCCGATACCCCGACGAGGTACTTCGTGGGCCGCCAAACCGCTCAGGTCTTCGCCGTCCAAAACAATCGACCCGGCCTTGAGGGGCAGCAGGCCCATGATGGCCTTCATGGTCGTGGTCTTGCCGGCCCCGTTGCGGCCCAGCAAACAAAGAATTTCGCCGGGCATTGCGGTCAATGAAAACCCGTGCAGGATTTTTGCCTTGCCATAAGCCACGTCAATATTTTGAAGCTCAAGCATCAGCCTGTCCCCAGATATGCGGCCTGGACATCAGCGTTGGCGCGAATATCATCTGGTGACCCTTCGGCGAGGATTTCACCAAAATTAAGCACTGTAATTTGCTCGGCCATTTCCATGACCACATCCATGTTGTGTTCGATCAACAGGATGGTCGTCTGCCCTGCCATGGAGCGAATCAGAGCCTTGAATTCAGCGATTTCACTGTCGGCCAGACCTTGCGTGGGTTCATCCAGAATCAGCAAGCGTGGCTTTTGGCCAAGCCCCATAGCGATTTCCAGCAAGCGTTGGTGGCCATAACTCAGGTCATCGGCGATTTGGTCGACCCGATCCATCAGGCCCACCCGTGACAACGCACTCTCGACTTCGACGTCAACTTCGTCTGCATTTGCCGCCAATCTGCGACGCACAGCCAATGCCACATTTTCGCGCAGAGAAAGTCGGCCAAAGATCGACGTGATCTGAAAGGTATAGGCCATGCCGCGGGCAATGCGTTTATGGGCGGGCAAGGCGGTGACATCATCGCCCAGGAAAGTCACCTGGCCTGCACTGGCCGTGATACGACCGCACAACATGCCGACAAAGGTGGTTTTGCCTGCACCGTTAGGGCCGATCAGGGCGCGGACCTGGCCTTCGGGTAAATCGAAATCAACATCGGAGACAGCTTTCAGGCCACCAAAGTTGCGCGACAAACCCTTGGTCGAAAGTAAATTCGTCGTTGAGATTTGACCTAAGGCAGCCATGGGGCAAACCTCCTGCGGATTTCACCAACCAGGCCCTGAGGGGCAAACAGGGTCAGCAACACCAGGGCAATACCGGCGAACAGCATATAGGCGCTGGTCAGACCGCTTGTGATATCGATCAGGTAAAACATGAACAAGGCCCCGACCAGTGGGCCAGTGACCGTGCCAGCGCCCCCCAACAGCACCCACAAAAGCGGGAAAATGGAATATTGCACGGTGGCGAAGCTTGCCCCGGCATAGCCAAACAGCAAACCGTAAAAGGCACCGGCAGCGCCGGAGATCGTACCGGAAACAACGACCGCCACCAGTTTGTGCCGGAAGATGTCATAGCCCAACATACGGGCGCGGTCTTCGTTTTCACGGATGGCAATCAGCACTTTACCAAAGGGGTTTTGAACCAGCTTCAGGATCAGTGCGAGGCAAATGGCAAAAAGGATCAGGGCCGCCATGTATCGATTAGCTGGATCACTGACATCAAACCCGGCGATCACACGGCTGGCTTTTTGAATGACAAATCCTTCGTCGCCGCGGGTCCACTCACCAAAATACAGAATGACCAAATACCCCGTTTGAGCAAACATCAGGGTGACAATCATGAAAGCCACACCTGTGGTGCGCAGGGCGAGGAGGCCCACGACCGTTGACAGCACGAAGGCTGCAACAATGCCACTGAGCAAGGCCGCTTCGGCGGAAAAACCCAGATGTTGAATGCTCAGGCCCATGCCATACATGCCGGCAGCGAAGAACATGGCGTGCCCCAGGCTCAGCAGGCCGGTATAGCCGAACAAAACATTATAACCCATGGCATAGACGGCCAGCACCATCACCCGCGCCAGGTTACCATGATGATAGGGCGGCAGCACAAACCCCAGGACCAACAGCAAGGCGATCAGCCCCCCGTGCAGGATAAGCGATTTGTTAATACCGCTCATGATCCGCGTTTCCCGAACAGGCCATTGGGCCTGAAAATCAGCACAAAGGCCACCAGCAAGGTCGCCAGAATCTTGGCCAGGGTTGGCGTGAAAAAGACCGAAATAATACCGTCGCTCATGCCGATCAAAACAGCGGCGACAACCGTGCCCATCAAACTGCCAAGACCGCCAATGATGACCACAATGAAAGACAGCAACAAGGGATCACCACCCATCAGGTAGTGGGCTTGCTGGATCGGCACAATAAGCACCGCCGCCATGGCCGCCAGGGCAGCACCCAGGCCAAAGACAATGGCATAGACACGCTCCACGGGGATACCAAACGCCTGGGCCATTTCGCGGTCCAGCTGGGTAGCGCGCAAGACCAGGCCAATACGGGTTTTGGCCATCAGGGCCCACACCCCCAGCAACAAGACGATCGCCATGCCAATGACAAACAGCTTGTAGGACGAATAACCAAACCATGGCGTATAGAAACGATGGCTGAAGGGTGCCAGAACGGGGCGGGCATCGGGACCATAGGTCATCAGCACCACTTGTTGAATGATGTAGAGAATGCCAATTGTTGCGACGATGGTGCTTTCCGGATCGTAATTCAGACGTTTGAGAACCGTGAGGTCAGCGGCAGCAGCAATCACGCCAGCGGTCAATGGTGCCACCAGCAAGGCAACAAGAAAACCCACAGCTGGGTGCAGGCCAACAAAGGTTGTCACCCACCAGGCCAGCACCGCCCCCAGCATAAAAAACTCACCATGGGCCACATTGACCACACGCATGGTGCCAAAGACCAGGCTGAGGCCAACGGCGGTCAGCGCCAGGACGGCTGACTGCACCGCCCCTTCCAACGAGGCCAGTAAAAGGTAGGGACCAAAATCCATATTTGTTTCAAACTTAACAGGTGTAAATCAAGCTAACCAGATTGAGGTGTCGTGCAAAAGGAACAGGCTCCGGCACAGTCGTACCGGAGCCTGCAAATGTCGATCAGGCTTAGAACGACTTTTTGGTGTAATCAACTTCGTCCGGATACAAGGTATCTTCAATGGACGTGGTGTGAGCCAGCTTCAGTTTGCCGTCCGTCACCTTGGTGATGTATTGGTGACCGAAGACCTGGTGTGTCTTGCCATTAAAGAGTTTGGCCCCTTGCGGATGTTCCGCAGAATGAGGGATCGCCGACATGGCTTCCACAGCTTCAATCAGCTTGGCCCTGTCACTCGGCCCTTTATAGCCCGATGCCTCCATACCGGCCTTGATGGTATAGAGCGTTTCCCAACAGCCAAACATGTGTGAATAGGTCGACACATCTTTGGGGTCCGAAAGGGACGCACCATTGTTATCCACCCCGACCGCCGCCCGGAAGGCCTTGTCATAAGACGACTGGTTGGCCTGGGCATAACGTGGGTTGGCTTCCCAGAAATAGGTGCCATCAAGGAATTCAAGACCGGGACTGGCCATATCGACGGCTTCCAGGCTGTCGATAAAGCCAAAGATTTGCGGCTTGTTGGGCCCGTAGAATTCGCCCAGCTCCTTAACGAAGGTCAGCACAGCCGGCCCGACCATGACATGATAGATGACTTCTGTATCACGCGGAATTTTCGGGAAATATTTGGTGAAGGAAGATTCCGTTGGCGGGATGGCAATCTTCTGGATGACCTTGCCGCCCTGCTTTTCAATCGCTGCCGAAAAATAGTCGCGATGATCATGACCAAAGGCAAAATCGGGATAGATCATGGTGACTTTTTTGCCAAGATTATCAGCCACAAACGGGGCCATGGCCTGAACCTGGCTTTTCACATCGGTGATGCCGGGCTGCAAGGTATACCGGTTGAGCATACCACTGGCCACATGATGGCCTTCGGAGACGACAAAGTAAGGTAATTTAAGTTCGCCCGCACGCGGCGCAGAGCCGATAACGACGTGACTGAACAAGGTACCAAAGGCGATGTCGCATTTATGCTGGGTGGCAAATTTTTCGACCACTTCTGCACCGCGCTTTGGATCCGTGCCATCATCTTCGGCAACGATCTCAACAGGTCGACCATTAATACCACCCGAGGCATTGATCATCTTGGCGGCGGCTTGCGTGGTGCGATTGTACCAACGCCCATAAGCGGCACCAATACCAGTGCGATGCACCTGGAAGCCAATGCGAATGGGTTCAGAACTTGCAGATTGAGCGTAACCAACAAGGCCTGGCAAAGTCGACATGCCGGCAAAAGCCCCCGCACCAGCGGCCAGTGTTTTCAGTGCCTTGCGACGGCTGTCAGATACAGGAATAATTTTCTTTTTTGACATTAAGGATCCCCCTCCTCCTGGTATTTTCAAGTATTCTTCGTTTGATAAATTCGTTTCTATGCTAATGAGTTTCTAGACTCTCCTGGATATGAAATGGATTGTCCAGAAAATTCGTCACCACAGCCATTAGCACTCGTGTAATCTGCGTCGAACCGTCACATTTAATTTTCGCCATTCCATACTATATTCTGATGGACCGCTTGTCGGGAGACATACGCACTTATGAACGATCAGGGCATATCATATTATCAAGCGAGCGACAGCCGGAACTTGCCGGAATGGATCGCTTTGACCGACACATCATTTTTTCGTGTCAGCAGCGGTTTAATGATTGTGTCTGCAACCGGGCAGGTTGTGATCGTGCGGGGATATTTTGCGGCTGAGGCCTCCCCGATCCTTGAAACCCTGGGCGGCACAGCCGTTTCTCCGGATTTTGAAATGCCCGGGGGTGAAAATGCCGAAGCATTGGCCGAAGCTGAAGGTGCCCTGGAAAAAGAACAGTTGGACTTGTTACAGAGCGCTGACGCCGCCGCTTTGGCGACAAAGACAGCTGCCCTGATTGACGGTGCCAGCGAGGAAGAAGCCGAACTGGCGGCGGATGACGCTTATATTGAAGTTATTTCAGCGGCCACGGATGAAGACATACGGGTAACCGTCAGCCGCGCGGCGCTGACAGACCTAGCAGACCTACCAGACATTAAAGCAGATATATTTACCCCTGACAGGGAAGAAGCTCTCGATTTCGCCGTGAACATGCAATGGGATAACGAGGGCATATCCCCAAGCCCTGGGTCCCAGGTGCGCGAGGATGAGGGAGAACGCAGGGACGATCCGGTTACTGACAGTGATCGTGAACCAGATTCGATTACCACACCTGTTCAAGAGCCAGAACCTGAGCCTGAGCCGGAGCCGGAGCCGGAGCCGGAGCCAGAGCCTGAGCCAGAACCAGAACCAGAACAGCCAGTCCTGTCCATCAACGATGTTTCAGGTGCGGAAGATTCATCAATACCACTGGACCTGTCAGTATCCTTGCCGGAGCCGGGCGATCAACGAAACCTGACGATTGAAATTACCGGCATTCCTGAAGGGGCCATCCTGTCTGAAGGTACGGATAACGGAGATGGTAGCTGGTCCCTGGTACCTGATGACCTGGCAGGTCTGTCTTTCACGCCGGCGTACAATGACGCGGACGACATTTCCCTTGCGGTGACAGCCACGGCAACTGACCCCGATACGGGCGACGTCCGTTCCGCGTCTGCTGACCTTGAAGTCACAGTGACCGGCGTCGCCGATGAACCGCTGCTGGCTACCGCAGATGTGGCGGGCGCAGAAGACACGGCAATCGGCCTCGATATTTCCGCAGCCCTTTCGGATACAACAGGTGAAATCCTGCTGGTGAGGATTTCGGGTGTGCCGGAAGGTGCGGTGCTCTCCGCCGGAAATGACCTTGGTGATGGCGTCTGGACCCTGAGTGTCGACCACCTTAGCGGACTGACATTGTTGCCATCTGAAAACGACAGTTCAGACATCGATTTATCGGTTGCCGTGACAGCCCTGGAAGAAGGCACGACGTCGGCCAAAACAGAAGTCTTTCAGGTGGCGGTCAGTGGCGTCGCAGACCAGCCTGTTTTGCAGGCATCTGATGCGCAAGGGATGGAGGACACAGAAATTTCACTGGATATTTCAGCCGCCCTGGTTGACCCCTCAGAAGTCCTGGAAATATCTGTCAGCGGCATCCCTGTCGGTGCCGTCCTGCAATCCGGTAATGATCGTTTCAAAGCAACCAGCAGGAATGACACCGCCGACATTAGCGACTGGAACATGGACACCCTCGTCATAACGCCCCCAACGGACGACGACAGTGATTTTACGCTGGCTGTCTCAGCGGTCTCCAGCGAAGCCGACAGCGGTGACAGTGCCGGGATATCAACCGAAATTGATGTCACAGTTGAACCCTTTGAGTATGTCGGCACCGACGACGCCGACACCATCTCGGCCAGTGCAGGAGACGATGTTATCCGGGGCCTGGGCGGTGACGATGCAATCGATGCCGGTGGCGGATCTGATACCGTTTATGCCGGTAGTGGTGATGACATTGTTCTGGGCCGCGCTGGCGCAGATATTCTGTATGGCGAAACCGGAAATGATGACCTGAAAGGCGGCTCAGGTGCAGATCTTTTATATGGCGGCGGCGGTTCTGATGATCTTGCCGGCGATGCGGGTAACGATGAAATCTATGGCGATGCCGGCAACGATTTCATCAGTGGCGGCGGCGGCGCGGATATCCTTTATGGCGGAACCGGTGAAGATATCCTTGATGGCGGCGCCAAAGCTGATTTTCTCGTCGGTGGTGCCGGGGTTGATACCCTGACCGGCGGCAAGGGCAACGATATCTTTCACTATAACTCTCTGGACGAAATCGGGGACACCATTACCGATTTTAAAAGTGGCAAGGATTCACTGACCTTTGATTCCAGTGCCTTCATTGCCGACTACGATCCAGATACAGGTGAACTTGACGCAGGTGCTTTTGAAAGTCTGGTCGAGTTTGATCCCGGTGCGCCTTCCAGCACGGCTGCCTTCGTTTTTGACCAGGCTTCCGACAATCTTTATTACGACCAAAGCGGCATCGGGGACGGCTATACCCTGATCGCAACCGTTAACGATGGCGACCTTGATCTCAGTGATATCCTGATGATCGACTAAAGCGTCTTATGCGCCTCTCGGGGCCGCCAACAAGGCCAGCCCCATCAGCGTATACATCACCATAAAGACTGCCATGGGGACTTGGCTGAGTGTGGCTTTTTTTGCATCCCGGAACATGTCGATGGCGATAGCGTGGGAGACCAATACCGCAACGATGTGCCCGACAACAATTATCCCTGCCTGGCTTAACCAGATGACTTCAACACTGTCACGGCTGTTGAAAAAACCCGTGGTCACATGGAACTCTCCGAGGCCGAGATAGTCAGCCCCCCGCGCCCAGGGGTCGCTGACGGCCTTGATCGCATATTGACCATTGACCAGCAGAGCCGACAGAAAATGGGCGGCATGGTAAGCCAGGGTAATGGGCAAAATGGCCAGGGCCAGACGACCAAATGCTTGTCTAAAACGAGCCCGCTCACCGACCAGCCACAGACCTGAATAAAGGGTGCCGACAAAAGCCAGGATTAACAGAACGTTGGCGCCAATGAGCCCTGCCAGGGTTTGCCCGACAACGGCGGAACGCCCCGGAAATGCCAGGGGGTTCACGCCGATTTGACCCAACCACCAAAAGGTTTCGTTCAATCCATCGAATGTGCCGCTACCCAGGACTAACAACACAAACACGCCACCACTCAAAGACAAGGCCGGAGACTCGATCAAGGGAGCGCCCGGCATTGAAATCCGCAAGCCGTCCTGGTGGCACTGAAAAAGTCCAAGGGTGGAAAAATGACGCAGCAATATGGTGAAACATTCACAGCGACTTAACCAGGCCTCGCCGCCAAAAATGATCATGCCGACCAGGGTATAGAGCCAGTATCCAGAGACAAACCACGCCAGGCGGGCGGGATCATCCGGGGCAAGATCAGCCAGGGCAAAGGCCATAAAACCAAGGAATGCGACGACACCTGGCCAGCTGCCCAGTCGCTCCGGCAACCCCCATCGAGGCCGCAAACCAAGAGCGTTGACCAGCAGTTGATACAAACCCGTCCACGGGTTGAGCCAGTGCCAGAGGTCGCCCACAAGGCCCTGCAGGACCACAAAGGCAATCCACCAGGCCGTCCAGATTATCAGCGGCAAAAGATTTGCCAGTGGATCGCGCGAACCAAACAATCCGATCATGACCAGAGCCGCCAACATCGCCAAAGTGACCAGACTGGTCATGACCTCCAGGCCACTGGCCCGCGGTTGGCCCAGAACTTTATGGGCGAACAGGTTGGTCGTCCTGGCGGCTGGCAACAAAGCTAAAATCAATACAGTCAAGGCGACCGCTGCAACCCCGAAGGGGATGTAAATATCGGTAGGTAACAAAAGAACAAAGCCCTGCTCCGAAGCATGTGCAAAGGCGGGGCCGGGGTTAGACAAAGCAGTAATGGCGACGATAATCACGACGGCAAAAAATCCGCACCACCAGACAGCTTTAAGTCTCATGCCTTGTTTTCTATCCACAATGTCGAGGCTATTTTTTCCAGGTCAGACAAGTCTTTCAGCACGTCGACCATACGTGAGGTGACCACCGCACCGGATTTTCCATACAAGCGACCGTCGGACGTAAAAACGGTTCGGGCCAGCACATTACCAGCCACGATTTCACTTGCTTGTACGGCTTGCATGGCCAGCCCGGCGGACGGATCATAGCCCGATACGGGGGCCTTGCCATTTGCGGGAACCGGTGGTGGCAAATCCAGTGGATCGAGTCCCAGCTGCTTGATTTTTTCAGCAGAAAGCGAAATCGCCCCGACCTCTTTCAGGTCACCGACGATTGCCGCAATCGGTTTTGTCACCAGCGTCCCCGACCGGAACAATATTTCATTGTCGACCGTGCGAATGTCATCAGCCAAAAAGACCTCGGGTGAGCGGGTCATTTTTTCAGGCACGGCGAGCATACTGGCGATATCCTGCATGGTCAGAACTTCATGACGTTCGAGGGCTTCGAATATGGCCAGCATATTGCTGACATCCACTTCACCCAAATTGCCGATCAGACGCCCGACAGCGGCGACGACGGCATCCCCCAGATCGGTATCGTCGTATCGTTCTTGCAGGACCGGCAACCGGGCCAAAACCCGTTTGACCTTGTCCGGTGCCGCATCAATACCACCTTCAGAACTACGCGGATATTGGGGCGGGGCAATTTTCACATCCACATCAATGCGGTCATAGACCACCGGTGCAGACAGCCAGCTTTGATCCGTGGTGATTTCCAGCAAGCGCTGCAACCGGTCGCCCAACGTATTGCGGGATATGGGTTTGACCAGAAAAGCATTTACATCCAGTGCCAGAGCCACTTCCACCAGGGATTTTTCGGAAAATCCCGTCAGCATGGCGATAGGTGTGCCGCGGTTCACAGCCGCATTGCCGGTTCGGATCGCCTTGACCAGATTGAGGCCATTGTCATCCGGCATACTAAAGTCCGCGATGACAATGTGCACGCGTTCCATTTGTGTCAGCACATTCATGGCCTGCGAAACATTTGAGGCCTGGTGGACGTTCTGGCAGCCCAGACTGCGCAACAATTGCGCGACAATCTGGCGGGTAAAACCTTCGTCATCAACAAATAAGATGGAATAAGGCGACAGGTCAAATTCACTCATACCACCTCACCCCAAGCTTTCATGGATAAAGGCTTCCACACGCCTGAACTCACGCTCAACCGACATAATCTGGATTTCCAGATAAGCCCAGTCACCCGCCAGGGACGATATCTCAAGTTCTTTCAACTGATTGTGCAAGGTAATCGCGGCGGCATTGGCGGCGGCACCCTTGGCAGTATGGGCAGCTTCGCGCAACGTTGTCTTGTCTCTGGCGTCATAAGCACTGCGCAGGGATTTTGACAGGGGGTCCAGATATCCAAGCAACATACCCAGCACGTCGTCCAGCGCCTTGACTTCATCCGTGCCGATGATATCGGCCAGTTTACCAAGGTCGATGGCCTGACCATTTTCAGCGCCGGCTTCGTTGGCAGCTTTCAGGGCATCAAATTCAGAAGCGTGCAGCCAATGGGCAAGAGAAGCAGACAAGTCTTCGAACACAACGGGCTTGACCAGAAAATCATCACCACCAACATTGCGAAAGGCTTCTTCTTCACCGTCATCGACAAAGCCTGTCATGGCAATAATGGGTCGTCGATCAAAATCCTTTTCAATTTCCATGTGACGAATCGCTGTGGTCAGTTCGATGCCATCCATGTTCGGCATCATGATGTCGACCAGAACGGCGGCATAGTCATTTTCTGCGTAGGCCGCCAGGGCCTCAGGGCCACTGCTGAATACATGACAATCCAACCCCAGGCGCGTCAGCTGGGCGTCAGCAACGATCAAATTGATCGGTGTATCATCAACGACAAGAATGGGGTGATCTGCCACCAGCACGGCTGCCCTTGCGCCATTTTGCGCCAGTCGCCCGATGGTGGCACACAGCTCACGTCCATCCACGGGCTTGGTCAGCACAACATTAAACCCGGCGTCCAGACATTCCTGTAGTTCGTCTTCCCTGGCACCGGCGGTAATACCGATAATCGGCAGATCAGCCTCCAGGCCCTTCATCCGGCGAATGCGCTTTGTTGTTTCGATGCCGTTCAGATTTGGCATATGTCGATCCATCAAAATCAGATCAAAGTTCCGTTTTTGCAACATCGCCAGTGCTTCCAGGCCGTCGCCGACACTGCGTACACTGTGCCCAACTTTGGCAAGCGTTTGCTCAATCACGGTCCGGCTGATGTCATCGTCTTCGACCTGTAGTATATTCAGCGGTCGGTCACCCTTGCGCAGATTTGTGCGTTCAACCACCACATCCGAGGCTTCGCGCAAACTGGCAGGATCGGCCTGGCTGTCTATGGGCAAGGTCAGGGTGAACCAGAAGGTACTGCCTTTGCCCGGGTGAGACTCAACATTAATCTTGCCGCCCATGCCTTCTACAAGTTGGCGGCTAATGGTCAGGCCAAGCCCGGTGCCGCCATATTTGCGCGCCACCTGGGCACCACCTTGTTCATAGGCCGAAAACAGTTTTTCCTGGATTTCCGGAGCGATACCCTTGCCATTGTCAGTCACCGCAAAGCGCACAGTGGCTGAATTATCAATCACTTCCACCAGTTCGATGGACAGGGCCACAGCGCCACTTTCCGTAAATTTAACGGCATTGCTGATCAGGTTCACCAACACCTGGCGAATGCGATGAGCGTCACCGATCAGAACGGGTGGTACATTTTGATCGATCTCATCTTGCAGGATCAGGCCCTTTTCCCGCGTCATACCTGACAACAAGGCGACGGCATGTTCGGCAATATCGGTTGGCAGAAACGGGGCCATATCATATTCGATTTTGTCGGCTTCCAGTTTGGACAAGTCCAGCAAGTCGTCCAGAATTCGAACCAATGATTCAGAAGCCGAAATGATCACGTCGACATTTTGCGCGTGGTCAGGCCTCAGGTCGGCGTCTTGCAACAACCTGGCCATGCCAAGGACACCGTTCATGGGCGTGCGGACTTCGTGACTGACGACGGCCACAAACTGGGTTTTGGCCTCCGCCAGGGCCTGGGCCTGATCGCGGGCGTTGCGCAGAATCTCTTCCACCTTTTTTTGTTCAGAAATATCCGTCAGGGTGACAACACAGCCGCCGGTCTTCAAAGGTGATTTACGGGCCAGAACAACCCGGCCATCGGGTGATATGACTTCCACCTCGTCATAGTCTGGACTGCGCAGAAAATCGAGCCTGGCCTTGACGATCGTGTCCACATCACCTTCACCATAATAGCCGCTTTGGACCAGCTGACGGATCACCGTTTCATTGGGGTCGCCAATCTTTATGGCGCCCATGGGCAGATCGACTAACTCAAGGTATTTGTTGTTGAAGGCCAAATAGCAAGTGTCGGCATCCAGCACATACATCCCGTCGGTCATGCTCTCCATGGCCAGACGAAGCAAAGCCTCTTTTTCTGCCACCTCGCGTTCGGCTTCCTTGCGGGCAGTAATATCGGCGAAGGTGCTGACGAAGCCGCCACCCGGCAGCGGCCCACCGCGAACCTCGATAAACGTGCCATCGTTGCGTTGGCGCTCAAAGGCGTGAGGGGTAAATTCGCTGGCTTTTGATATCTTGTTCAGCAACATCTCTTCCGGATCGCCTGCCCCAAACTCGTGGCGGGCGATGTCATGTTGCATCAGGCGTTCAAAGGCAACACCTTCGCCCACAAGATCATCCGGATAGTCCCGGATCGTTTTCAGTTTTTCGTTCCAGGCGATCATGCTCAGGTCGCCATCAAAGGCAAAGATACCTTGATCCAGGCTGTCCAGCACCGTCACCAAAATGGCATTCTTGGCTTCGATCTCTTTGCGGATGCGATGGTTTTCCGTCACATCCATGACGATGCCCACCAGCCGCCCGTCGGACAGCCGTGAATAGCGGGTTTCCAAAATACGACCTTCGTGGGAGGACGTGTCGGTGCGACGATCTGTAATGGATTTGATGGTGTCCAGAACGTCCTTCAGCCTCTCTTCGACCGGACCTTTGCCAAAATCACCGCGTTCAACCATGACCCGGAAAATGGGTTCGGCACTGCCCCCCATGCTGCCCAAACCCTGGGGGATACTCAACAGGTCAAACAAGCGTTGATTACGGGCGATTATTTCAAAATCAGGCGACAGGGTGAAAACCCCGCCTTCCATATTTGTCAGCAGATCCGCCAGCAAAGATCCCCGCGCCGCAGCATGGGTGCGCATATTGCCCATAACCGCATAAAAGCCGGCCAGACCAAAGGGCGCAAAATCAACAATATAATGAACAAAATTTTCCTGGTGAAAACGGGCGATGGTCTCCCAAGACCAGCCCGCACCTGAAAAATAGATATCTAGGCTCCAGGCAGCCAGCGGGAACAGCGTACCAAACAGGAAACCGCCAACCGAATAAATCAGGACATAGTTTTTACCCATCCCGAATTTATGACGCTCGGTTGAACCTTCCACCGGTCCGACCTGATTATGCTGGCCGTCAGCCATTTCCCCTCCCCCTTCGATCATCGCCAGGCGATGTTCGGCAAGCCTCGCATTTTGTCAGAAGGGCGTCCAGTAGCTGAAACACAACTGAAACACGATTTTTCAGGGCGGCTCAGGTCGTCATGTTAACTCAAACTAATCGACGAAGGGGTCTTCATATCAATCGGCGACGGGATATTCATATCAATCCGCGAAGGGATCTGCATATCAATCCGCGAAGGGATCTTCGACATTAGGCCAAAAAGCAGAATTCAGGTTTTTGAAAGGAATGGTTCCAAATTCCACATTCAGGCAGCCTGGACTGGTGGCATAGATCACGTCGCTGGCGATAGGGGCAAAACCTGCATAAAAGTGCTGCGAAGACTTTGGAATGACAATCTTCAAAACAGAAAGGTCGATGCCGAACTGGGTAAAGGCATCCGGATTGAAGGTCTGGCCCCGGATCGTATTCAGGACAATGTTGACGTTGCCTGCTGCTTGCAACCAGACCGCATCGCCGATGGGCGATTTCACATCGCCAAAAGACTGCGAGGCATTTTCGATGAGGCGCATGACTTTAACATCAATGTCGATGGGCGCACCGGATTCACGACATAATTTGCCGCCAATACGTAAATTCAGGGACGACCCCTCACCGGCTTCCTTGCACAAACGCACCGCACCGGGGTCGCAATAAAGCCCACTGACATTATCCGTCAAACCCTGGTCAAGAATTTCCTGCAGCAGGAACGTGGAATCAGATGGCGCACCACCGCCTGCATTATCAGCCACATCAGCCACCACAACGGGGCCGGATGCCGCCCCGGCAGCCTTGGCCAGGGCTTCTTTGTAGGGCGTCATGACCGGCGCTGTTTCATGGCGCAGATCGAATATCTCGCGGCCCAGTTTTTTGGCAAGTGCTTCAGCTTTTGTCTCATCGCCATCGGCAACGACCATCATACGGGCTGTACCGTAAGGTACATCGCCCCAGGGAAAGCCGTGGGCAAAAGAAACAGACAATATACCGTCCTTGCCTTCCAGGTCCTGCATACGGGTGACGAAAGACTTCATGGGTTCAACCGGTGTGCGCCAGGTATTGACCATGCGGCAGTTAAACACGGCCATGACGGGATTGATCTTGCCCGCCGCCTTGTCACGACACAGGGCATAGATTTCTTCTGCCCGTTCTGCCGAATCAATATGGGGATATTCCTTGAAAGAAATCAGCACATCGGCTGCCCCGGTCATTTCAGGCGTGACGCTGCAATGTAAATCCAGCTCGCCGCCGATGGCCGCATCTGGTCCTGCAACCTCACGACAACGGGCCAACAGATCACCTTCACAATCTCCATATCCATCGGCCACCATGGCACCGTGCATACTGACCAGCACCATATCAACCGGCAAAGCCGCTTTCAGATCGGCCAACAATTCATCGCGAAAACCTTCGTAAACCTTGCGCACTGTGATACCGGCGGGCTGGGCAAAGGCAGAAATGCTTTCCACAACAGTGTGACCTTCGGCTTCGGCATTTTTGCGCCAGACATGAAGTGGTGCCGTAAACAGGTCAGGTGTGTGTTGGGTCGCATCACCACGAAACAACAACGTTTCCGCATAGTTTTCCATGCCCGTCGGGATGGGCGAAAAGGTATTGGTCTCGGTGCCCAGACAGGCGATAAAAACTTTCATGAATCAGGTCTCTTTTTCAGTCGGCACAATGCCGGTTTGATCACCGGCAAGGCGTGCGGCCAGATGGATAAGGATAACAGATGCGGCGATGGGCACGGCAACCGCGACATAGATCATTGGGAAACCAAGAGTATCAGCTGTGCGCAACAGCGAGCGCCCGAGGAAACCACGGGCTGGCGTCATATTGGGCCCAAACAGGCTGAAGTAAAGAACCGGCCCCAGGAACATGACCACAGTCAGACTGCGCAATGTTCCTGCAAGGAACATGACCACAGGTGACTTGTTCTCGGGTGCCTTGACCAGGGTCGGATCATAGCGGGATTTGAAGGCCACGGTTGCCCCCAACAAGCCGCCCCAGACCATGGCATAGCGCGCCAATTCTTCCGTCCAGGTCGGTGGGCTTTGCAAAAGATAACGGGCCACCACCTGGATCGAGATAAACACAAGCATGGCAATAAAACATATGCCCGCGCCTGTCCGGCAGCCCAGATCGAGGCCGTCGCTGATCCTGGTGATGACCGTTCTCATTTGCCGTTACCGTGTTGCATTGGCCGCATCAACCCAGATTTTCACCTGTGCGGGCGTCAACACACCATCCGTATAAACCTTCTTCGAAAGTTCCTGGAATTCAGCACGGGCTTTTGCCGTCAATTGCACGATGCTGACACCAGCCTTTTCCAGGCCTTTCAACATGCCGGGCTCTGCTTTTTTCAACCAGGCGCGGTTGGCTTTGGTGGCAGCAGCCGAGGCATTATCGACAATGGTGCGTTCCTTGTCGGACAGCCCCATGTACCAGTCGTTGGATGCAATCGCCAAGCGACCACCCACGATAGACTTGGCGTCGGTGAAGTGCTTGATGAAGTCAGTGTGACCGAACATTACCGGCACGAAGCTGGGGTTCATATAGCCATGGGCAACACCGGTTTGCAGGGCATTGGGCACTTCTTTCCAGGCCACAATCGTGCCGTTTGATCCCCATGCCTTGTACAAGGCGATCTGGTTTTCATCCAGCGCCCGCATGCGCAGGTCTGCCATATCCTTGACGTTATGAATGGGTCGTTTGGTATTGAAGATACCGGAAGCCGGGCCAACAACCGTCATGGCCAGAATGCGGATACCGCCTTTGGCAATGTTTTTGTTGATTTGCTTCAGCAGTCCGGCATGGGCAACCGCCCGATCCTGGTGAGCATTGTCTTCGTAAAGATAGGGCAGATACAAGCCAAAAATCAGCTTGTCGACCTTACCGGCAGATTTGACATCGGCCATGTTAACTTCGAGCAAGCCCTGACTGGTCTGGTCCAGACGTTCGGCTTCACCACCCAAGGCACCACGGGGAAATTCCTTCGCGGCCATGCCATGTTTTTTCAACTCTTCGGCAAATGTATGCGACCAGACGTACGATCCGGCCTTTTCCATGTCCGGCGGACTATCCAGGGCTATTTTGACTTCAGCGGCCTGGACCGATGCCGCGGCCAGCAAGGCCCCCGCAGCAACAAGGCTCGTAATTGACAGTTTATTCATTTTCGTTCTCCCGGTTAGAAATATTCAGCCAGCCAACAGGCCAACAAGACGAGGCAGAAAAAGACTTATGTCCGGGACAAGCACCAGGGCAGCAAGCACCAGCACTTCAACCAGGGCAAAGGGCAAAATTGCCCGCGCCAGTTTCCAGTAATTTACACCTGTCACAGTCGATGTGATGATCAGGCAACCGCCCAAAGGCGGTGTAATCAATCCGATACACAAATTAAAACAAAGCACGATACCAAGATGGGTGGGATCGATCCCCTGCGAGAGGGCCAGCGGCGCCATAATCGGCACCAGCAGGGTCAACGCCACCGGTATATCCATGATCATTCCGGCGACCAGAAAAACCACGTTCATCACAAACAGATATTGAAGACCGCTCAACCCGGCGCCGGTTACAAGGTCGGCCAGCATCTGCGGCCATTGCATCAACCCGGCGATATAACCAAGCGTCGCAACGGCGCTGAGGATCATGAAAATTGATCCGGTCAAGCGGGCCGTGTTCTGCACAGCACCCCACAAGACCTCAAAATTTATGCCGCCATACAAGCGCCCGACGATTGTGGCTGTCACCACGGCGACAGCGGCGGCTTCTGTTGGTGTGGTCAGGCCGACAACAATGCCACCCACAATGATGATCGGCAGGGTCAAGGCCGGAGCTGCCTTGACGAAAGAAGGCCAGAGTTTCGGCACAACTTCTGTCTTGCCGCCGGGATGATCATCCCGGTGAGCAAAGAAAAAATTGACGCCGAACAGGGCAAAAGCCAGCAATAGACCCGGAATAACCCCGGCAATGAACAAGGCCGCCACCGAGGTTTGCATTAGCGCGCCATAAACGATCAGGATAATGCTGGGCGGGATGATCGGGCCGATGATGGAAGACGCTGCCGTGATGGCCGCCGCATAGGTTTTGTCGTAACCTTTTTCCACCATGGCCGGGACAAGGGTATTGGAAAGCGCTGCTGAATCAGCCACAGCGGAGCCAGAAATTCCGGCAAAAAATACGCTGGTCAAAATGTTGACGTGCCCCAGCCCGCCCTTCATACGTCCCACAAGGGCCATGGAAAAATCGATCATCACGCGGGTAATGCCAGACCGGTTCATGATGTCGCCGGTGAGAATAAACAGCGGCATGGCCATCAGGGCAAAGACATCGATCTGGGCAAAGATGCGTTGGGGAATAATTGCCAGATACCGGGCCTGATCGTTCAACACATAGGTCAGGATCGACGAGGCCCCAATGACATAGGCAATGGCTGTCCCGCACATCAGGAAAACGAAGCCCGCGCCGAGGATAAACCAACCCATCAGATATTTCCCGTCAACAAGCTGGAACGACTGTCAACAAATTCAGCGAAGGCATCGACCAGTCCGTCTGTATCTGCGTCAGTCATGGGCAGGGACAGGACAACCATGCCGCGCCGGGCGATATACTGGCCCGCCGCAATCAGGTCGAGCTGCAATAGTTTCAGAAGATCAGGATCATTATCTTTCACATGGATTGTCATCAGGGAACCAATGCCGGTGACATTGACCGGCACTCCGGCTTTGTCTGCAACGGCATTCAGTTGGTCCCGCAGGCGATCGCCCAGATCATTAATCCGGTTCAGCGCTTCGTCTGTCAGAACCTCGGTCACAGCAGCCAGGCCTGCAGCCATGGTCAGCACGTTATTATTGAAAGTCCCGGCATGCATCCAGGCATCAGGGTTGCGAGGATCAAAGCGATCCATAATCTCTGCCCGACCACCAAAAGCACCAAAAGACATGCCGCCACCGAGATATTTTCCCAGCGTCGTCAGATCGGGTGCCAGCCCCAGTTTCTGTTGCAGGCCGCCCGGCGACAAGCGCGACGTCATCACTTCATCCAGAATAAACAGTGCCCCGCAGGATTGTGACTCACTTTGCAGCATTTCAAGAAATTCAATGTCCCCCGGCACACATCCGCCTGAACCCAGCATGGGTTCAATCAGCACGGCCGCCAGAGTGTCCTTGTGTTGGGCAATAAGGGCGCGTGCCTTTGCCGCATCGTTATAAGGGCAGACAATTGTATCGAACGGCAGCCCAAAGCTGGAACCACCCTTTGGGAAGGACAAACCACTGCCGTGATAAGCACCTTCAAAAACCATGATGACGTCCCGCCCGGTCCAGGCCCGGGCCGTATTTAAGGCCAGCAGGTTGGCCTCGGTGCCGGAATTACAAAATCGCACCCGTTCCAGTGACGGAAACCGATTGCATAAAGCCGCCGCAAAGGCCGCATCATGAATACCTGGTCCGCCCATGTTGATGCCATTTTGCAGTTTCTTTTCCAGGGCCGCTTTTACAATGGCATTGGAATGACCCAACAGCCCGCAGGTATATTCACCCAGAAAATCAAGGTAAGCATGCCCGTCAGCATCATGAACGACAGCGTCTTCGCCGCGCACAAGGGTCAGGGGGAATGGGTCAAAATACAGAACCGTGCGGGTATTTCCGCCTGGCATGGCGGTACAGGCTTCCTGCCACGCAGACCGGCTTTCAGGATTGGCAGCGATGAAGCCATCTTCGGCTTCGCGTACTGCATCCTGAAGGCTGATGTTGGCCCTGATGTTGTGGGGCGCGGGCAGGCTCATCAGGCAAATCTCTCCGGTGAGAGTTCCGCTTTTGAGGCCCCCAGATCGACCAGGTCAGACGGGATTTCTTCACCGGAGGCCAGGGCTGCCGACGTCCGGCCCATTCCTGGTGCCGTCTGAATGCCATAGCCACCCTGCCCGGCCAGCCAGAAAAACCCTTCTGCTTCCGGATCAAAACCCACAACCGGTGTTTTATCGGCAACAAAAGACCGCAATCCGGCCCAGCTTCGGGTGATGCGTTTGATCTCCAGCGTTGTCGCCTGTTGCAAACGATCCACGGCAATGGCGATATCCAGCTCTTCCGGCTGCACATCGCAGGGGTCCATGGGTGTTTCGTCGGCGGGCGAGCCCATCATGGCACCGCTTTCCGGGCGGCAATAGAATTCTTCGTCTACATCAACAAAGGCTGGCCAGTCGCTGAAACTGATATCTGTCGGGCCGTCAAAAATGATCGCCGTGCGACGCTTGGGCACCAGGCCGACGCGCTTTGCACCGGCCAGGTCAGCCACTTGATCGCACCAGGCACCAGCGGCATTGATCACGACCTTGCTCTTATATGTTTCGCCGCCAGCCGTTACCTGCCAGTCGCCGTTTTCACGGTTCAAACTTTCCACTTTGGCACTTGTGACCTGTTCCGTGCCATTGGCACGGCTGCCGCGCAAAAAACCCTGATGAATGGCATTTACGTCCATGTCCATGGATTCGATATCAAGCAACCCTCCGGCCACATAGTCTTCGCGGATCACAGGCACCAGTTCACGCACCTGGGCCACGTCCAGTTTCTGAACCGTTTTCAGAACACTGGACACATCGTCATAGACGTCATTCATGGTCTGCATCTGTTCGTTGCGGGCGATGAACAAAGCGCCGCGCGGTGTCAGCAAGGGTGCTTCACAAAAACCTGCCGGGGGTTCAAAAAAGAAGGGTTGGCCGCCGATGGACAAGGCCCTGATTTGAGCATTGCCGTAGGACGGCGCAAACAGGGCTGCTGAGCGACCTGTCGTGTGATAGCCGGGCTGGGATTCCATTTCCAGCAGCAGCACACTGCCCTTGCCTGAGAGAAAATACGCGCAAGAGGCACCGGCCATGCCGCCACCGATAATAATGAAGTCAAAATTTTTGGACACGTTGTACCCGCCACTTTCGTGGCGATCTCCTGATATAATGACTGAAAGCAGGGGCCGGGAAACAAGGCCCTTGCAGGAATGTCTCAGACAGCATAGTTTTCCTATAAGAAAAATGTCAACAAAATTTTCTTATCGGAAAATTATTAATGCCCTTAAGCCTGCAAGCAAAAGAAACAACTGACGATAGCCTGCCTCTGGATCGGGTCACGTTGGGGCAGCGTTTGCGCCAGATCAGGAAAGAAAACGGCTGGACCCTGGCCGAAGTCGCCAAACGCTCCAGTCTCGCTACATCGACCGTCTCCAAGGTGGAGCGCGGCTTGATGAGCCTGACCTATGACCGCTTCATGCAATTGGCGGATGGTTTGGGCGTAGATGTCAGTGAACTGTTCACACCGGCTGGTGAAAGCTTCGCACCGCAATCTTTTGCCGTGACCCGCGACGGTGAAGCCGGACATCATGAAACCAACCTTTATGTCTATGACATGCTGGAATCGGAGCTGTTGAATAAACAGATGGTGCCCATGACCGGGATCATCCGGGCCCACGATGTGCAGGACTTTTCCGAGTTCGTCAAACATCCCGGCGAAGAATTTCTTATGGTGCTGGACGGCGAGCTTGAAGTTCACATCGAGGGCCGCGAGCCCGTACATCTGTCTGTGCATGACAGCATCTATTTCGACAGCAACATGGGACACCTTTATGTCTCGGCAGGCAAAAAAGACGCAAAAATCGTTGTTGTTTGCGCCACGTCCGGAGAAAAAAAGTAATGCCCACCCTGATAGAGGCCATCGACAAGTTCCGGCAAAAGACATCGACCGAACCGATTATCCTGCGTGGTCGCAAATGGAAGATGATCGACACAAAAAGCAAAGGCCCGGTATTGATCATGCTGCCAGGCACGCTGGGGAACGCCGACATTTTTTTTAACCAGATCAACAAGCTGGGCACCAAGATCCGCATCATCGCTCTGGCCTATCCCTTAATCACGGATATCGATCTGATCTGCGGAGATATCGCCAGCTTGCTGGACCGGCTGGGCATCGAAAAAGCCAGTGTTCTGGGCTCGTCCTATGGCGGGTTCGTGGCTCAAGTTTTTGCAGAAAACCATCCAGACCGGGTGAACACATTGTTCGTTGGCAATTCCATGAATGATGTAGACATCATCCGACCGGGATTTCCCCCCATCAAAGAGCTACAGAAAACGCCGCCCGGGGCCTTGCGCGCCCACATCGCCGGACAGATGGCCAACTGGCCTGAACCTGAAAAAATCTTTGCCCAGATCAAGGCTTTCCTGCACCGGGAACTGATGGAATATCTGCCACCGCGCGGGCCCAAAATGCGCCTGTCAGCAATTTTCCTGCGCAAGAGTACGCCGAAGCCAGCTATCCCGGACAAGCAGATCGTGATTATCGACTGCGAAGACGACCCGCTAATTCCGGCAGTTGTGCGTAAGGATATCCGTAAGCGATACCCCAAGGCAGAACTGAACAGATTTCCCACCGGCGGGCATTTTCCTTATCTGACCAGAAGTGCGGAATATAACGAGATATTGCTTAGGCGGATTTTAGTGTGATTGCGGGGGTTCGGACAAGACAACGCTTTGTCTCCAGTTTCGGCTAGCCCATCCCTATGCACGCCGTCATGCCGGACTTGATCCGGCATCCATGCCAACGCCTGAAGGTATGTCTAAAACCAGAAGCGTAGACCCCGCATCAAGTGCGGGGTGACGTGTAGTTTGTGGAACTGCCGGGTCCCTTCCACCAATCAACATCAATCAAAGCTGCTTCAGTCCCAGGTCTTCCAGCAAGTCGATCAACATGGCGGCACTTTTTTCGCGGTGTTGTCGGTGGATGCGGCGGGCGGCGTCTGGGTCACGGCGGCGGATCGCCTCCAGAACAGCGGCATGATCGGCATTTGATCTATCAGGCCGTGGCCGTAATTTCAGCGTCAGCATACGACAGCGGTGCGACTGGTCCATAAAATTATTGACCAGCGTTTGCATGCGCACGTTGCCGTGCAGAGAGACCAGCAAGCTGTGGAAATCTTTATCAGCCTCGGCCCAGGCAACCAGATCGTCAGCCTTCAGGGCCGCGTCCATGTCCGCAACAGCCGACGATAGTTCCTTCAACTCGGCATCAGCCAAACCCTTTTGCGCGATCTGACCGGCGGCCATGGATTCCAGCGAGGTCAGGATATCGTAAATCTCGCGCATATCATCGACCGACACGGGCAACACCCGCATGCCGTGACGCGGGCGCACTTCCACCAAACCTTCATTTTGCAATCGCATCAGAGCTTCGCGTGTGGGCGTGCGGCTCATGCCCAGTTGCCGGGCGATCTCTTCTTCCGTTGCCTGATACCCGGCGGCAAGTTCGTTTTGAAGTATTTGTGCCTTCAACTTACTGTAAGCGATTTCACTGCTGGATTGTTTGGCCATCAGGAAATGCCGATATCCAAACGCCGGCCCTCGCTGGCGGACTGATATACAGCTTCTTCGATCGCAAGGTTCTTGAGATAATCTTCGGCGCTGTTCATCAAGGCCGTACCGTGTAGCAAATGATCCACCACGTGCTGTTGCAAAAGCCGCACGCAGTCGCCGCCAAAGCCGGTGTTTTCCCAGGCGTAGTCAATGGCACTCTCGTCATTGCTGGCGTGGGCGCGCAAATAAATCTGCCCGTCACCATCCAGGCGTAATGTGGCTTTTGATCCATCGATCAACATTTCACCCATGGTCAGACGGCGGTTATCGGCGGCGTGGTCTGCCAGGCGATTACCGTCGAACAAACCGCGCTTACCATTGGCAAAATCAAACACAATGATGCCAGCATCCTCCCCGGCAATGACCGGGTTCAGTTTGCTCAATTGGGCATAAACAGACGTGACCTCACCAAACAAATAGCGAAAGACATCAATGAGATGGATCGCCGTTTCATGCACCAAAAACCGTTCCATCTGCTGGAAATAAGGCTGGCGTTCCAGATAGGCCTCAGGCCCCTGCCCGTCGCCTGGCCGGAGGCGAAACGACACCTGGTACAAATCCCCCAGCTGTCCACTTTCCAGCATAGTTTTGATCTGGCCGTACCAGGGCTGGAAACGAAAATTTTCGTGAATGACAACTTTGCCAACGGATGCCTGGATATCATCGACCAATGCCCTGGCATCAGCCTGGTTCGGCGTGAAAGGTTTTTGGCAGATGACGGTCAGATCGTGCCCCAACGCCATCCGGACAAAATCCGGATGGGTTACAGGCGGGGTAATGACATCCAGAATATCCAGTTGGTTTTCCGCCAGCATCGTCGGCAAATCATCATAGACACCGGCGATTTCATAGCGGCGGGAAAATTCTTCCGCCTGGCCTCGGCTTCTGTTGTAAACAGCGACCAGTTCAACGTCTTCCATGCTGGACCAGGCGTCATAATGGAACTGACTGAAATAGCCGGTCCCCGCCGTGGCCACCCGAAGTTTACGGCTCATTCTGCGGCTGCCTGCGCTGCAAGTAATTGCTCGATGGCCGCATAAACGGCCTTGAATATGACGTCTGTTCCGGCATCACCACCCAATTCATTTGGCACCAGGTCGCCGCCTTCAAAAGCGCGATCCACGGCGGCAACGATCAGGTCTGCGGCCTGGTTACAGGCGGCATTCTCATGTTTGTCACCCAGCCAATCCAGCATCATGGCCGCCGACAGGATCATGGCCGTCGGGTTGGCTTTGCCGGTACCGACAATATCGGGGGCGGTGCCATGACACGGCTGGAAAACCGCGTGATTGTCACCAATATCTGCCGAGGGTGCCATGCCCATACCGCCGATCAGGCCAGCGCCCAGGTCGGAGAGGATATCACCAAACATGTTTTCCGTGACCAGCACGTCAAAGGCCCAAGGGCCACGCACCATATTCAGGGCGGTGGCATCGACGTAAGCATGATCCGCACCCAGGTCCGGGTTCAGGGCAGCGCGTTCATCAAAGATGCTGCGGAAGAAGGCGAAGGAGCGAAAGACATTGGCTTTGTCGACACAGGTAACATTGCCCGGATGGCCCTTTTCCTTGCGCCGTCTGGCCAGGTCAAAAGAAAAATCAAACAGCTTTTCCGAGACATCGCGGGTGATGACCAGGGTATCGGTTGCGATTTGATTGTCTTCCAGTGTGCCTTTACCACGGGAGGCAAACAGGCCTTCAATGGATTCCCGGATCAGGACAAAATCGAGCGTTTTGGCACGTGGGTCGGCCAGAGGATAATTCAAGCCAGGCACTGCCCGCACGGGTCGCACACCCGCATAAAGTTCCAGATCAAAGCGCAAGTCCAGTTGTGGTGAGATTTCGGTGCCGTCGGGGTAGCGCACATCGGGCAGCCCCATGGCCCCCAACAATATGGCGTCGGCAGAGGCTGCAACAGCGCGCGAGGTATCAGGGTAGGCAACGCCGGTGTCGCGGTAATGGGCTGCCCCGGCGGGCAGGGTTTCAAAGCGCAGGGCAAAGCCACCGACTTTCGATGCCACATGGTCCAGCAGGCCTTGGCAGGGTGCCATGACTTCGGGGCCGATGCCGTCACCAGGCAAGACGGCGATGTGGAATTCAGAAGGATTGCTCATGTCATGCTCCGTTGAGGTTAGAGCGGCAAACTAGCCCTGGGTTTCGGATAAGTCAATAATGTATACGTTAATAAATTCGTTATTTTTTGTTTTCCCGCCTTGCATATGGCTGGACGAAAGCGATTTGTCCGTCCATCTTAATCGCCTTAAACGGGGGCTTGCGAAAAAATCATATGCGCTACATTTCCAATCCATTTTTTGGCCAGGGACTGCCATCAGAAGACGGTATGGCAACAGGCGATGTCTCGACGGATGCGGCTGCGGCCCAGGCGCTTTTCAAGCTCTGCCCGGCAGCCCATGTGACCCCTCTGGCCGACTATCCTGATCTGGCAAAAAGCCTGGGCATCGGGCATCTCTATATCAAGGACGAGCGCAAGCGCATGGGCCTGGGCAGTTTCAAATCCCTGGGCGCAGCCTACGCCATCGCCAAGACCGCCGATCAGCAAGTCAAAAGCGGCGCGGCCAGCGACTATGATACCGCGCTGAAGGGATCGACCTATGTTTGCGCCAGCGCCGGCAACCACGGCCTTTCCATGGCGGCGGGCGCAAAATTATTCGGGGCCCGCGCTGTTGTTTACCTGGCCGCCACGGTGCCCGAAGCCTTTGCCGACCGCTTGCGGGCCAAGGGCGCTGATGTGGTCCGGGCCGGAGATAATTACGAGGCCAGCATGACCGCCGCCGTCAAGGCTGCTGCCGATGAAGGCTGGAATTTGTTGTCAGACAGTTCCTGGGTTGGTTACAGCGACCCGGCGCGCGATGTCATGGAAGGTTATTTAATCATGGGTATGGAGGTCGCCGAACAAGTGCCCGTACCCCCCAGCCATATCTTCCTGCAAGCTGGCGTTGGCGGCCTGGCGGCGGCCTGCGCGGTTGCGGCCCGTACCTGTTGGGGACGTGACCCGGTCATCTGTGTTGTAGAGCCCGATGCCGCCCCGGCATTGCTGGCCAGTATCAACGCCGGTAAAGCAGTCGCAGCGAGTGGGCCTGCATCGAACATGGGACGCCTTGATTGCAAGGAGCCATCACACCTGGCCCTGAAATATCTCGCCCGCGAGGCCAATACTTTCATGCTGGTCAGTGATGCCGAAGCCGTGGTAGCCGTAACAACCCTGGAAAATACTGGCATTGCCTCTACGCCGTCCGGTGTGGCCGGATTTGCCGGTCTGCAATATGCGGTCGCCAATGACATTGACCTGAAGCTTGATCAAAATTCACGCGTTCTGGTTTATGTTTCCGAAGGTCCCGAAGATGACGGGGTCTGAGAATGACGCTAGCTGATTTTCCAACCGCCGAATTTGAAGCCCGCCTGGCCAAAGCCCAGGCCGCCATGCACGCCCAGGGCCTGGACGCCTTGCTGTTCACTACCGAAGCCGAGATGCGTTATTTCACCGGCTTTCGGACCTTGTTCTGGCAAAGTCCGACCCGGCCCTGGTTTCTGGTTCTGCCCGCCAGCGGCAAACCGGTCGCTATCATCCCGGAGATCGGCGCGGCCTTGATGCGCAAAACCTGGCTTGACGACATTCGTACCTGGGCGTCACCCCATGCCGATGACGACGGTGTTTCCTTGCTGGTCGATAGCCTGAACGGCTTTTCCAAAATTGGCGTGATGATGGGGCGGGAAAGTTATTTGCGCATGCCCCTGGCCGATTATCAGAAACTGGCCGACCGTTTGCCTGGTGCCAACTTTATCAATGCCAGTGATCTGGTCCAGGCTTTGCGCATGGTGAAGTCACCTGCCGAAATTGAAAAAACCCGGGCCATCTGTGCCATTGCCTCAAACAGTTTTGCCAATGCGGAAAACCTTTTCCATGAAGGCCAGCCCCTGAACGAAGCCTTCCGGGCCTTCAAGATTGACCTGCTGGAACAGGGGGCCGAAGATGTGCCCTATCTGGTAGGCGGGGCCGGACAAGGAGGCTATGCCGATGTGATCTCGCCGCCGTCCACCGATCCCCTGCGGGCCGGGGACGTGTTGATGCTGGATACCGGTGCCACCCTGGCCGGGTACTATTGTGACTTTGATCGCAACTATGCCTTTGGCCATGCTGACGATACCGCCAAGTCAGCCTACCGGACTTTGTATCGGGCAACACAAGCCGCCCTTGAAATCGCAAGGCCCGGCACGCGTTGCTGTGATCTGTATGCCGCCATGGGCAAGGTCATCGAACAGGAAGGCAGCGACGTCGGGCGATACGGTCATGGTCTTGGCATTCAGTTGACGGAATCGCCGTCGATCATTTCCTTTGATCAAACTGTATTGAAGGATGGCATGGTCATGACCCTGGAACCAGGTATGTCAATTGGTAGTGGCAAGATCATGGTGCATGAAGAAAATATTCTGATTTGTGACGGCCCGCCGCAAATGCTGAGCGAACGGGCCGCGCCTGAACTGCCGGTCTTTGGAGGTACGGGATGAAGCTATCCTTCGACGTTGATCAAGGAGCCGGATCGAAAGCCGCCCTTGGCCTGATCGTGCTGCAAAGTGACGAAAGCATGGAGGCCGAACTCAGGTCCGTTTTCGATCAACCAGGTTTGGCGCTTTATCACAGTCGCATTACAAGTGCGCCAGAAGTCACGCCGGAAACCTTGGCGCAAATGGAACTGGATTTGCCCGTGGCGGCAGCCTTGTTGCCAACGGCCCAGCCGCTCGATGTGGTGGGCTATGGCTGCACATCGGGGGCCACGGTCATCGGGGCTGATAAAATATCCGCCATCATTCGTGCCGCCCAACCAACAAGTAAAACCACCGATCCCATATCAGCCGTCATGGCGGCCAGTCGGCATTTGGGTGTCAAACGAATTGGCTTCGTGACGCCCTATGTGGCCGATGTATCTGAAGCTATGCGCGCCCTGCTGGAGCAAAACGGACTTGAAGTTGCGGCCTTTGGCTCCTTCGAACAAATAGAAGAATCCGTCGTCTCGCGCATCACTGAACAATCTGTCCTGGAGGCCGTCTGTGCCGTGGGCGAAAATGAAGATGTCGAGGCGGTCTTTGCTTCCTGCACCAACTTACGCAGTTTTGGCATTATTGATGAAGCTGAAAAAAAGCTCGGCAAGCCGATCATTTCCAGCAACCAGGCCCTCGCCTGGCACATGCTGACGCTGGCCGGATTACCTACCGCTGGCCATGGCCCTGGCCGGTTATTTCAATCTTGAAACCTGAATTTAGAGGCACCTATGCCAGACGTTGAATTGCCTTTCTCACGCGCTGAATATGCCGATCGCCTCGCCAAGGTCCGTAAGGCCATGGCGTCCAAAAATATTGATCTGCTGATCTCCTCTGACCCGTCCAATATGGCCTGGCTGACCGGCTATGACGGTTGGTCTTTTTATGTGCACCAATGTGTGCTGGTGCCTATGGAGGGAGAACCCTTCTGGTTTGGTCGCCTGCAAGATGGCAACGGGGCCATTCGCACGGTCTATATGGACCCGGCCAATATCCTGACCTATCCCGACCATTATGTGCAGTCACCGGACCGCCACCCCATGGATGTGCTCTCCAGTCTGATTACGGACCGCGGCTGGGGCAGTTTGGCGGTTGGTGTGGAAATGGATAACTATTATTTTTCCGCCGCAGCATTTGCCAGCCTGTTGAAACATTTGCCCAATGCCAAATTTCAGGATGCAACGGCCCTGGTCAACTGGTGCCGGGCAGTGAAGTCAGACCAGGAACTGACTTACATGCGCCGGGCCGGGGCCATTGTCAGTGAAATGCACCAGCGCATTTTTGACGTCATCGAACCGGGCATGCGCAAGTGCGATCTGGTGGCGGAAATATTTGATGCAGGCATTCGCGGCGCAGACGGTCATGGCGGAGACTACCCGGCGATCGTGCCCCTGCTGCCCTCAGGCTCAGACGCCGCCGCCCCGCATCTGACCTGGGATGATAAACCCATGCAGTCGGGCATGGGTACTTTCTTTGAAATTGCGGGCTGTTACCGGCGCTACCATGCGCCCCTGTCGCGCACGGTCTATCTTGGTAAACCATCAGACACTTTTCTGGATGCAGACAAGGCCGTGCAGGAAGGCATGGTTGCCGGTCTTGAAAAGGCCCGCGCCGGGAACGCCTGCGAAGATATCGCCAATGCCTTTTTTGCCGTGCTGGAAAAATACAACATCGCCAAGAGCAATCGCGCCGGTTATGCCATCGGCCTAAGCTATCCGCCGGACTGGGGCGAGCGTACCATGAGCCTGCGCCCCGGCGATGAAACTATCCTGGAGCCCGGCATGACCTTCCATTTCATGACGGGACTTTGGATGGACGACTGGGGCATGGAAACCACAGAAAGTATCGTCATCACCAACGGCGAGCCTGAATGCCTGGCAAACGTGCCCCGGAAAATGATGGTGAAGGATTAAGGCTGATGCAAAACTCCCCCATTACCGCCACCGTCAATTTTGAAGCCGACGGCATCCAGCATGGCTTCCTGAAACTGCCGCATTCCCATGACGGTTCGGCCTGGGGGTCAATCATGATCCCTGTAACTGTTGCCAAGAACGGCACTGGTCCGACGGTCCTGTTTACGGGCGGTAATCATGGTGATGAATATGAAGGCCCGATTGCCCTGTTTGATCTGGCGGCAACAATCCGGGCTGAGGATATCTCAGGCCGCGTAATAATTGTGCCGGGCATGAATTACCCGGCGTTTCAGGCAGGCACACGCACATCGCCCATCGACAAGGGGAACCTGAACCGGGTTTTCCCCGGAAACCCGACGGGTAGTATCACGGAAAAAATTGCGGACTATTTCCAGCGCACGTTGCTGCCCCTGGCGGACTATGTGGTCGACATCCATTCCGGCGGCAAGACCCTGGATTTTGTGCCTTTCTGTGCGGCCCATGTGCTGGACGACAAGGACCAGCAAGCGCGATGCGTGGCGGCCATGCAAGCCTTTAACGCACCATACTCCATGATGCTGCTGGAGATCGACGCGACCGGCATGTATGACACCGCCGCTGAGGACATGGGCAAGGTTTTTATTTCCACTGAGCTCGGAGGTGGCGGCTCAGCCCGTGCCTCAACCGTAGCCATCGCCAAAAAGGGTGTGCAGAACATTTTGAAACACGCATGCGTGCTGGCAGGTGATTTGGACATCGCCCCGACCATCAATATTGACATGCCGGATGATCGTTGTTTTGTAACCTGCGAGACCAGCGGCTTGCTCGAAATCTGTGTGGAATTGGGCGACAAGGTGAGCGCCGGTCAGACCCTGGCCCGCGTCCACGATATGGAACGCACGGGCGCCGAACCTGTCGTCTACACCGCTCCCATAGATGGCCTGTTTGCAGCCCGGCATTTTCCCGGCCTGATAAACATGGGTGATATCGTGACGGTGATTGCGGTTAGGACCTAAACCAGGTTGACCTGATCAACCGGCATCAAGGCGTCCGGTACCTGTCCCGCCTCGACCTTGTCGACGATATCCCGCAAGCGTGCCATGCCAGTCTCGCCGTCATCTTTCAATGATTGCAGAGAACGGAAAGGCTTGTAAGGGCGTCGATTAATCGCAACCTCGGCGGCCTGGACGTCGACGACAAATGTGCCGTCCCGGACCAGGACGCCGACGCGGGCCTTGCCGTCGGCATCAAAGCTGACGAGTTCCATCAATTGACCTGACGCCTATCCTATTCAGCGGCTTCCCGCTGGCCGACGTCTTCCCGGCCCATCCATTTCTGGAAGATCGGGGTGGTCGGGGGGTCAAGATGGGTGTCGGCTTTGCAGCGGGCTTTCAATTCTTCCATGGTGCCACCACGGTCAAAGAGCTGGACTTCACCGCGCTCGGATCTCATGCGATTGCGCAGATCGTCGGTGGCGCGCTGGTCGACATTAAACTTGTCATCCAGCACCACGCCGTAACGTTTTGCCCCTTCGATGGAGACCAGTCCACGGCTGGTATCCAGGGCTACTTGCGCCGCTTCACGCTCAAACGGATCGCCCCAGCCACCGCCGCCCCAGGTATTGAAATAGAGCGTATCGCCGTTGGCCACCTTGATGCGGTCACATTTGGAGACCATCCATTCGCGTGTGCCATCGGCCCGCACCATCAGCTTGTCGCTGCGCTGACCGGGTAAGCCGCCATTCACACCCCAGGGATGGCTGAGCCAGCGATCATCGTGGATGGATATCTCGCCGGGTTCGAGGAACATATAACCCATGGACAAGCCATTGCCGCCGCGATGCAAACCAGGTCCGCCGGAATCAACGATGGTTTCATAGGTCACAATACGTAAGGGGAAATAGGCCTCAAGGAATTCGTTAGGCACGTTGGTGAAGGCCGGCCACAGGGAGTGGCCATCAGGACCATCACCAGCAGGTCGCCCCGGTACGCCACCAAAGCCGATTTGATAGAGCTGGTACCATTCGCCATTTTTGTCATAGCCGGAATACATGAAGTGCGGGCTGTCGGAGAAACCGGCGGCGCACAAGGCATCAGGCGAGCCCTGACCCAACACACCACTCATGATATCAAAAATACGCGACAGCAAATGGGTGCGCGATGACAGGGCTGCGGGGCGAATAGGCTTGAGGATGGTGCCGCGCGGAATGCGCACATCCACCAGATCATAAAAACCGTCGTTGAACAAAATCTGCGGATCGAACAGATTGATGAAAAAAGCGCCAAGGAACATCTTGAACATTTCTTCGTTCAGCAAAAAGTTCACCGAACTAATGGATTGCGGATCGGTGCCGCCGAAATCAAAGATCACCCGGTCGCCTTCGCGCCACAGAGTGCATGCGATTTTGTAGGGGCCCATGCCCATGCCGTCATCGTCAATATAATCTTCGAAATAGACCTTCTTTTCCGGCACGACCATATTCAGGATCGCGCTCATGGCGATGCGGTTGCGATCCAGCATGTTTTCCATGGCCCCGACCAGTTGGTCCGTCCCGAACCGTTCTGACATCTCAACAACCCGGCGTTCCGCCAGGCGCAAGGCGGCGATAATGGCGTTGAAATCTGACTTGTTCCATTCCGGCAGGCGACAGTTGCGCAGGATTACATTGAGCAGTTCCTGGTTCAGCTTACCCTTGTGGTAAATCTTCACAGGCGGCAGCTGAATGCCTTCTTCAAAGATTTGCGCGGCGTCTGTTGGCAAACTGCCAGGCACCTTGCCGCCCACATCGGTCATGTGACCAAACATGGCGGCCCAGGCAACAATGCGACCGTCAATATAAATCGGCATCATGGTCAGCCAGTCGTTCAGGTGACTGATGGCACCATTACAGCTGTAGGGATCATTGGTCAGGAAAATGTCACCTTCTTCGATCTCGCCGTCATAGCCTTCCTTGAAACCGGAAAAGAACGAGCCGAACTGTCCCACAACCATCTTGCCGTCAGGATTGGCAATCATGGGAAAGGCGTCGTGCTGTTCACGGATACCCGGCGACATAGCCGTGCGGAACAGCACGGCGTCCATCTCGGTCCGGGCATTTTTCAGAGCATTTTCAATAATATCCAGAGTGATCGGATCGATATCGACGTTCTCGAACGGCCTGGTGTTAGTTTGAATAATTTTTGCGGGCATGTCTAAAAGCCTCCTATTGGTCCGGGTTATGCAGGGTTGATAATGATGTTGCCAACATCATCAACTTCGCCCACATGGTCGGGCAAGATCAGCGTGGTTGAATCCATTTCGGTGACAACCGCCGGACCCTTGATGCGGTCCCCGGCTTTCAGCAAACTGCGGTCGTAAATCTTTGCCGCGTGGTTTTGTCCGTTTGCAAAAACGTTGGTATCTTCATAGACGGCCGCCGAACCATCGCCGCCGCCTTGCGGCAGTCTTTCGGCTGTGGCAGTGCTCTCGCCTCCCTGAACCATGGCGCGCAGGTTATATAATTCCCGCGGCGCATCCAGTTTAAAGGTAAAGAGCTGCTCATGTAGATCATCAAACTGGCGACCCAGTTCTTTCAGGCCCTGGGTGCGGAATTCTTCCGGCGTCATATCGACTGTCAGGCGCATACCTTGCCCGGCATAACGCAAGTCAATCTGATAAAGCGTTGTTTGTTCCTCACGCGGCACGCCTTCATCATTGAGGGCTTCGGCGGCTTGGGCCGCCAACTCTTCCAGAACACCCAGAACTTCAGAATCCGATGTTTCGTCGAAGCGGCGTACATAGGTGCGGGCGGCTTCGTTACGCACCCGCGTGGTGGCGTCGCCATAGGCGCACAAAACGCCCGGCCCCGGCGGAATAATTACCGGCCAGGAATTCATTAGTTTACCCAGGGCATTGGCGTGAATGGGACCCGCGCCGCCAAAGCCAATCAAGGCAAAATCGCGTGGATCGAAACCCTGCTCAACCGAAACAAGGCGCAGGGCACCAAACATGTTTTCGTTGACGATATTAACGATGCCCTCTGCGGCTTCCAACATGGAAAGCCCCATGGCGTCGGCAACATTTTTCACGGCCTTTTCCGAGGCTGCCTTGTCCAGCTGCATGTCACCACCCAGCTTGGCGGTGGAAGGTAAATAGCCCAGCACCACATTGGCATCCGTCACGGTTGGTTCCGTACCGCCATTGCCGTAAGCCGCGGGGCCTGGTTCGGCACCGGCACTTTGTGGACCAACGCGCAGGGCCTTGGTAAGTTCCGGCACATAAGCAATGGAGCCACCGCCAGCGCCAACGGTGCGCACATCAACGGACGAGGCCCGCACGGTGACATCCGCCACCCGCGTCTCGCGGCGTGTTTTGGCCACACCATCCTGGATCAGCGCCACATCTGTGGATGTCCCGCCCATATCAAAGGTCAGCAAGTCTTTATATCCGGCCTGTTTGGCCATCCAGATGGCACCGGACACGCCGCCCGCCGGACCGGACATAAGCAGGTTCACCGGCAATTCCTTGGCCGCATCAGCAGAGGACAATCCACCGTCCGAGCGCAGGATGTGCAATTGCGTGCCGCCGGTTCGACGATCCAGTTCCGACATCAGGTTTTCAATATATTTCCCCACCACCGGACGGATGTAGGAGTTCACGACCGTGGTTTCGGCCCGTTCATATTCATACATTTCCGGCACAATTTCCGAGGAAATCGAAATCGGCACGCCGGGCATGACTTCCTGGGCGATCTCACGAATGCGACGTTCGTGGGCCCCATTAGTATAGGAATTCATCAGGGAGACGGTCAGGGCTTCAATACCATGCTTGGCCAGGTCCGCCAGATCAGTGCGCAGTTTTTGTTCGTTCAGGGGATCAACTGTTTCGCCCTTGGCGCTCATGCGCTCGTCAGCTTCGATGGTTAATTCCAGCGGGGCCAGCGGATCGGTTTTGTTGAAAATCACCCAGCCACCCAGACCACCCGGCACGTACGATCGGGCAATTTGCAGGGTTTGTTTATAGCCTTTGGTCATGACCAGGCCGACTTTGGCACCTGAGCCTGTCAGCACCGTATTAGTGGCAACAGTTGTGCCATGCATGACCTGGCCAATGGCTGTGGGTTCAATCCCGGCCAGGCCGCAAATCTTTTCAACGCCGTTCAATACACCCACGGATGAATCCTGCGGGGTCGACGGCACTTTGGCCGTGAAGGTCTGACCACTGGCTTCTTCAATCAGCAGCAAATCGGTAAATGTCCCGCCAACGTCAACGCCCAACAGGTAATCCCCACCCGCGGGCGTGCGCTTGCGCGGTGCGGGCCCGGAACTTGCCACGGGCTTTGCTGTTGCCTTGGCTGGTGGCGATGACTTGCGGGCTTCAGGTGCCGGCGCGGGCTCACGGCTTTGTGGCTGCGGCGTGTAGGCAGCGGGTGCGCTGCCGCCTTTGGAGGCAGGTGCCACAACCGGTGTCGGGGCGATCACGGGGGCGATAGAAGATGGAGACGTTGAGGAGGTAGAAGAACTTGACGCGCCCGCTGATCTGGCTTGCGTACTTCCACTTGAACTCGACTTCTTGACGCCGCCCAGTTTGTCAAATTCGCTTTTGTAGCCGTCCAGTTGGGAATCAAACCAGTCAGTCAGGTCTTTTTTGTCGCTCGTCATATCTTTTTTCCACCTTCGCAAGCGACCCGTTGATCGCTCTGTTTTTGGAATTTCAGAAAATATTTTTGCAATTTTGTAAATTTATCAGGCGCTGTTACGTCCTCGCCACTCTTCAATCCACTTGATGACACTGTCCGTATCGGTAATATCTGCATATCGGCGCCCGACATCGCGTAAATTGTCATTGTGGGGTCGCTCGTCATGATCGCCGACGCCATCTTCCGGCACAATCGTGCGATAGCCAAACTGAAAACTGTCGATGACCGATGCCCGAATACAGCCCGATGTCACGCAGCCAACAAGAATAACCGTATCGACCTTCTGTCTGACCAGAAATGGTACAATGGGTGTCTGAAAAAAGATCGACGCGCCGGTCTTGCAGAATTTCACATCATAGTCGGGATCATAAATCCGGGGATCCAGTTCAGTGCAGGGATGACCATGAATCAAATCCTCACGCACTGCCGCCACTTTCCAGTAGGGCATGTCCTCCAGCGATTTATAGGCGGTGTAACAGGTTGCCACCGGCACTTCGCAACGCCGGGCCACCTCCAGCAAGCGGGCAGCATTATCCACGGCACGATCAATCAAGGGGGCACCACCCAGGGGATATTTTTCTTCCGTGAAGGCCGTCTGAAAATCCACGACAACAACAGCAGGGCGGTCACCGTAGCCGATAACTTCACTGCCATAGGTCCGCTCGTGATAGGTCGCTTCGGAAACGTCGCTCATGATTTTTCCCCTGTCCACGCACATGCTTGCGCGCTTTGGCGCTGATTACGCCATTCGGCGCTAATTTGTATACTATAATGACCCAAAGGTTTTGGTCGCGAAAGACACAATGTCGTTAAAAACATTCTTTCTTTTGATATCGCATTTTAGCATTGCACCAATCGACAGGCCGTAATTCCAATGCTAGCCTTCGCTCCGAACACCTGACGGAAAGCTATTCCGGACCCAGCTTGAGGACATATTCGTGGACAGCAAGTCAATCGCGTTTCTGGAAGTCATGATTGCCCTCGGCGTCATTGGTATTCTTGCCTTTTTGGTATACCTGATTTCCCGTTTTGCCATGCATAACAAGGCAAAATCCCTAGCTGGAAAGACAGTCAGTTATACCCCGCAATGGTACGAATTCCTGCTGGCTGCGATCATTGTGATCATCGCCGCGATCCTGTTTTTGTGGCAATTCCCACCCGGTGGACGTGCGGATTGGGGCGAAGATTCACGATCGATGACCTTCTTTGTCATTATGATGGTGATCTGCGCCATCGGCGTTATTGTATTCCTTTTGAGCATTTTCTGGCGTTTTTCACAGCGTCCTGGCGAGGTTGTTGAAGATTCAGCTATTATCGCCGCGGCAATGCGGGCCCCTGCCACAGCCGATGCTCCCGCCCAGGATGCTGCCCCGGCTGAACCGGTAAAAGCTCAGAACGAATCCCCGTCAGCGGTGCGATTGCTGGGGCTTTTGGGCTTTATCGTCTCGTTTTTGATTTTGAACTGGGCCTGGGTGCCGCAAACTGACCAGTATTTTCTGATGCTGAACCTGATATATCCCGCCGGTCTGGTCGTGGCGCTGGTCATGCTGTTCGACAAGGCCAGCCGGGCCTGGAACGTCAAATTACCGGGCGAGAGCATCCGCGAGTGGTTTTATCTGGATGCAATATTGTTTCTTTATATATTGGGTTATCTGAACCTGAAGCAGGCCGGTGGTGGTGAAGCTTATGCCGCCATGTTCTGGGATGTGGTCAATGTCGTCGGATTTTTGTTCATCTTCTGGATGATCGACCGCAAAACCACAGGCCTGAGGTTTCTGGTCACCCATATTTATTTCCTGGCGCTGCCGATTCTGTTACTGATCTGGCGCACGGCGCAGGACATCAAAATCCCGGAAAATGTGGAAATATCCTGGTGGAGCACCATCTGGCCATTTTTTGCCCTCGCCGCTGTCTTCCTGGTGCTGGAATTCATCATCCTTATCGTCAATCGCGGAAATAACAATCAGACAGTGGGCACAGTCAAGGACGTCATATTCCTGATCCTCTATGTCATTCTTTTGCTAGCCGCCCGCCCGGAGGTAGCTGCAACATGACCGATCTGGCCCGTATGACGATCTCTGAACTGGGTGACTTGATCCAGGAACGCAAAGTTTCGCCTGTCGAAGTTGTGCAAGCAACGCTTGATCGCGTTGATCGCCTGAACGGCGGCCTGAATGCCTTTATTTCCGTTTATCCGGATCTGGCCATGGAAGCCGCCCGCAAAGCGACAAGTGAAATCCAAAGTGGCAACTCTCGTGGGCCCCTGCATGGCGTGCCCTTGGGTATCAAGGACTTGTTTGAAGTCGAAGGCATGACCCGGACCTGCGGATCAAACATCATGCAGGAGCCACCGGCTGAAAAAGATGCGACATCGGTTGCCCGCCTGAAGGACGCCGGTGCCATCGTCATCGGCCTGTTGAACCTGAACGAATTTGCCTATGGCGCCACCGGTATCAACATTCACAAAGGTTCTGCCCGCAATCCCTGGGATCGGGATTCTGCCTGTGGTGGTTCCAGTGCCGGGTCAGGTTGTGCGGTTGCTGCTCAGTTAGTGCCAGGTGCCATGGGCACCGACACAGGGGGGTCAGTCCGGCTTCCAGCCGCGATTTGCGGGGTTGTCGGCCTGAAACAAACATTTGGTTTGGCCAGTCGCCAAGGCATATATCCGCTTTGCAACAGTTTTGATCATCCCGGCCCGCTAACCCGGACAGTGCGGGATACGGCCTTGATGCTGCAAGCTTTTGCCGGTGAAGACCCACTGGACCCGACGACGCGCGTTGCCCGCACAGATGATTATTCAAGGTACCTTGGCAAAACTGCCAAGGGCCTGAAAGTTGGTGTGCCCAAGGCGGTTTTCTTCGATGACCTGCACCCGGATGTGGAAAAGTCGGTTCGCGCCGCCATTCAAATATTCACAGACCTGGGTGCAGAAGTTCGCGAGATTGACCTGCCTTTTGCCCAGTCCGACATCGACAACTGGAATACCATGGCCCTGGCCGAGGCTTTTGTTGTGCATGAAGGCCACATGGCCACAAACGCACAAGACCTGGCACCTGAAGTCAGCAGCCGCCTTGAACTGGGCCGCAACATCAGCGCCCGCGATTATCTGAATGCCCGCGATCACCAAATGGAATTGCAGCACAAGTTTGCGGCCTTTATGGAAGACTTTGATGTGTTGGCCATGCCAACTGCCCCTATTCCAGCCGTTTCAATTAAAACAGGCACGGTCGATGTTCAGGGGAGGCAAGTTGAAGGTGCACCCATCATGGGTCGACTGACCCGCATGGCCGTGTTTACCGGACAACCGGCGATCAGCGTACCTTGTGGCTTTACCGAAACGGGCTTGCCTGTCGGTCTGCAACTTGTCGGGCACTGGTTTGGCGAGGCAGCCTTGCTCGGCGTGGCTGATGCCTATGAACAGGCAACACTCTGGCACACAATGCTGCCACCGGATATTGATTGACAAAGCAGGCTTGGGGTAGGGTATACAATATGCAAGCGAAATATTTAAATGTGCAGGGGATAAGTGAATGAGTGGCTGGCAATGGTTCTGGACCCTGGTGGGCTTCATCGTTTACATCATCGTTTTGATATTCCTGTATTTCTACGAGCCCTTCGCAGACCTGTTCAATCTGGTCGTCTACGGTCTCAGCTATAGCAACGCCATCTTCTGGGCCGGTGTGATTATTGGCATCGTCGGCTTTTGCACCTTCCACTGGCGCGCTTATCGATTACACATCGTGAAACAAAAGAGCGTCGAATCCATGGTGCTCAGCTCACTCAGGGGCTCCACCTTTGTGGCTATTTTACTGAGTGCCAGCGCTACCTTGCAGGCCGTACAGATGTTGTGTGTTCACTTGCTGCAACCAGGCTATGCGCTTGACGCCGCCTTCGGCAAACGCCTGACGGCGGTTCTGGCCTTGCTAATTCTGACCGGCTTGTTCTGCATCCTCTTCTGGCTGCTGAAGATCATGCGGTCCGCAAATTCATCGACGCCGAAGACAGTCTAAAGCGACCAACGTCATACTGGTTTTCACCAGAATGACGACGAACTATTGGGCTGCATTTAACCCTTAACCACCATTACGTGACCCGGGTGCGCGTGAGGGGATATCGCCCGACTTGCTTGGTTTGTACATACCACCATAGGCACCGCGTTTGATAAAATTGCCGTCACCTTTGCGGCCCAGATACTGGCCCTTGTCGATAATCATGCGGCCGCGACTGAACACGGTTTCAGTGAAACCCTTGACCGGCATACCTTCGTAGGCGTTGTAGTCAACGTTCATATGGTGGGTGTGACTGTTCCAATAGCTGATGATCTCCTCACGCTCAGGGTCAAAGATCACGATATCGGCATCACTGCCGACAGCGATGGTACCCTTTTTCGGAAACATGCCAAAAATCTTTGCCGGGCCTGTTGAGGTCAGTTCTACAAAGCGGTTGATATCGATGTAACCGCCATTGACGCCATAATGATAGATCAGGCTCATGCGGTTTTCGATGCCGGGCCCCCCATTGGGGATCTGGCTGAAATCATCTTTACCGATTTCCTTCTGTTCTTTTAGGCAAAACGGGCAATGATCGGTCGAGATGGCATTCAGGGCATTGCCACGCAGGCCGCGCCAAAGTTCTTCCTGGTTCCACTTTTCGCGCAAGGGCGGGGTCAGAACATATTTGGCGCCATCAAAACCCGGCTCGTCATATTTATCGACATCCAGCAGTAAATATTGTGGGCAGGTTTCGGCATGGGCCATGACGCCACGGGACTGGGCCATGCGCAATTCCTGCAAGCTGTCATAACTGCTGAGGTGGACAATATAGACCGGCGATTTAGCGACCTCGGCGATGGCAAGTGCCCGATGCACGCCTTCTGCTTCCAGACGTGTGGGCCGGGTAAGTGCATGGTATTTAGGCTCAATATGACCTTCTGCGAGGGCGATCTTGATCAATTCATCAATCACCACACCGTTTTCAGCGTGCATACAAATCAGGGTGCCGTCTTCACCGGCCTGGCGCATAGCCCGGAAGATGGTGCCATCATCCGACATCATGGCACCGGGATAGGCCATGAACATTTTGTAGCTGGAGACGCCTTCATCGGCCAGGGCCCGCATTTCCTTTGTACGAGCCTCCGGCATGTCGGTCAAAATCATGTGAAAGGCATAATCGATGGCGGTCTCGCCAGCGGCTTTGGCGTGCCATGTCTCCAGGGCTTCCAGCGAAGACTGGCCCTTCATCTGCACGGCAAAATCAATAATACAGGTCGTGCCACCAAAGGCTGCAGCGCGGGTGCCGGTCTCGAAGGTATCCGACGTGGTGGTGCCGCCAAAGGGCAGTTCCAGATGGGTGTGGGGATCGATGCCGCCGGGAATCACCAGCTTGCCTGCCGCATCCACGACAACATCGGCATCAATCGCCAGATCGGTTCCGATGAGATCAATTGTCTCATCATTGATAAAGATATCAGCGTGGTAGTCATCCGTAGCCGTAACGATGCGACCATTCTTGATTAATACACTCACAAAACGCCTCCCCTGATCAATCTGGTTTGCTATAATTGTATACTGTTGTATCATCTTACACACTACGTGATCGAAGAAATCATTAATTGGCTTTCAGCGAATGACCAAATAATAGAGTTAGAGATCGTGTTCATTCGAGTTAAGGCCAGCAATAAAACAATCGCTCCAGGGAGGACGAAGATGGCCAAGAACAAGAAGACAAGTAGCAAAGTATCGCGTCGCCAGTTTGTAGGTGGTGCGGCGGGTGCCGTAGCCGCCAGCTCGGTAGTGGGCTTTCCGGCAATCGTCTCGGCAGCTGACCCCATCCGCGCAATCGGTCTCGGCGTCAGTATCATCAACGAAATCCAAAGCCGTGCCGCCAAGGATATTGGTTTTGGTATTCGGGGACAGGCGTTGGGTTATGGTGCCCTGTTCGGTAAAACCCTGAACCAGAATGATCAGTACGAAGTATCGGAATGTTATTTCGATATGTTCGATGCCATGGTGCCTTCAAAGGTTTTCCAGCCCATTGATACAAAGCGTATCCGCGACTGGGATAAAGTTTCCAATCTCGTCAAAACAGGCATGCTGACACCGGGTTCACAAATTGGTCAGGGCGATGCGCCAGTGACCAAGCTTTGGGTCGACAAGGATGGCAACCCGACGGATGGTCCATCCCGTTATATTTCGGCTGTACCAGCGGCCCACAATGCTGATTCGCTGGGATACAATCCGGACGACACCGGCCGGGCAATTGACAGTTGGGGTGAGCTTTACAGCCCTGACTTTAAAGGCAAGGTCGCTTTGATCAACGTGCCTCAGGTAGGTGTTATGGATGCGGCCATGGGTATGGAAGCATTGGGTCTGGCGAAGTTTGGCGACAAGGGTGATATGACCCGCGCCGAAATCGACACTTTGATCGAATTCCTGATCGTCAAGAAAAAAGAAGGCCACTTCCGTGCTTTCTGGGAAACTTTTGGCCAGTCCGTCAACCTGATGGTCAGTGGCGAAGTTGCCCTGCAAAGCATGTGGTCACCGGCAGTAACTGCGGTAAATGCTGAAGGTGTGAAATGTGTTTACGCCTCACCAAAAGAAGGCATGCGTGGCTGGCACGGTGCGTTGGCAATCTCCGCCAAGGCATCTGGCAAGAAGCTTGATCAGGCTTATGAGTACATTAACTGGTGGCTGGATGGCTGGGCCGGTGCCTTTGTGGCGCGTCAGGGCTACTATTTCTCCACACCGGCAAATACTCAAAAGCATTTACCGAAAGCAGACTGGGACTTCTGGTATGAAGGCAAGCCTGCTTCCATGGAACTGAACGATCCGTTTGGTACGCCACTGATTGCCAAAGGTGCGGTTCGTGATGGTGGTTCTTATGAGCAGCGTTTCAAGAAGATCGCTGTCTGGAACTCGATCATGAAAGAAAACGATTATCTGGTGAAACGCTGGACTGAATTCCTGGGCGCCTAAGGCTCGTGAGAACCAGCGTTCCAAAGCCAGGAACGTAACGACAAGACTGGTGCCGGTACGGCCTTGCTGTACCGGCACCTTTTTCGACAATGAAATACAGTAAAAAGTCCTGCTTAACAGTCTGGACACGATACTTTGGAACCACGAAAATAAGATATGACCGAAGTACGCGAAACACATCATAGTGGATTGATCGGCAGCCAGCCTGTTCCCGATGAAACGGTAATCCGGGCAAAAATCATCAACCCCGAAGAAGGCTTTTCGACCGGCTGGCTCATCGCCCCGGCGACGATCTGGCTGTTTCTGATCCTTGTTGTGCCTTTGGCCGCCATTATAGTTTTCAGCTTTTTTAAATCCACGCCGCACGGCATGGTCTTTGAATTGACGACGCATTCCTACGCTGAATTTTTTATCACTGAGGGCTTTTTCGATAGTGAATCGAATAGCTTCCTGAAACTCAGCGTTTTTATCAAGACCCTGGGCGCGACGATCTACTTCACTCTGTTGACCATGATCTTGTGTCTGATTGTGGGTTATCCCATTGCCTATTTTCTGGCCATGCAGGTGCAACAGTTCAAGTGGCAGTTGGCCCTGTTCCTGTTGTGCATGGTGCCCTTCTGGACCAGTTATCTGATCCGCGCTGTGGCCTGGCTGCCCATGTTGGGGCGCCGTGGATTGATCAATCAAGCCCTGTTGAGCATGGGTATTGTCGACAAGCCTGTGAGCTTTCTGTTCTATTCTGAATTTGGCTACATGATGGCGCTGGTGCAGATTTATGTGGTGCTGGGCATTGGCCCGATCTTTTTCTCCCTGGCCAAAATCGACAAGGCCTTCCTGGAAGCCGCCGTCGATATGGGCGCCACACCTTTCCAGATTTTCCGCGAAATCATTGGCCCCATGTCCCTGCCCGGTGTGGCTATCGGCATGATCTTTATCTTCGTCATGATCATGGGTGAATTTGCCACAGCTGTTGTTGTTTATGGCGGCAAAACCAGTACGACGGGCACCGTGATCCTGAACTATTACGGCATTGCCAATTATCCCTTCGCAGCCGTAAACGCCTTGATGTTGATGGTGGCCATGATTGTGGGCATCGTGATTATTCTGCGCGTCGTTGATATCCGGAAAGAGTTGTAATATGGCCAGGTGGACGCCAGAGAGAAAACGAAAGTTACGGATCAAGACGGGCTTCAGTCTCTATTACATTATCTTTTTGATCTTCATCTACGGCCCCATGATTGCCATGTTTATCCTGTCATTCCAGGGGCGACGTGGTGGTACCAGTTTCCCCATGCGCGGCTGGAGCCTTCACTGGTGGAAAAAACTGTTCGAGCCTTCCCTGGTCGGCGACATGCAGGGGGCGATGGGAAGATCGATCATATTGGCTATCATGGTGATGATCGTCATCGCCCTGTTTTCGACCATGCTGGCCATGGCCTTTCGCAAGAAATTCCGTTTTTCAAACGTGCTGTTTTACACCATCCTCGCCGGCCTGATGGTGCCGGGCATTTTGCTCAGCCTGGGTCTCGCCATGGTCTTGCGCCAATTAGGCATCTCCCCCAACTGGTACACATCTGCTTTTGCCGTGCATGTGGTTTGGGCCCTGCCCTTTGGCTTTTTGGTCATGATGGCCGTGTTCAACAGATTTGATTCAAGTGTTGAGGAGGCGGCCCGCGACATGGGAGCCAGCGAATGGGTGGTGTTCAAGGAGGTCACCCTGCCCCTGATCACGCCAGGCATTGTCGCCGCGGGTCTGTTTGGCTTTACCTTGTCCTATGACGAGTTTGCCCGAACGACCTTGCTATCAGGTGAGTTCAATACGTTGCCGCTGGATATCAATGCCTCCATGACGCAGCGCATTCGACCGACACTATTTGCGCTTGGCACGGTCTCGACCCTGTTTTCCCTGGTCATGATTGGATTGTTCCTGGGCATCTATACGATTTTATATCGTCGTTCTCACTAGGCCTTTGTCGCCGTTTACACCAGGAGTCCGATTTGAGCATTTCAAACCAAACCGACAAATACGCCCCGGCCGGTTTCGCCAAGGGAAAATTGTCCGTAGCCCACGAAAAAGACGCTGAATGGGACGAAGGCTTACGCGAATACTTTGCCTATCGGGACCTGGATATTTTTAAGCAAACCGGTGGCAAAATGCGGGCCCATGTCATTCGCCCCACCAAGCCCGGCGAAGAACAAGGCGACAAACATTTTCATAAAGTAGACTTCCAGATGGTCTATGTCCTGAAGGACTGGGCCTTGATGCATTTTGACGGTGTTGGCGAAGTGCGCCTGGAAGAAGGCTCATGCATGTATCAGGAGCCGGAAATCGAGCATCGGCTGATTGAGTGGTCTGATGATTACACGGTCATTGAGTTGCTGGTGCCAGGTGATCCGGAGACGATCAGCACTGCACCTTGATTTTTATCTAACTTTGAACCTGAACACACCGTCATGCCGGACTTGATCCGGCATCCATGCCTGTGCATCAAGGGATACCTTTAAACCAAACGTGTAGACCTCGCTTCAAGTGCGGGGTGACCGCGTGTTTGATGGCAGATGGTGGTCTCAATTTCAGTGGACGGATGCCGGATAGGACTGGCGTTCAGGTCACCGGTTCGCGGTTACGACATCCAGCAAGATTCCGGATTCAGCGCCCCAGCTGATCGTTTCCCGGTCACCGTATTTGCGCATGGAATCCGATAATTTCCGGTGCTGTTCAACAGAAACATAATGCTTTGGGGCGATTTCAAAAACGTCGGTTTCCAGGGTGCCGAGATATTCCGTGTTGACGTAGACGCCTTCGATTGAATTGGCCATATCGCCGTTTTCACCGGTATGCATGAGATCGGCGCGCACGGAGAAAGTTACCTTCTGGCCAATTGATACCTCGGGCAAATAATCCGGCTTGCGCACATAATAGAGTTTTTCCCCGGACTCAACAAAAACAATGGAGCCACTGCGCGACTTGATGACGCCATCAAACAGATTGTTGTTTCCAATGAAGTCAGCCACAAAGCGGGTGCGCGGGGCTTCGGCGATTTCGCGTGAGGTACCGATCTGTTGCACGAGGCTGTCACTCATGACGATAACCTTGTCGGCCATGGCCATGGCCTCCTGCTGAGAGTGCGTGACCATGATAAAGGTCATCTCAAGGTCACGCTGAATGCGCTTCAGTTCGATCATCATGGTCTGGCGCAAGGAATAATCCAGAGCACCCAGTGGTTCGTCCAGTAGCAACAAGGTCGGGTTACTGATCAGGGCACGAGCCAGGGCCACACGCTGTTGCTGACCACCCGAAAGATCGGCCGGGCGGCGCGTGGCAAAGTCCCCAAGGCCCACCATTTCAACCATTTCCCAGGCCTGGCGGGAGCGCTCCAGCGGCTCAATCCCCTTCATCTTGAGACTGAATTCAACGTTCTCCAAAACGTTGCGGTGCGGAAACAAAGCAAAGCTCTGAAACATCATGGCCGTATCGCGCTTGGATGGCGGCAGGTCGGTGACATCCTCACCCTGGATTTCGATCGAACCGGAGGTGACTTCCTCCAGCCCGCCAATCATGCGCAAGGTCGTGGTTTTGCCACAGCCCGAAGGCCCCAGCATGGCCACGAACTCGCCCCGCTCAATCTCGGCGTTGAAGTCGATAACCGCGCGCACACCGCCGGGATAGGTTTTGTCGACGTTCCTCAGAACGACGTCAATTTCGGCCATAAACCTTGCCCGTTAATCAGCTGCTTTGGCGGTAGCCTGCAACAATGACCAGACCGTCTCAAACGGCAGGTCATTGAAAGCACCGCCTTCGTTGGCATTTTTCAACAAGCCAAGGGCCTGGGTTTGCGCTTCGTTATTCCCGGCCTTCTTTTCCAGAACCTTCAACGCATCACTGAAGGAAACTTCGCGAGACTTCTTGGTGCCGAAGTTATCGCGCACCAGGTCGGCTAGCTGTTCTGCCATCTCACGGAATTCACCACCCCGGCCCGGCTTGCCCCAAATGCCCCGAATGCCGTTACTGGCAAAGCGGTTCTTCAGGCCTTCCGGCAGAGACTGGGCGACACCTTCAAGGACTTCACCAATTGAGAAACCTGAAGTGAACATATTCCGGATGTTATCGACAGTGTCATCACCGCCGCCATACATGCGGATCTGGGCCTGACTAAGGGCGTTGCCCATGGCTTTGGCTTGATCTATATGCACATCACGTTCAGCTTCGATTTGCAGTTTGGAAAGTTCAAGGAAGGCCGCAGCGTCGTTATATTTCTTGAGGGCTTCGGCCTTGGCTTCCATACCACTGGCTTCGGCTTCCAACATACGCTGGGTGTTGTTGACCCGTAATTCCTCGACCTCAGCCTCGGCGCGGCCGCGTGCGGCAGCCTCTTGAGTGATACCTTCCGCAGAGATGACCTGGGCTTCACTGGTAGCTTTGGCCCGGATCAGGGTGGCATCGGATTCCTCTGAAGCTGACTTCTTGCGGGCCGAGGCCTGACTGACCATATGCATGGAAGACACCGCAGCATCGGCTTCTTCGGAAATTTTCTTTGTTTCCGCAGATTGTTCCGCCGCAATGCGTTCCACTTCTTTGGTACGCGTTGCATCAGCGACAATCCTGACAGATTCGACACCATGCTCTGCTTTGGCTTTTTCAGCTGTTGTCTTCAGACGCTTGACTTCAGCATCTTCCAGCTCGCGGGTTTTGTTGACGAGCACGATTTCACGATCACGCTCTTCTTCCTCACGGGCCAGGAAGCGCAGGATATCTGCCTTCTCGCGTTCCTGTTCCTTGGCGATGATCTTGATTTCATCTTCCTTGGTTGCCAGCTCCTGGGCTGTGCGTGAAACGCGGGCTGCAGCGTAATATTCGCCCTCCTTGTTGACCAAGGCGATTTCGCGATCCTTTTCCTCGGCTTCGCGGGCCGTTTGGCGACGAATTTCCGCTCGCTCCAGCTGCTCCGCCTTGGCAACAAGCGCAATATCGCGATCCCGCTCTTCAGCTTCACGGGCCAGAGACCGGCGAATTTCAGCCGCTTCGCGAGCCTTGCTCTCGTCGATCACGGTCGCATCACGCTGGATACGTGCCTGTTCGATGGTCAGTTCCGTGGCGATTTCGTCCTGTTCAACTTCCAGGCGACGGCTCAGAATGATGCGCTGCTTTTCACTGAGAACACGGGCTTTTTCTTCCGCGATCTGCTTTTCCTGTTCAGCCATCGCAAGGGCTTCGTCCTTGTCGATATTCAGAACATTCAGCTTGGTTTCCAGGGCGCGTTTGCGCATGGTCAGCGATGTTGCTTCTGTCACCTTGTGGCGGGCATCACGGGCGGCTTCTTCTGCCTTCATGACTTCGGTTGTCTGGGCAATATCAGCTTCCTGACGCTCGCGCTCCTTACCCGACAATTGAATGGCGCGATCTTTTTCCGCCGCTTCACGGGCCAATGATCGATCGATCTCGGCCAGTTCATTTTGTTTGGCCTTTTCGACCAGGGCGATTTGGCGGTCGCGCTCGGCTTCTTCCAGGGCAAGGTTACGCTCGATATTGGAAAGCTCTTCTTCCTTGGCCTTCTTGATCAGTGCGATTTCCTTGTTGCGACGCTCTTTTTCCAGCGTCAGAGTACGGTCAATTTCCGACAGTTCGCGCTTTTTGGCTTCTTCTGTAATGGCCACTTCACGATCTGTGCGCTGGCGTTCCAGTTCAACCTCGTTGGCGATTTCGCGTTCTTCCACGGACTTGCGCTGATCCAACATATAAATCTGTTTCTGACCCAGTTGCAGTGCCTGTTCGTTGGAGACGTCTTTGTCTTGACTGGCGTTGGCAAATGCTTCTTTACGCTCGATTTCCAGCAAATCAAGTTGCGTATCCAGATCCTTTTGGCGGATGGCAACGGTGGTGCGTTTTTCAGTTTCGTGCACCTTGCGTTTGGCGGCAGAGGTAATCTCGGTAATGATCTTCAGACCTTCAGCATCGAAGATGTTGTTGGAATTGAAGTATTCCTTGCCGGCCTGTTCCAGGGTCACGATGGTGACTTCTTCCAGCAATAAACCGTTGACCTGAAAACTTGCAATGACGTTTTCTTTGACCGCTGTGGCAAATTCTTCACGATTTTCGTGCAATTCGCTCAGGGTCTTGGTCGCTGCATAGCTGCGCAGGGCACTGACCACTTTGGCTTCCAGCAAGTTGCGAACTTTTTCAGCATCGAACGTTTTGTCACCCAAACTGCGACTGGCAGTGAGCAAATCATCTTCTGTCCGCCCCACATGGGCGTACAGTTCTGTGACGATATCGATGCGGATTTTGTCGGCGGTCAAAACGGCTTGTTCTCGAGACCGGCTGACGATCAGTTTGATGGTCTCCAGTGATATCCACGAAACTTCGTGAAAAACCGGCAGAACAACTGCACCGCGACCCAAGCATACCTTGGTGCCACCAAAACCGGTGCGAATGAAGCCCATGTTGGCTGGCGCTCTTTTGTACACCCAAATCGAGATGACATAAAGAATGGCCAGAACAACGATTGCCGTGAAGAAAATTCCAATCCAAAGTTCCATAATCGTCCCTACACTTGTCTTTTAAATTTGAGTTTCCGAAACATGTTCATCAAAACGTCGTCAAAAAAGCTTTACTCATGATACACCTGATCGTCCTTCGCCGAAATCAAACAATTCCAGCGATTTTCGACTGAGTTTTGTGGCTTCGCGCAAGTCTGTTGTAGCCCGTAAATCCAGCTCATAATGTCGACCAGTGAGGATGACACCATAGGCGACACGGGCCTTCTCCTGGGTCATCAATTTGCGGGCGACGTCGTTTCTGACACGTCTGGGATCACGTTCAAGCGGATCGCCCCAACCACCACCACCGGCAGTTATGAAGACAATACGATCTCCGGCCTCGACGCGCACATTATCAATCTTTGACGGCAAGGGTTCAGGTTCCGCAGTGCCGCGAATAATCCATTTTTCTGAACAGGCCCCAGGCTGGCCACCCAGAATACCCCAAGGCTGTGATTCCTGGCGATCGTCGTGGATGGAGACGTCACCGGGTTCCAGCAAGCGATAGACTTTTTCGATACCGTTGCCGCCGCGATGTTTACCGGCCCCGCCCGTGTCCGCCACACTTCCGTAGCGTTCAATCACCATGGGGAAAAAGTTTTCCAGATATTCGGTCGGGATATTTTCAAACAGTGGCCACCAGGAATGACCATCCATGCCATCGCCCACGGGCCGCCCCGGAATACCGCCATAAAGAATTTCCATCAGCTGGAACGGTCGTTTGTGACTGTCCACGCCGGAAAACAGGAAATGCGGGCTGGAGCCATAACCGGCGGCCGTTGCCATCTCTGGTGCATGTTTGCTCAGCGCCCCACCCATGACATCAAACTGACGCGACAGGGCGTGGGTGCGGCAACCAAGTGGTGCCGGGAATTCAGGATTAACCAGCGAACCCTTTGGCAGGTTCACATGGATCAAATCGTAAAAGCCGTCATTGAACAAAATTTGTGGATCAAAAACCATGATCATGTAAACGCCGATGAACATCTTGAACATGCCATCATGCAGATAGAAATTGATCGGGCCTGGTGCCTGTGCCGATGTACCGGTCCAGTCGAAATAGGCGTGATCGCCTTCCCGCCAGACCGTTAGTTTCATCTTGAACGGTCCGTTACCCAGACCATCGTCATCCACATAATCTTCAAAAGACTGCGGCTCTATCGGCAGGTTTTGCACGATCAATTTGCGCATGGCCCGGTTGGTACGCTCCAGCAAGGCTTCGCAAGCCTGGGTATAGGTACCGGTGCCAAAGCGTTCACAGATTTCCACCACCCGACGTTCCCCGGCGCGACACCCGGCCACAATGGCCATCAGGTCGCTGTAGTTCATTTCCGGCGTGCGGGTATTGTTCATCAAGATATCAAGGGCGGCTTTATTCAACACACCTTCGGCATAAATCTTGACCGGCGGAATACGCATGCCTTCGCCAAAGATCGAGGTCGCCGCCGTCGGCATGCTGCCGGGTACGGGGCCACCCACGTCCATCATATGACCAAACATGGAAGAAAAGCCGACAAGGTCGCGTCCGACGAAAATCGGGATCAGCACCATCCAGTCATTGATGTGGCTGATGGCGCCGCCGCATTTATAAGGATCGCTTTGCAGAATAACGTCGCCCGGCTTGAGGTCGAAATCCTGCTGTTTGAGCATTTCAGATATATAAGAGCCGAACTGGCCCACAATCATGCGGCCTTCGGCGTCCGTGATCATGGGAAATTCGTCATGCTGTTCACGAATGACCGGCGACATGGCCGAACGGAACAATATGGCATCCATTTCATGCCGGGCATTGCGCAGGGCATTTTCAATCAAGTCCAGCGTGACAATGTCGATAGGCCCAACGACGGCGTCAGATTTGGCACCTGTTCGGGCAGCAGGTGCCAACGGTGCCTGGTCGCCCTGTCCTGAATCAACAGGTGCGCGCCCGGTAAACTGATCGGCGCAGCGCAAAGCGGCTTCTTCGGCAGCCTTTTCAAAGGCGAGCGCTGAATTCCCTTCCAGGGTAGCCGAACCCTGATCCGCTTTGGATTTCCCCGCGACATCAATTTTGATGCGCACAATGGCCTTGCCGTTTTCAGCTTTGGTCTCAAGAATGTCATAAGACCAATCAAAGTCGAAGCGGCGATTCAGGGCGATAATCGCATTGGTGCCCAGCTTCAATGCCCTTGGCACAAGGTCAACCGGCCCGGCTGTCGCGTTGCTTGCGGGCCGCGCACTGGGACTGAGCAAACTGGCATCATCCATCTGGCGACTGAACAACTGGTCAAACTGGTTCTTGTTGGCCGACAGCAGATCGTCCAGGGAAATGGGGGTGCGCGTACGGGTATCGTCAGACATCAGTGCCGCCCTCCCGCAGATTGCTTCACATTCGATTGTCCAACCAGGGCCTGGCCTTCCGGGTGGATCAGGATATTCAGATAATCATCCACATCGCCCACATGGCCGGGGTGGATGACACAGGTCGAATCTTTTTGCACCACAATGGCTGGTCCCGGAATGTGGTTACCGGCTTGCAGCTTGTTACGATCATAAACCCCGGCGCTAACAAAGCTGCCATTAAAATAGACCTGATCCTGACGGAGCAAGGCGGCGGATGCATCGGGACCGGATTTTTCGAATTTCGGGAAGGCGACCTTGTCGACTTCGCCGGTGCCGATGGCCCGCAAGTTCACAATTTCTACCGGCTGCTCCAGCTTGAAGCCATATTGGCGTTCATGGGCGACGCCAAAGCTGGCGACCAGTGAGGCCAGACCGTTATTACGCAAATGCTCAGGATCAACATCCATGGTGAATTCATAGCCCTGGCGGAAATAACGCACATCCGCCTGATAGCGCACGTCACGCGCCCGTTCGCTCAAGCCTTCTTCTTTCAGCCATGCCTGGGCTTCTGCGCCCAGGGTCGTCAAAATATCAACCACTTGATCCACTTCAATATCATCCACTGTGCGCGCAAACGTGCGGGCAAATTCGTTTTTGATATCGGAATATAAAAAGCCCAGGGCCGACAAAACACCCGGTGTGGGTGGAACAATCACCGGGAAACAGCCTGCCAGAATGGCCATGGCGTTGCCATGCAAAGGCCCCGCCCCACCAAAAGCCACGAGGGCAAAATTGCGCGGATCAAGACCTTTTTGCACTGAGACAAGTCGCAAGGCACCAAACATATTTTCGTTGACGATATTCAGAATGCCTTCAGCCGTCTGATGCAGATCCAGACCCAGGTCCTGACCCAGTTTGCCAACCGCATCTTTCGCGGCTTGCACATTCAATGACATGTCGCCGCCCAGCAAACTCGGCGGCAAGCGGCCCAGCACAACATTGGCATCCGTTACCGTTGGTAATTCGCCACCATGCCCATAACAGGCAGGCCCAGGTCGGGCACCGGCGCTATCCGGCCCCACACGTAAAGCGCCCGTCATGGGCACATGGGCGATAGAACCGCCGCCTGCACCCACGGAATGCACTTCAACAGATGGCACCTTAACAGGGTAATAGCCCAGCTGGGTCTGGCGCGACTGGGTTGGCGCACCGTCCTGGATCAGGGAAACATCGGTGGACGTCCCGCCCATATCAAAGCCCAGGGCATTCGGGTAGCCTGCCAATGTGGCAAGGTAAGCCGCGCCTGAAACACCGCCAGCGGGACCAGACAACATGGTATGCACAGGCGATTCTGACGCCTTGGCCACACTCATCAAGCCACCATCGGAGCGCACAATATTAACCTTGGGGCTAAACTGGATACTGCGTAATTTTTCTTCAAAGCCTTTAAGATAGCGCCCCATACTGGGTCGCACATAGGCGTTCATGACCGTGACCAAAGTCCGTTCATATTCGCGGAATTCCGGCAGTAATTCCGATGACAAAGAGACCGGAATATCGCCGCCCATATCCTGGATCATTGCTTTCAAGCGCTGCTCATGGGTCGGATCGGCATAGGAATGCATCAGGGAAATGGTAATTGATTCAACCCCGGCATCCAGCAATTCACGAATGCTTTCGCGGGCCAGGGTTTCTTCCATGGGCGTAATGACGTCGCCGCGGGCCGAAATACGTTCAACAATGCCGCGGGTGAATTCCAGATCAGCCAAAGGATCGGGCTTTATCATGATCATCCAGCCCGCCAGGGGGCCAGGGGTCTGGGACCGGGCCAGGTGCAAAACCTGTTCAAAGCCTTCGCTCACCAGCAGGCCGACTTTGGCGCCTTTTTCTTCCAGCACAATATTTGTCGAAACGGTGGTGCCGTGCAGCAGGGCAGTAATGGCGGAAGGCGATACACCGGTCTCGCGCATCAGCTCTTCAATACCATTATGAATGCCAACCGATTGGTCAGCCGGAGTCGAGGGTGTTTTCAACAGATGCATGGCACCTGTTTCACCGTCGAACAGCAGGAGATCCGTAAAAGTTCCCCCGACATCAATGCCAAGACGACTTGACATTGCACCTCCCTTTTTCGCAGCCTTCGAACCTTTTGAGCCGAATACCCCTGACCTCAAAATGTATACAACACTTTTGGTCTTCGATATTCAGCACATACCCTGGTTACTTGATTTATTGGCTGGTGATTGTGAATTGGGCACCTGTATGATTCTCTAACCAGCGTCCCGGGTCAACGCCCGAATAGACTTTGTATGCAAAATATCGTCTTCAGTTTGACAGAATAACAATTATCTGTACCATTCAGGCATCTTGACGTGCCCGAAATTTTCGGGCGAATGCATATAAAGAACGGAAACAGATAACGATGTCGAATGAAATTGCAGATCGCCGTCGGCCCCGCTTCTGGATTGGCCTGCTTGCTTTTATTATTTTGCTGATATTCCTGTATTTTTATACACCGTTCGAGACCCTGGTGAAGGGCAGCATTCCCAAGATTCACTTTAGTAATGTGATATTCTGGTTTGCCTCGGTGGTAGGCATCATTGCCTACGCCGTGTCGCATTGGCAGTCGTTCCGCAATAATTTGTCCAAACATGTAACGTCGCTGGATGTGCCGGTTCTGGTGTTTGATACGCTTCAGGTATCAATTCTGATCGCCGTGATCTTTTGTGCCGGAGCCACATTGCAGGCCGTCGCCATGCTGTCGGAACATCTTATGAGCGCTGCCCCGATCATTGGATCGGGCCTGGGTGAAAATCTGCTGGCGATTGTGCTGCTGGTCGTGATGGCAGTGCTGTTTTATTTGCTGCACCACGTGGTTCGCGCCTTCCGTGACGGCTGGCAAACCCGCAGGCCACCTCGCTTTACCACGTCATCCTCTGACGGCTGACTTCAGGCCGAAATCCGCCCAAGACCAGCGTTTACCGGGCTAGTGTTCGCTAAACCGTTAAAGGCTGCGAGTGACGCTTCGATGCGCGCCTGATCCATGCCCCGCACAATAAAGACCAGACGGGAGCGCTGATCCGCGTCGGGCCAGCTTTCCAGATGTACGGGCGGGTGGACCACATGCTGCACGCCGTTAATCAACACCGGCGTGGCAACGCCCAACACATTCAACATCCCCTTGATTCTTAACACTTTATCGCCGTAGTGGTTCAGCAGCATGGTCATCCAGATGCCATAGGCGGTCCAGTCCAGGGGCTGATCAAAGGTCAGGGCAAAGGATGTGACGCCCGAAGTATGTTTGTGATCTGTATGGTCGTCGGCTTCGGCCTCGGCAACGGACATCAGATGTTTGATTTCCTGGCCCTTGCCTTTTGGATCGTGAATATCTTCCGTGATCAGACGCTGCGGGCTGAGGTCATCGACGGCGGCATCAAACAGCGGTGCCGAAATATTCAGGCGCTGCAATGCGAGACGTAATTCGTCGGCCTGCCCCGGTTCGGCAATATCGGTTTTGGTGATAATCAAACGATCCGCCACGGCGACCTGCTTCACTGGCTCGTCAAATTCCGCCAGTTGCTTCAGGCCGTTCACCGCATCTATTGTGGTGATGACATTGCCAAGGCGAAAATGATGCTGCAACACAGGTTCGGCCAGCACCGTATAGGCGATGGGGACAGGATCGGCGAGACCGGATGTTTCGATAATCACGCGTTTGAAAGCCGGTATCTCCGCCCGCTCCCGACGGTCAAACAAATCCCGCAAACTGTCTTTCAGGTCACCACGAATGGCACAGCACAAACAGCCGTTGTCCATCAACAAGGTGCTCTCGGTCGCGGTTTCCAGTAAATGATGATCCAGCCCCACCTCGCCAAACTCATTGACCAGCACAGCCGTGTCATCCAGCAAAGGTGAATGCAGTAACTTCTGCAACAAGGTCGTCTTGCCACTGCCGAGGAAGCCGGTCACCACATTGACAGGTATGAAGGTATCGTATGCCATCTAGCGGCCCGTCAAATCAGCGATCAGATCGTCATCCAGGGGGTCAAAGCTGCGGCCAGTCAGGGTTTCCGCCTGGGCCCACATTTGTGCAAGGTTGTCGACAATGGCTGTTTTACCGGTATTGCCTTTAAGGATATAGGCGTTACCGGACCAGTCTTTCAGGCCAAGGCCATAATGTCCCAGCACCTGGTTTACGATACGGGTGCGCTGCTGACGTTCCCGCAAAGGCGTACCGGGATCACTTTGTGCGGCGAAGGCATCGGGATTGGTGGTACTGTCCGTCCAGTGCCCCCGCCCGCCCAATACGCCGCACAAACCACACATATCAACTAGCGCGGATTCCGGGCGGCAAAGTCATCCGCAATTTCATCAAATGTGCAAAAGCGCACCCCGGTATGGGCGCTGATATGATCAAAAACCCGCTGCAACATCATCTGCACCTGGGGCCGGCCCGAAACATCCGGGTGGATGGTCAGGGTGAAAACGGCATAATCATATTCGTTATATACCCAGTCGAACTGGTCGATCCACAACTGTTCAATATCGCGCGGATTGACAAAACCATGACTGTTGGGCGCGCCCTTGATGAACATCATCGGCGGCAGATCATCCAGATACCAGCTGCCAGGAATATCGATCAGGTCGGTTTCGTGACCACGCACCAGCGGCTTCATCCATTCGTCGGGATGTTTGGAATAATCGATCTTGGTCCAGCTGTCGCCGACGCGGGCATAAAAGGGATGAAAATCATCATTCATCAAGCTGTGGTCGTACTTGATGCCCTTGGCCAACAACAATTCGTTGGTAATGGGTGAAAACTCCCACCAGGGTGCCACATAGCCCGTGGGCCGACGACCGGAGACCTTTTCGATCAGGTCGATACATTTGTCCATGACAGCTTCTTCTTGCACGGGTGTCATGGCGATGGGGTTTTCGTGGCTATAGCCGTGCATACCGATTTCGTGACCGGCATCGACCACCATTTGCGTTTCCGCCGGAAAGGTTTCGATGGAATGGCCAGGAATAAACCAGGTCGTGGGGATTTGCCATTTATCGAACAGGCGAACCATACGCGGCACCCCGACTTCACCGGCGAACAGGCCACGGGAGATATCGCAAGGCGAATCTTCACCCCCATAAGACCCAAGCCAACCGGCCACGGCGTCAACATCCACACCCACGGCACAAAGGATTTCTTTTTTCCCGCCGTTGGCCACTGAACGATGAGAGATGGAGCTGGAGCTGGAACCTGCGCTGGAAGAAAAAGTCGGGCGCGGCTGATATCGCCCACCTGAGACACTGCCGGTTACACCCTGTGTTGGTCGACCAGACCCTGAATTATTGTTCATTCCCCGAATGCTCCCCGTCAATCAATTGCGATTTTTTTTAATCTTGAATCTGTTCTTAGGCGATCAGATGAGTTTATTGTATACTAGAAACCCGGAATGAACAGGGAGATGATCGTTGAGCGACTGGAAAGACGAAACGCTGCAAAGCTACCAGAGCAAAGGATTTGCATCCCGCGCCGGATTTGGCAAGCGACCTGCCTTGTTAATCGTTGATTTTATCAATGGCTTTACGGACCCCTCTTCGCCCCTGGGTGGTGATTTTTCAAGCCAGTTAGGCGTCACCAGCCAATTGCTGGAAGTTTTTCGCCGCGAACGCCTGCCCATTGCCTATACCACCATCGAATATGATGCCGACTTCCGCGACGCTGGTGTCTTCATCAAAAAGGTGCCGTCCCTGTCCGTGCTTTTGCGTGGCTCGCCCATGTGCAAGATCGACGACCGCATCCGTCCGGAAACCGGTGAATATGTCGTCTCCAAGAAATACGCCAGCAGCTTCTTTGGCACGAACCTGGATACCTGGATCAGAAACAACGATGCCGACACAGTGGTCATTGTTGGTTGTACCACAAGCGGTTGCGTGCGCGCCTCAGCCGTCGATTCCCTGCAACACGGGTTTTACACAATCGTTGTGGCTGAGGGCTGTGGCGACAGGGCGGACGGTCCGCACGAAGCCAATTTGTTTGACATGGATGCCAAATATGCCGACGTGGTTTCAACCGCTGAAGCCCTGGATTATGTCAACGGACTGAGCCGCAAGCCAGAGTCCCGGTCTGCCCGTGTCGCCGGCCGGAATTTCAAGCGCTGGTGGGCCGATGGCGACGGCGCCGAAAAAGAGGGATAAACAAATGTCGGGAAAATATTCATCACCATTCGACGACCTGCTGGCCAGCAATCAAAAACAAATGGATGACGTGCTGGGTGGACCAGGCCGATCTTATGCTCCACGCCCCGCTGCACCGACCTCTGTCACAGCCAGCCCGCCCCCATCTGACAACACCGGCGGTAACACAATTTCAGGCACGGCGAACGGCATTCCATTCAGTCTCAAAGTCTGAACAAAT
>JABIFY010000148.1 GCA_018650465.1 Alphaproteobacteria bacterium
AACGAAAAAACCTTCGACACCCACCGGCAGGAGATTACAGCTATCTAGACCAAACGACCCCGGAACTTTCGCGACTGAGATAACTGCATGGAACGGATTGAAATACGCACCCAGAGTCTGTTGACCCAAATGGTCGCCCAAATATCAAGGGCTGACCTGTCCGCTAATGAGACCAAAGGTGCGTGCGTACTCCCATCAAGGCCACGGCCCGGTTGCCGATCAAACAGGCCGGATACATATCAGCGACTTCCGACACTATGCAAAATATTTCTCTTGCGATCAGCAGCCGGTCCATACATATGGGTCAAAAGCGGAAATAAGCGACCTCTGCATTTATGGTCCGGTCTGTACCGCAAAGCAGACATCGATTTCAGAAACCGGAATGATCCCGGCAAATGAGCAGAAACCTGTGCAACCTCTCTATATAGAATATTTGGTAGGGGAGATGCATAGGTTTTATTGGGGTCGTCAGACATGCGAAGCATCACCGCGCCAGAGCCCACAAATTCACCGGAAAAAGTCAATTAGCACTGCAGAAGCATCGCAGACAAAATTAAAGGGGTCAGCAAACTAATGCTAACCCCTTGAATTATTGGAGCGGGCGAAGAGATTCGAACTCTCGACCCTAACCTTGGCAAGGTTATGCTCTACCCCTGAGCTACGCCCGCTCAATCTTGACGACGGCGGGATAATAGTCATCGCGCCTCTGTTTGCAAGCCCCTTCACAGGGTTCTTTTGATGAATTGGCCACATTTAAACACTTCCCCCGGAAAATTGCATGGACTTAAGGCCACTGGAGGCTATGTTTAGCGTCTTCTAATGCCTTCAGACACAAGGGGATGTGTTTTTTCCATGCCAGCTGACGAACAACAATTATTCGAATTTTTTCTGGAACTGGACATACAAACCACCACCCACCGGCATGCTGCGCTGCATACAGTCGAGCAGAGTCAGGAATTGCGCGGTGACCTGCCGGGTGGGCATTGCAAATCCCTGTTTCTAAAAGATAAAAAGGCGCAGTTATGGCTGATCGTCGCACTTGAAGACCGCGAAGTTAATCTGAAAACCCTGCACAAACAGATTGGCTCCGGCCGTCTTTCCTTTGGCAAAGCTGAACTGATGTGGGACATTCTGGGCGTGCGACCCGGTTCTGTGACACCCTTTTCACTGATCAACGACAAGGACCAGCAAATGAACGTGGTTCTGGATCAGGGTATGCTGGAATTTGATTTGTTAAATTATCATCCCCTGCATAATGAAGCGACGACAGCGATATCGACGGTGGATTTATTGCGATTTATTGATGCCACGGGCCACACGCCCCAGCGGGTGGACCTTGTCCCAGGGGTTGAACAAGCGCAATAATCCGCTATCAGCAACTTGTTAATGCAGCTCAAGACCCCATATTTTCTTGGGTAGGGCGTGTTTGCTGAGCCAAGGGGGCTTTGCATTTTGCTGAGCAATGAATAGAACTCACTGAAGTGTTTCAGCTTTGCTCTGAACCATGGGGCTTAATTATCCTTGGCGCCAGTATTTCCTGGTTTGAAATGCAGCTATGCTTGAAACCTGAGAAATGACGAGACGCCCCGATTATTGGCAGACAACCATTATTAACAGACTACGTTTATTAACAGACAACGTTTATTAACAGACAACGGACAGACAAAACGATGGACGAAATTTCGATGTTATCCCCTGACGGCGCGCCAGCTGGCCTGATCAAGGACAGCAGTGACGCAGCCTTTATTGAAGACGTTGTTGAGGTCTCAAAGGAAGTCCCGGTTATTGTAGATTTCTGGGCGCCATGGTGTGAGCCCTGCAAACAATTAGGCCCGGCCATTGAAAAAGTTGTTAATTCTGCCAACGGTGCTGTCCGATTGGTCAAAATTGACATTGACCAAAACCCCGCCATTGCACAGCAATTGCGTATTCAGTCCATTCCAGCTGTTTATGCCTTCAAGGACGGCCAACCGGTTGATGGTTTCATGGGCGCTGTGCCTGAAAGCCAGATCAAAGCGTTCGTTGAAAAACTGGTCGGTGAAATTGGCCCGACCGCGGCTGAAGAAGCCCTGGAAGCTGCCACAACCGCTCTGGCTGAAGAGGATTTCGCCCAGGCCGCCAGCTTGTTTGGTGAGGTCTTGCGTACCGACAACAGCAATGTTGATGCCCTGGCCGGCCTCACCCAGTGCTACATTGGTGGCGGGGATCTTGAACGGGCTGGTCAAACACTTGACCTGGTCAAGCCTGAGGATGCCGACAAGCCAATCGTCACAGGTGCTCGCGCCGCCTTGTCTCTGGCGGAAAAGGCCCTGGATGCCGGCGATCTGGAACCTTTGCTGGCAAAGGTAGAAGCAAATGAAAACGATCACCAGGCCCGATCTGAATTATCGGAAGCCCTGTTGGCTGCCGGGCGCAAGGAAGAGGCCGTTGAACAGCTGCTGGATATTGTGCGCCGGGATCGCAAATGGAATGATGATGGCGCCCGCAAACAATTGCTGACCTTGTTCGAAGCCTTTGGCAATGAAGATGAAGTCACTCAGGACGGTCGGCAAAAGCTGTCGATCCTGTTGTTCTCGTAGGAGACGGATCAACCATGCAGTGCCAGTGGGACTTGAAGTATCGTGACTGAGGGTCGCCAGGATGTCGGGTTTGACGAGATATCGCGCACCATTGCCCTGTTCCCACTGGGGGGTGCGCTGTTGCTGCCGCGCGGCCAGATGCCTCTGAACATCTTCGAGCCGCGATATCTGGACATGATCCGCGAAGCCATGAATGACACGCATCTGATCGGCATGGTCCAGCCCCTGGACCCCGTTTCGACTGAACTGGAACCGGAAATTTATCGTACGGGCTGTGTTGGGCGTATTGATGCCTTCAAGGAGACACTGAACGGTACCATGTTAATCACCTTGACGGGCCTGTGCCGCTTTCAGGTCATTGAGGAATTGCCCATGACCCAACCTTATCGCCGGGCCCTGGTCTCCTACGCAAAATATCGCCGGGACATGGATGTGACAGAATCATCAGGCTTCAAACGCCAGGAATTATTCGCGGCGCTGCAAAGTTATCTGGATATGAAAGAGCTGGATACGGACTGGAAATCGCTGGAAAAAATATCAGACGAAAGCCTGGTATCATCTCTGGCCATGATGTGCCCGTTCGAGCCTTCGGAAAAGCAGGCCTTGCTGGAAGCTGATACCCTTGCCCAACGGGGCGATATCCTGACCTTGCTGATGCAATTTGCCGATTCGCCCTTTACCGGTGATGAACCACCGGCCATGCAATAAACACACGCCCGCTGACGAATGGATACATATGAGCCATGACTGAGACATCATCTACCATTGACCCAAAATTGCTGGAAATTCTGGTTTGCCCCCTGACCAAAGGTCCGCTGGTTTATGACAAAGCGGCCCAGGAACTGATTAGTGAGCAAGCCCACTTGGCCTATCCCATCCGCGACGGCATTCCGATCATGTTGGTTGACGAAGCCCGCCGCGTTCAAACCACCTGACTTTTTCGTTTGCCAATATCTTGCGAAAGAAAGCAACAACCATGACTGACGCCGCCAAAAAAGACACTGTCTCGTCACCCCTTGAAATCCGCCTGAAGTCAGAGGAAAAAATCCTCGAAGTCGATTTCCCGGGTGGCATTACATATCGTTTTCCCGCTGAGCTGTTGCGCGTTGAAAGCCCTTCTGCCGAAGTTCAGGGACATGGCCCCGGCCAGAAAAAGACTCTGCCCGGTCGTGCCCATGTCGGCATCATGAAGGTCGAACCCGTTGGTCACTATGCAGTCAAACTGGTCTTCGACGACATGCACGATACAGGTATTTTCACCTGGGACTATTTCTACGAACTGGGCCCACGTATCGACCAGGCCTGGCAAGACTACCTCGATGCCCTCGACAAAGAAGGCCTCAGCCGCGAGCCTTGAATAATCCCCGGCGCCCAGCCCTTGATCCGGACAACTAGCCCTTGATCGCCTTGGTGACGGCATCGAATGCTGGTGCCAGATCGGGGTAAGCCGTTTCAAGGGCGTCCCAATCATCAGCTTTCCCGGCAGCTTCCAAAGCTGCGCACAAGTCAGCCAGGGCGTCTGCACCGATAGACCGGGATGAGGATTTCAGTTTGTGGGCGGCGCCACCTATACCGGCGGCATCACGATCGACAAAAGCCGTATCTATTTCAGCAACAGCGCTGCGGCCCGGTTCAACAAAGTCCTGAAGGATTTCGTTGATCAGTTCTTCATCATCACCAAAAGTTTCACGCAAAAATTTCGGATCCACAACGCCTGAATTTGCCGGGGGTGCCACGACATCTGTGCCAGCTTTTACGGCACCAGTGTCGATCTCAGAGCGCCCGTGCGGCATCCATTTCCGCAAAGCGACTTGCAGGTCCGCCATGGCCAACGGCTTGGAAAGATAATCATCCATCCCGGCCGCGATGCAGCGTTCAGCTTCGCCTTCCAGGGCATTGGCGGTCACGGCAATGATAGGGGCTCGTCTGCCTCTGTTTTCTTCGTCCGCCCGCACCGCCGCGGTAAGTTCAAAGCCATCCATGTTTGGCATATGGCAATCGGTTAACAGCAAGGCATAGTCCTTTTGCCGCCAGGCCTCCAGGGCCAGTTTGCCGTCGTCCGCCATTTCACAGGTATATCCCAGTTTATCCAACTGCCGCCCGATGACCTGTTGATTTGTCAGATTGTCTTCTGCCAGCAAGATCAATGTGCCCTGGGCCAGAGCTTCTTCGGCAGACAAAGCGACGACCGTTTCGGCGGCCCGGTCATCATCAACCTTGATCAAGGGGCTGGCCCGACCTGCCGCCACTGAGATGGCATTGAGGAAGCGCGCACGGCGCAGGGGATTGCCATCCACACTGACACAGTCGGCCTTGTCGATACGGGCCGAGCGGCGCTGCCCCCCTGTCAGAACAACAAATTTTGGCCTGGCGACTTTCAGCAACTTCATCGCCTCCGCCTGACGGGCCACATCCAGATCAAGGTCAAGAACAATGACATCAAAAGCGGATTCGGACGTCGCCAGAATTTCTTCCGCTTCTTTGATGCCCGGTACTGCCGACGCTTCGGCGGCTGAATGTTCTAAATACCGCACCATGGCTTCCCGTGCCACTGACGATGTCGCAACAGCGAGAACCCTTAACCCGGCCAGATCTGTAGACAGGTCTTCGCCACGATGTTCATCTGTATTGCCAAGGGGAATTTCGATTGAGAAGGTTGAGCCTGAGCCCAACCGACTTTCCACACTAACGGTTCCCTGCATCAATTCGGTGAGCCGTTTGCAAATTGCCAGCCCCAAACCGGTGCCGCCAAAGCGGCGCGTGGTCGAGCTTTCGGCTTGGGAAAATGCTTCGAACAAACTCTCTTGCGCGTCTTTCGAAATACCGATGCCATAGTCGACAACCGAGATTTTGATGCGGCATCCATCTTGATTATTGCTGACGGCTTCGGCTCGGACGACCACTTCACCTTCTGTTGAAAACTTCACCGCATTGCCGGTTAGATTGAAAACGATCTGGCGCAAACGGACCGGATCACCCAACAGGGTTTCAGGCATGTCGGGATCAACAAATGTAGTGATGCGAATGCCTTTTCCGATGGCGCTGGGGGCCATGGTCGCAGCAGCGCCTTCGAGGACATCAGCAAGCGAAAACGGGATGGATTCGATATCAAGCTTGCCAGCTTCAATTTTGGAAAAATCCAGAATGTCGTTGATGATTGTCAGCAAGGCATTGCCGGAATCCCGTACTGTATTCAGCATCAGGGTCTGATCATCATCGAGGTTGGTTTGGGACAATAAATCCGCCATGCCAACAACGCCGTTCATTGGCGTTCTGATTTCGTGGCTCATGGAGGCGAGGAAATCCGACTTGGCCTGGGCCGCTGTTTCTGCAACGTCGCGCGCTTTTAATATTTCAGCCTCGGCCCGTTTTTGATCCGTGATGTCATAGTAGCCACCAAGGGCACCTGGTTTACCTTCATATTCGAATGGCAATACTGTGCACATGCTCCAGAATTCTGAGCCATCAGCCCGCTTCATTTTAAGTTCCCGGTTTTGCACCGTTTGCTTTTTCAGGATCGATTCCCGAATGTCAGCCCGATCCTCGGCATTTAAATACAGGCTTGCTGCATTGGTTTTGTGAACCGTTTCTTCGTCAATGCCAAATAGTTCCCTGAAATGAGAATTGGCAAATTCGAGATTGGACGTCGCAACACCCGCGACCGTTATGCCAACCGGCAATTTTTCAAGTATGTTGCGAACTTCCCTGTCTGCCCTGTCGCGCTCGGTGGCATCTGTATAGGTGATAACCACATCGCCTTCATCTGTTCGCTCAGCCACCGCATCAAAAGTGCGATCGCCATCGATATTGAGAATGAACCGCGTCGTCGCCTCCCCCGTCCAGAGACTATCCAGGCGTTGGTCAATTTTTACCAGCAAGTCTTCTTTGCCATAATATCCAATGTCAGCAAAATGTTGCCCTATTTCTCGTGCAGACTTGCCAACTTTCAGGAAACCGTCGGGAAATTCAAGAAGCGTGCGATATTGTTCATTCCAGGTCACCAGACGGCGATCACTATCATAGGCGATCACGCCTTGGCTGATATTATTCAAAACACTGCGCAGCAGCGCTTCACCTGCTGCCAGATCTGCCTCAACTGCCTTGCGTTCGGAGATATCGTAAACCCAGACCAGGCGGGCATTTTCGCCGTCCCAGGTAATCGACCGCATTGACAACAAGACCCAAAAAGCTGAACCATCCGCGCGCAGCAATTGTGCTTCGCGTCCCTCGACAACGCCCTTGATTTCAAATTCATGCACCCAGTCTTCGCGGTCATCGGAATCGGCAAAACCGGGAACCGAGTTGGGACCGATTAATTCTTCCTTCGACCGTCCCAACATATCTGCCATGCGAGAGTTGGCGAACAGGCGGATACCTTCGGCATCAAAAATGGATACGCCAATAGGGCTGGCCTCCAGAATGGCGGACATTTTTTCTTCGCTTTGCCGCAAGGCAACTTCGGATTTTTTTCGCTCCGTAACGTCGTGGGCCGCCATCAACAGGGCGGGTACACCGTGGAAGGTTATGGGAACCACAGTGACCATAACATCACGTGGCGAACCGGTGGCAAAGTTTTTGACCTTGACTTCGACACTGGTCGATTGCCCTTCATCATTCACCGACTCAAGGAATTTTTTCTGCTCGTTTGGATGGTGCCAAATGTTGGAGGGGTCAAGTTTCAGGAACTCTTCTTTTGAAAGACCGATCAATTCACAGGCAGCCTCGTTCACACGAAGATATGTCGGTTGGTCAACACTGCGAACCACTAATGGCGTCGGGGTGGCATCAAACATGGCATCCAAAACTTCCCGGCCCAGTCGTTCCAGTTCTTCTGCTTTTGTCCGGTCTTCGTTTTCGTGCTGCAATTCAGCTGTGCGCTCGATTACTTTTTGTTCAAGCTCTTGTCGCGATTGTTCAAGTTTGTCCTCAGCGATGCGGCGTTCTCTGACTTCGTCTTCCAGGCGCGCACTTACGGCTTCGGCGCGAAGGGCGCGCCGACGAGCAACACCGGCAACACGGACCATGAATCCAAGAGCCAGCGACAAGACGATACCGAAAACCAGAACAAATATTTCTGCAATATCAACTGCTGACTCAGACCCCAGAGCCTGCCAAAGGCTGAGTGTAAAAGCCAGGACGCCGATACCAATTGCCCACGAAAGCCAATCTGGCATTTCCCTGGATGCTTGCAGTTCCAGATGCCAGGCACGCTGAACCAGACCGAGGCCAAGAACGATAAAGCCGGCCGCAGTGTGGACGGCCATGCGGGTCAGGTGCCCCCAACCATAGGCCGTTTCCAGGTTCATGGCGTAACCGGCAAAGGCGATCACGCCAAGTCCGAAAGTGATCGAGCCAAGAACCGCCGTGAGATAAATCCTGGATTTCTGACTGGCAAGCGGATTGGCAAAAAGCAGGGCTATCCCGGTCAGGCTGAAACACAAGGCTGTATTAGGTGCCATGCGGCCAGGGTTTGAGGTCTCTACAGTGACATAATGTTCCATGAATAATTGATCAATTTGCAGATCAACACCCGCAATATATTCGATCAAAGTCAGCAAACCCAAAACGGCTGTTGTTGCACCAACATACCTGGCGATCCAGGCTTTTCTGTCCGAAGGCGTTGTTGCCGCTGAAACAAGGCCGATGCCGCTCAACAAAAACCCGAGTGCTGTATTATATTGCATCGGCACAAATGTTGGGGAAACCTGGATCAGGGTCGTGTTGTGGGTATACCAGCCCGTCAGAACGACAAGCCCCAATAAAGTTGGCAGAATACCGGCAATCAATGCCAGTCGATTGCCAAAATCAACCTGCCCCCGCATGTCGGTCATTAACAGTTCCCTGAGTTGCCTGCAAATAAACTAATTAATTCAGGTTATTTGATAAACAAGGTATAGTATTTCAGGGTTTATCGGAAACGCAGCGTTGCTTCAAACTCAAAGCGATTTCGTTTAAACCGGATCAGCCCTGGTTCAGCAAGACTATACCGGCTCTCCGTTCAGGAGTTTGGGTAGTTTCCCGACGGTGCCGCGCGCATGGCGCATGAAGAGTTTTTTCAGGTCTGGCATTTTGTTGACAGCGGCGAGGCCAATATCGCGGGCCAGGTGCAGGGGTTCGACGTCGTTGGAGAACAACCTGTTCAGAACATCCGTGACGGCCAGCAAGGTGGCATTGTCAAAACGGCGCCAGCGTTGATAGCGCTCAAGCACATCCGGCGCACCGATATCCAGACCAAGGCGCGCGGCGTCCACCAGCACTTCTGTCAAAGCGGCCACATCCCGCAATCCGACATTCAGACCCTGTCCCGCAATGGGGTGCATGCCATGGGCCGCATCGCCCGCCAGGGCCAGGCGTTGATCGATATAGCGATCTGCAATTTGCAGGGACAAAGGATAGGACCAGCGCGGCCCTTCAAGGGCCAATTCACCCAGATAATCACCAAAGCGTTTGCCGATTTCCGCCAGAAAGGCATCGTCATCCAGCGCCATCATCACCGGCGCGAGGGCATCTGTTTCCGTCCAGACCAGTGAGCAACGGTTACCCATCAGTGGCAAAATAGCAAAGGGTCCGGAGGGCAGGAAGCGTTCCTGGGCAATGCCCTGATGGGGAAGTTCGTGGCGAACAGTGCAGACAATGCCAACCTGATGATAACTCCAGCCACTGACCTGAATGCCGGCCTCTTCCCGACTGGGTGACAATCGACCTTCAGCGCCGACCAGTAGTCGGGCCTGAAGTTCCCGTTTGTTCGAGAGCTGCACGCTTACGCCATTGTCCAAGCGGGAAATTTGGGTTGCTGACTGAGGCGCAATAAGTTCAAGAGTTGAAGTCTCTGCGGCGCGTGCATGCAATGCCTGACGCATATGGCGATTTTCAACCATATAACCGAAGGGTTGGCCATCCAGTTCACGGTGATCGTAATGCAGGAACAGGGGCGATGCGCCATCGCTAACTCGTATATCCAGCAGGGCTTGGGCCTGGGTCGCCACATGATCCCAAACGCCGATCATCGCCAGCGCCTGCTGGCTTGCCCAGGCAATTGCCGATGACCTGCCATCATAGGGCGCATCCAGCATCGTAGCCGGGTCATCACGATCGATCACAGCAACGCGCAAGCCCGCGTCGCCAAGGGCACAACCAAGCGCCAGACCGACGAGACCACCACCATTTATGATGACATCGACAACGTTCGCCTGATCACGGTGCTGTCGACTGTCGTGCTTATCTTCCATACCTGCCACTTCACATGTCCACGGCTTGGGGCAATTCCGAACTTGGCGGAGTCGCCGCTGCTTTTGAATTTGGGAACCAGCTTCAGTTATAAGCAACGCTGCCTTTCCGTCAAAGCCGGAATTCTCCTATTATCAAGCAACAGTCCCGCATGCGTAATACCTGGCGCTTTGATTGCTATACATGCGCTGCTGATTGTCTTTCAGGCATTGCAGCATGGCTGTGTGCCGATTACCCTTTGGCTCATGACTGATAACTGGCATGACATGACGGCCCTCGCCCAAGGTGTGGCCATGGGCGAAGGCGACATCGACCCTGTAGAACTGACAGAATCGTATCTGGCACGAATTGAACGGGAAGATACGGATCACACAGTATTTCTGGCTGTCACTGCTGATCGGGCACGATCAGAAGCCGAAGCTGCGCAAAAAAGAGCGCGAACAGGTTTAAGGCTAGGGCCTTTGGATGGTGTCCCAATCTCATGGAAGGACCTGTTTGATTCTGCCGGTACGGCCACCACCGGGGGCTCGGAAGTTTTTCGAAATCGCATCCCGTCACATGATGCTGATACCCTGGCCCGGGCAACCCGCGCTGGAATGGTCTGCCTTGGTAAAACAAATCTTTCGGAATTTGCCTTTTCCGGCCTCGGGATAAATCCGACATATGGCACACCGGCCAATGCTTTTGATTCCGTAACACCGCGTTGTCCAGGGGGGTCCTCCTCTGGTTCTGCCGTTTCGGTAGCGAGACAACTGGCGCCCATTACCGTTGGTACCGATACAGGTGGATCCGTGCGTATACCGGCTGCATGGAATGGTCTGGTTGGTCTGAAGACAACATCCGGTGTCGTTCCCGCCAAGGGCGTGCTGCCTCTTTCCCGGCAGTTTGATACAGTTGGCCCGCTGGCCCAGGACGTGGCAGACGCCAATGCCCTGTTTGCAATCCTTTGCGGTGGCAAGGCCGCCGATCTGATAGGCACCAGTGTGCGCGGCAAACGCTTTTTGGTGCCGGACAACATTGTCTGGGACAATGCGGAAGAGGGCGTCGTTGCCTGCCTGGAAGAGGCCTTTGAAAAGCTGGTGGCCAAAGGAGCCATCGTGGAACGTGGGAAGGTGCCTGAATTCGATGCTGTAACCGACCTGTGTAACAATGTTGGCAACCTGTTCAGCCCGGAGGCCTATGGCGAATGGCGGGATGTAATCGAAAGCCAGTCAGATCAAATGTACGATGAAGTGACGAAACGCTTTAAAATGGCAGAAAATATGTCATCCATTGATGTGGCCGAAGCCATGCACAAACTTCGGTCCCTAAGGGCAAGCTATCTTAAACGCGTGGCCGGTTATGATGCTGTATTGATGCCCACAACGCCCATTACGCCCCCGGCTATTGCGCCACTTGAGGCCGACAGTGCGGCCTATGCCAAAGCCAATATATCCGCCTTGTACAATACACGACTGGGCAATTTGCTGACCCTGAGCAGCCTGACCCTGCCCGCAGGCCAAACTGGCGGCTTGCCAGTGGGGCTAATGATGTTTGGCCTGCCGAAGCGGGAAAATGCCTTGTTACGCAACGGTTCCGGCATCGAAAAAGCGCTGGCAAGCTAAATAAATTTATCAATATCCTGAATACGCCTAATTATTAGGCGATTTAGGTTGCATGGCGCTTTTTTAGGCAATATTTCTACTAACTAAGCTGGATATCGTTGAGTATTTCGAGCTTTTGTTATTAATATCAATTAGATAACTCCTTTTCTGGAAACTGGCACGATCCTTGTAATGCAAGGACCGTTACGCATTCACACGGCCTTCACAGGCTGAATAAATCGCAAGCGCGGCAACGCGCAGATCAGAAAAAGGAAACGGGACATGAAACTCGTTATGGCGGTCATCAAACCGTTCAAACTGGATGAGGTGCGCGAAGCCCTCATGGAACTCGGGGTCCAGGGCCTGACAGCAAGTGAGGTCAAGGGATTTGGTCGCCAGAAAGGCCATACCGAGATTTATCGCGGTGCTGAATATGCTGTGAACTTCGTGCCCAAAGTCAAAATCGAAGTTGCCGTGACAGCCGATATGGCCGAGCGCGTGACAGAAACCATCAAGGAAACGGCCAATACCGGTCAAATCGGTGACGGCAAGATCTTTGTTTACGATCTCAGCAAGGTTGTTCGCATTCGCACTGGCGAAGCTGACAACGAAGCCCTGTAGGAAGCAATTATGAAAAATCTTAAATACACAGGTGCTTTTGCTGCGGTTGCAGTCACGGCCCTGACTTTTGCCACACCGGCTCTGGCTGAGGACGCCAAAGTGACCGAGACGGCCTATATCTTTAACAGTCTGTCGTTCCTGATCCATGGCTTCATGGTGATGTTGATGGCAGCTGGTTTTGCCATGCTGGAAGCCGGCATGGTAAGGACCAAAAATGTGGCCACCATGTGCGTCAAGAATATTGCCCTTTATTCCATTGCCGGCATTCTCTATTACGCTGTTGGTTATAACCTGATGTATCAGGGCGTTGATGGGGGCTTCATGGGCACCTTTGCACCCTGGGGCATCGATGACAGCGCCATGGCCAAGGGCGATTTCAGTGGAAACTATTCGGCCTCTTCGGACTGGTTCTTCCAGATGGTATTTGTCGCCACAGCAGCCTCGATCGTTTCGGGTACAGTTGCCGAGCGCATCAAACTTTGGCCTTTCCTTGCCTTCGTCGTTGTCCTGACCGGTGTGATCTATCCGATCCAGGGTTCATGGCAGTGGGGCGGCGGCTGGCTCTCGGAAATGGGCTTTGCTGATTTTGCTGGCTCCACCCTTGTCCATTCAACAGGCGGCTGGGCTGCCCTGACCGGTGCCATCATTCTTGGTGCCCGCAAAGGCAAGTTCACCAAAAGCGGTGGTGTGCACCCCATGCCTGGCTCTTCTCTGCCATTAGCAACCCTGGGCACGTTCATCCTCTGGTTCGGCTGGTTCGGCTTTAACGGTGGCTCGCAGCTGGCCATGGGCAGTGCCTCGGATATTGCTGCGATTGCCAACATCTATATCAACACCAACATTGCTGCTGCCGGTGGCGTCGTCGCCGCCATGATTGCAACCCAGTTGATTTACAAGAAGGTCGATCTGACCATGGCCCTGAACGGTGCCCTGGCTGGACTGGTCAGCATCACAGCCGGGCCGGATACCCCGACCATGGGCCAGGCCCTGCTGATTGGCGCTGTTGGCGGTATTATCGTGGTCTTTGCCATTCCCATGCTGGATAAACTGAAGATCGATGATGTTGTCGGTGCCATTCCGGTTCACCTGATGGCCGGGATCTGGGGCACAATGGCTGTGCCGATTACCAACCCTGATGCCAGCTTTGTCACTCAAGCCATCGGTGTTGTCTCAATCGGTGCTTTCGTGATCGTCGCCAGCTCGATTGCCTGGTTGGTTCTGAAAGCCACCGTTGGCATTCGTCTGGATGATGAAGCCGAAGCCCTGGGTGCAGACCGGACCGAGCTTGGCCTGGAAGCTTACCCGGAATTCGGTCAAGGCTCACAGTCTCTCTAGGGTCTCGCTCGATCCTCGGGATGTCAAAATCTGGCGGCCAGTTGATTCAAATTGATCGGCTGGCCGCCTAATAAATAGACACTAAAGACCTGTCTGCCCATTTTTAGGGCAGGCGGGTTTTAGTGCGTCTGCAATACAGCATACCTGAATTCTACAATTTCCCTTTTAATATCAAAGTACTGTGCCGATTATTACCGCATCTACACGGGTTGGCACGGCGCTTGAAATGTAAACTGGAATTTACATTTTGCCGGACGGAAAGAATTCGTCTGGTTTGACAGGGAATATTTGCCAGAAGTTTGCGTCGGAAATCATTCCGCTTGTAGAACAAATGGCCGTTGGAGGATTTTATGGACGCGTTTAAAACCGGGGCAGATGTCTTTTTTGTTCTGATGGGAGCCATTCTGGTGCTGTTCATGCACGCGGGATTTGCCTTTCTGGAAGTAGGCACGGTGCGCAAGAAAAACCAGGTCAACGCCCTGGTCAAAATCATTGTCGACTTTGCCATCTCAACCATGGCCTATTTCTTTATCGGCTATGCGATCGCCTACGGCATCGACTTTTTTGCCGGGGCCCAGATTTTAAGTGGCACGGCAAAGGGCTCACCCTTTGCCAGCAACGGCTATGACCTGGTGAAGTTCTTCTTCCTGCTGACATTCGCCGCCGCCATTCCCGCCATTATTTCAGGCGGAATCGCCGAACGGGCCAAATTTGGCCCCCAAATGGCAGCAACGGCCCTTCTGGTGGCCTTCATCTATCCTTTCTTTGAAGGCATTGTCTGGGGTGGTAATTTTGGCGTGCAGGACTGGATCGCAGCCACCTTCGGGGCCCAGTTTCATGATTTTGCCGGTTCCATCGTTGTCCATGCCATGGGTGGGTGGATAGCCCTGGTGGCCGTCGTATTGTTGGGTGCCCGCAAGGGTCGCTACCGCAAAGACGGTGGTGTCATCGGCATTCCGCCGAGTAACATCCCGTTTCTGGCCTTGGGATCATGGATTCTCTGTGTCGGCTGGTTCGGATTTAACGTCATGAGTGCGCAAAGCGTCGAAGGCATTACAGGCCTTGTCGCCATGAATTCACTGATGGCCATGGGCGGTGGTATCCTTGCGGCGCTGTTTTTTGGCCGTAATGATCCGGGCTTTGTGCATAACGGCGCCCTCGCGGGCCTGGTGGCCATCTGTGCCGGTTCTGACATCATGCATCCGCTGGGTGCTTTGGTTACCGGGTTGATCGCCGGTGGGCTTTTTGTCTGGGCCTTCACGACCTGCCAAAACAAGTGGAAAATTGACGACGTGCTGGGCGTCTGGCCCCTGCACGGCCTGTGTGGGGCCATGGGCGGCATTGCGGCCGGTGTCTTTGGCCTGGAGGCCTTGGGCGGTATGGGTGGCGTTACTCTGGGGGCACAGATTTTTGGCACAGTTGCTGGAATATCGGTAGCGATTGTCGGTGGCCTGATCGTTTATGGCGGCCTGCGCCTGACCGTCGGCATCCGGATGAGCGAAGAAGACGAGTTTCACGGCGCTGACCTCAGCATCCACAAGATCTCCGCCTATCCGGAAGACGATATTCCGGTTCGGTAATCGAGAAATAGTTCAGTTGATCGGAAAAAGAGGTGTCTTCAGGTATTTGGCGGCACCTCTTTTTTTGTGCCTTTCAGATATTATCGTTAACGAATTGAAAACTTCCTCAGGTACATTATGCAGGTTCGCTGTTAAAACATTGCGGAACCTTGTCTTTTAAATTCCGCACCGATAGTTTGGCGAAAATTTGTTTTCGTTTTGTCCCATGCAATTACTGCCGATCAGGAAGCCTGTTAATGAACTTTGAGCGCCTGGATAATCTGGGGATAGCCACTTTTGACCGGCTACGTTTGCTGTTGGACCCGATTACGCCCCCGGCAGACATCGAGCCCATTGTCATGGCTGTGGGAGAGCCTCAACACGACTATCCCGATCTGGTCGGCGAGGTCATGCATGCCAACCGGCATCTTTACGGCAAATACCCCCAGTTACTGGGCACTGACGAATATCGCGACTCTGTCGTTGACTGGTTGAATTGGCGCTATGACTTGCCGGACGGCATGATTGACGCCAACCGCCACATCGTCCCCCTGGCAGGCAGCCGCGAAGGTCTTTATCTGATCGCCCCGGTAGTTGTGCCAGAAAGCAAAAAGGTTGGTGGCCGTAACCTGCAACCCACTGCCCTTGTCGCAAACCCCTTTTATCAGGTCTATGCCGGGGCATCTGTCTTTGCCGGCGCTGAAACCGTTTATGTCTCCGCCACCGAGGAAACTGGCTTTTTACCTGATTTTGCTGCCCTGGATGAAGATATTCTTGAACGGGCCGCCATCGCCTATGTCAGCAGTCCGGCCAACCCCCAGGGTGCCATTGCGACCCTGGATCAGCTATGCGACATGATCAAGCTGGCCCGCAAACACGATTTCCTGCTGATTGTGGACGAATGTTACGCCGAGGTTTATGACGCGACCCCACCGCCAGGTGCGCTGGAGGCTTGCGCTAAACTTGGTGGTGATCCTGATCACGTTATGGATAACGTGCTGGTTTTCCATTCTCTGTCAAAACGATCCAGTGTCCCTGGCCTCCGGCTTGGTTTTTGTGCGGGCGATCCGGTGGTGCTGAAGCGGTATTTACAGTTCCGCTCCTATTCATCACCGCAAATCCCCCTTCCGATCCTGGCAACTGGCGCTGCCTTATGGCGCGAAAATGAACATGTGAGCATAAGTCGGTCACTATATCGCCATAAAATTGACATCGCCGAGCGTATACTGGGCGACCGCTTTGGTTTTTATCGCCCGCCTGGCGGCTTTTTTCTCTGGCTGAATGTGGGCAACGGCGAAGAGGCGACGTTGAAATTGTGGCAAGAAGCGGGTTTACGCATCGTGCCCGGTGCCTATGTCTGCAAAACAGATCACAACGGCTTTAATCCTGGTGATGCCTATATTCGCATTGCCTTGGTCGTAGACGCCGCGACAACCGAGATAGCGATGCAGCGCATCGTCGATACGTTGAACTAGGAAGCAGGATCAAACCTTTTGGTTACGTCAAAAAGGCAGGAACATGGCAACAAATATGTCGACAAACTCCGTGAGTAAGCTGAGATTTCTGCCGGATGGCGCAAATGATTATCTGCGCCGCCGGGCAACCGAAGCCTGGGGCCTGGCATTGATCATTACCGCCCTGGTACTGGCTCTGACTTTTCTTTCCTTCAGCGTCGACGACCCAAGTGCCAACCATGCGATCACTGGCCCGGTTTATAATTTTCTCGGGGTGCCGGGTGCCTGGGTCGCGGACCTGGTGCTGCAGACCATCGGCCTTGCAGGTGGACTTATCTGCCTGACGTTGCTGGCCTGGGGCTGGCGCATGATTTCACACCGGGGCCTGCCTTTGTTATGGCTGAACATGAGTACTTTGCCGGTTATGCTGGTGGGCGCATCTTTTGTATTGGCCGCGTTTTCCGTGCCGCAAAACTGGCCGCTGGCCAGTGGTCTGGGTGGCTGGGTCGGAGACGGGGTGTTCAGAAGTGCCGTTCATCTGGGACAAGAAGCCGGTCTGCCCATGAGTCCAGGACTTTATGGATTGATCGCGGCACCTGTTGTTTTGATTTTGATCGGTATTTCATTTGCCCTGTCCCCGTCAGAATGGCGCGCCTTGAGTTTCGGTGCCTGGCGATCCGTGCGCCACACGCAAAACCTGGTCAGCGGCCTTGGCCAAGCCAAAGACAACGCTAAAGATCGCGCAAGTGATTTGTTCAGGCGACGCGAAGGTGTGGATCGCAAATTGGACAAGGACGACGGTTCTATCGTTCGCAAGCTGAAGGAAAAAATTCGTAAAGAGCCTTCACTGGCAAAAAGCGCCCGTGCCGAGCCAAGCCTGAGCTCAAGCGAAAGCTCCCCCCGTACGGGACTAAAAATTACACCGCCAAAACGACGTGTTGATACTGCGAAAAAGTCAAAGGCCAAAGCCAGCAAACGCGCTAATGACGAGCGCCAACCCTCGCTGGATCTGGAGAGCACAGGCAGTAACGACGGCGAACATCAATTGCCCGAATTGTCTTTGCTGGCCGAGAACAAAGGCACCACTTTGGCTGACACCATCAGTGAAGATGCCCTGGAACAAAATGCCCGTCTGCTGGAATCTGTACTGGAAGATTTTGGCGTGCGCGGTGAAATTACCAAAGTGCGCCCGGGCCCGGTCGTGACCTTGTATGAACTGGAGCCGGCCCCCGGCACCAAAACATCCCGCGTCATCGGTTTGGCTGACGACATCGCCCGCAGCATGAGCACGATCAGCGTCCGTGTTGCCGTCGTGCCCGGTCGCAATGCCATCGGCATCGAAATGCCGAACGTTGAGCATGAAACAGTTTATCTGCGTGAACTGTTGAGCAGCGAGGAATATGAAAACACCGCCACAAAACTAAGCCTGGCCCTGGGCAAGGATATCGGTGGTAATCCGGTTATTGCTGATCTTGCCCGCATGCCACATCTGTTGATCGCGGGCACCACCGGGTCCGGTAAATCGGTTGGCGTTAACTCCATGATCCTGTCGTTGATTTATCGTTTGCCACCAGAAAAATGTCGCCTGATTCTGATTGATCCCAAGATGCTGGAACTGTCTGTCTATAACGATATTCCACATCTGCTGACACCTGTCGTTACAGAACCTGGCAAGGCCGTTGTCGCCCTGAAATGGGTCGTGCGGGAAATGGAAAATCGCTATCGGTCCATGTCGCAGCTGGGTGTGCGTAACATCGAGGGCTATAACCAACGCCTCGGCGATGCCCTGAAAGATGGCGAAGAAATCAAGCGTACTGTGCAGACCGGTTTTGATCCTGAAACCGGTGAGCCGATCTACGAAGAGCAATCCCTGGACCTGTCGCCGCTGCCATTTATCGTCGTCGTTGTGGACGAGATGGCCGACCTGATGCTGGTAGCTGGCAAAGACATTGAAGCCGCCATCCAACGCCTGGCACAAATGGCCCGCGCCGCCGGCATTCATATTATCATGGCCACTCAACGGCCTTCGGTTGACGTCATTACCGGTACCATCAAAGCCAACTTCCCGACCCGAATCAGCTTTCAGGTGACATCCAAAATTGACAGTCGCACCATCCTGGGCGAACAAGGTGCTGAACAATTGCTGGGGTCCGGCGACATGTTGTTCATGGAGGGTGGTGGCCGCGTTCGACGCGTGCATGGTCCTTTTGTCTCTGATAGAGAAGTCGAAAAAGTCGTCAAGTTTCTCAAGAAACAGGGCAAGCCAGAATATCTGGATTCCATAACGGAAGCACCGGACGGTGAGGACTATTCCTTGTTGCCTGGCGGTGGCAGTGGTGGCAGTAATGATAATGATGCCTTGTATGACCAGGCCGTTTCCCTGGTCTGCCGCGAGCGCCGGGCCTCAACCAGTTTTGTTCAGCGCCATTTGCAAATCGGCTATAATCGCGCTGCCCGAATCATTGAACAAATGGAATCCGAAGGCGTAATCAGTGGTGCCAACCGAGTTGGCAAACGCGAGGTTTTAGCTCGTGATATAGACGCGATGGAATAAGCTGAATGGTTACATCCACATCCACGCGGATTTTCCTGGGCGCCGCGTTAAGCTTGTTCGTGTTGCTCGGTGCATTTGTTCCCCAAGCCGTTTTTGCCGCAACTTTCACGGAAACCCAGGAAGCGGATTTACGGGCTGCATCGACCTACCTCAATAGCGTCAAAAGTCTGAAGTCAAGATTTTTGCAGGTTTCGCCCGACGGTGCTTTTACGCAAGGTGATTTCATGTTGCGCCGGCCAGGCCGGTTGCGTTTTGAATATGACCCACCGTCGCCCTACCTGGTTCTGTCGGATGGCTTTTGGCTGTATTTTCTCGACAAGGAACTGGGCGAGCCACAGAACTGGCCCATTCAAGACACGCCCCTGGGCGTGTTGGTTGCCGAAAAAGTTGACCTGACAGACAACCCGGATGTGGAGCAAGTGGAACGCTTCCCTGGCACTTTGTCCATTACCCTGCGCGATCAAAAACGCCCGGATGAAGGCACCGTCACTCTGGTTTTCAGCCGCGACCCATTGATATTGCGTCAGTGGAAGATTATCGACAGTCAGGGCCAACGCACTTCCGTCACATTGGACCTGATTGAAACGGGCATGCATCTGCCCGCCACATTGTTTGTCATGCCGATCAAAAAGAAGTCTGACCGGGCCAGATAAAATACGTCAAAAAAGATTAGACAAGTTTGCCCCCTCATACGGGGGTCAAAGGTATTCACCTCCCCAATATGATTTATTTCCTCGCTGGCATTTTGGAGCAGACGTTCTACAATTGGTATTATGTCAAAGAAACGTCTGCTGGTTATTGATGATGACGCGCCCATATTGCATTTGATCACTGCAATTGGAGAAAGCTGTGGTCTTGTGGTTCAAGCCACATCTGTACCAAAAGAATTTCTCGAAATCCTGGAAACAGATGCGCCGGATATCGTCGTGCTTGACCTTGTAATGCCAAAGTTCGATGGCATTGAAGTGCTCCAACGCATGAAAGATCAGCAAATCAAAAGCAAATTGATGTTAATCAGTGGGGCTGAAGAAGACTTGTTGGCACGTGCGAGCAAACTGGCAGAAGCGTGGGGCTTAAACGTTTTGGCCGCCTATCGAAAACCCCTGGACCCGACAGAGATCGTTGCATCTTTTAAGGAAGCGCTGGCGTCCTAGGGCGATTTCGAAACCACGACAAGCGACTTCGAGACATATCTTCATTGCCTTTTAGACGCTCTAACTTTTTAACGCTCTAATTGTCACCGACCATTCGGCGCAGCAAGTCCACCAGGGTCACAACTTCGTCGTCCGTTAATCTGTGTGCCGCCTGCCGGTCATATTTTTCGACCATGGGAATGAGATCGCTTAGCAGGTTTTCACCTTTATCGCTGAGCCTGAGGGCATAGGAGCGCCGGTCTTTGGGTGAGGGATCGCGTACCACCAGGCCGCGGCCTTCCAGGCGATCAATAACAGCAACCACTGTCGACCGGTCCACGCCCATAGCCTGGCCCAGTTCACTCTGGTTCAGTCCCGGATTGGCATCAATAATCGCCAAGACACCAAACTGCCCCGGCGTCACATCATGCCCGGAGACAATTTCACTGAAGTTCTGGAAAAACTTCACATTGGCCCGGCGTACGTTATAGCCCAACAACCGTGGCAGAACGCCGAACCTGGCAGCATCTTTTTTTTCACCGTTAGATTCGGTTTTTTCGCCGTCACTCATCGTCTATTTGCTTTCCCCAAAGGCTAACCCTTCGGATAATCGGCGCAAACAAGGCGAATTCAGAATCTGTTGGGTTATACGACTGTTTGCGTACCAATCATTTTATACACATTTTCAGCGAGGTAAAATGGAAAGAAGTATTCAGACGGAGATTGAATCGGTTAAAGCCCGGGCAATACCTGTTTATACTCAATCACTTCAGTTTTGAAGCAATCCCGCGTTTGCCTAGAGTTCGGAAACGCTCTAATCCGGTCTTAACGTTTCCGATAGATGAAATACCGCCCGGATACCACGCCTTGAGGCAATTCCACAGCAATCCAGTCGGGACAGGAAAATTCCTGATCTGAAACAATTGCGCCGCCGCTACAAACAAGTTTGTTGACGGGATCAACCAAGGTCGCAGCCTGGGCGCTGGTCGCGGCCTTGTCACCGCTGCCGGTATCACAATGGGCGAGGGCGGCCAGGTCACCTGTTCTATCCAAAGCTGAGGGCAGCGTGTCAGAAAAGTCGCCCAGAAAGGCGTGTGCCTCATCTGGCAAGCAGTCGGGGTGGGCCGCAAACTGGCGATCAAAAACAAAAATTTCGCGGTCGGGCAATATTGCTCTCAGATGATCATAAGTCCGCCCATTGCCCAGACCCAGCTCAAGGACGGGCCCAGTGACCGACTTGATCATGTCAGCGGCCAAGGCAAGGCAGTCGCGTTGCGCCTCCAGGCGACGGATTGCGCTATCAAGACGGCTCATATGCTGACAATCGACCCTGCAAGGTCGTTCTCCCGTTCAAACAGTGACAAAAATGATCTCCGGGGTCAGTTTTGACTGACAGCCCGCATGAGCTGATCGGTCGTGCGATACAGACGGGCCGCCAGTTCGCGCATGATTTCGACCGACATTTGCGGGAACTCGCTGATCATTCTAAAGAACAGGTCCTTGGAGATTTTCAAAACCTCGAGATCCTCTTTGGCTTTTACGGAAGCTGTTCGCGGGACATCGCACAGAATAGCAACCTCACCAACAATATCATTTCGTTTAACTGTCGAAACGACAACTTCGCCACGATCTGTCGACAAAATGACATCCGCTTGGCCACCAATCACGATATAGGCAGAGTCACCGATATCGCCCTGATGAAACAATTCTTCATCAGCCTTGAATTTCAGACGCTCACTGGTGAACGCCAAAAGCTTCAACTTGGACGGCTCGATCTTCGCGAACAACGGGATCTGCCGTAACAGCTCAACTTCTTCGTTGATACTCACGCCGGGGTTTCCTTTTGATACGCTGCAAGCAGGCGGTTAGAGATAGTATCACCCATCACTTGCTAATTCCTTAAATAACGTGCCTTCGCGGTCCAGCGATTCCACGGTTCCTTTTTCTGCAATGGCCCCCCGGTCAAAAACCAGAACTTGATCAAAATGCACGGCCAGATCAGCTCGGTGCAGAACCCAGATCAATGTCCGGTCAGCAAATTCCTCCAGAATATTTTCCATGATTATACTCTGCGATGCCGAATCCAGGGCCGCAGTCGATTCCGACAAGATCAACATGTCAGGTCGTTTGACAATGGCGCGGGCGATGGCCAGTTTCTGGCGTTGGGCACCAGACAAACGCGAACCAGCGATTCCCGCGTCATAACTCATGCCCACTTCAGCAACTGAATCATACAGCCCCTCAGTCTCAATGACTTCAGAGATCAATTCGCCAATCCGGTCTGCGGCCTTGGGAACACCATATGCCACTTTGCCAAACAGGATGTTGTCCTGCAGATTGGAGGCGCTGTTGTAGAATTCAGCATCGAAAAATTCCACTGCATTGGCCATTTCTTGCGGCAAGGTTTCACGAAAAGCCTTCCTGCCTTCGAGAATTTTGTCCATAACCGCGTCGTCGATCAAACCAAGGCGATGGCGGGCCGGGACCAGTTTGAAGGGCAAGGACAGCAAGGCCTTGCGATCTTCATCCCGTGCGTCAACCAGTTTTTCCCGATCAACACGGGTTAACAAAGCCTGGAAGTCCTGCAACTCGTCCGCAGAAATAAAGGCGTATTGCTGGAACAGTTCATGATCAGACGGCACGTCAGCAAAAATCTCTGCCATGGTTGAAGCCGCCGCATAACCGATTTCGATCATTTGTTCCGTCAAACCGATTTTATCCAGCACAGCAACCACATGTTCATTCGACCCCAGGGCTTCCATGTCAAAGGTATCACCGACGACGTTACCAAACAGCAGGTTTTCAGCTACAGAAGCATTGTGATTATATTTTTCCTGATCAAATGTTTCGATCAGATCAGCAACATCGGGCGCCGTCAGGCGGTCCCGTAAACTGTATCGTGCCGTGAGAATCTTGTTGGCCAGCTCCGGTGTAGATTTTGGATCAATGGTGCCACGCAAACCAAACTGGTACACGTCTCCATCCAGACCAACAATCTTCAGGGCGCGCAAGCCTTCCAGGCGCAAGCTATCCAGACTGTCTGCGCCCGTAACAGAAAAATCCGTCCAGTCCGCTTCCGAATCCATAACCGAGTTTCCGGAAAGCTCGGCTTCTTCGACAAATTCGCTGTACTGCTCAGCCGCCTCACCCTCGCGCTCAAGAGTTGTTTGTGGTCGGTGTTTCAAGCCGTAATAAAGGTTATTGCTCAGGCTCGCGTTAAAGATAAAACCCTGTTGGCCAACAAAGGCAATGCGCCGACCGGTGATCGCTTCCGGCATATCTTCCAGGCCACGGTCGTCATAAGAAATTTTTCCCTTGGTCGGGTCAAGCAGACGGGCAAGCAACTGGCCCATTTCTTCCTTGCCGCTGGAGGGGCGACCCACAATAGCTATTTTTGAAGGTAAATCCAGGTTCGCTGAAATCGAATTCACAATTGGCTCGCCTTGATCATCAGACAGGGTCAAACCGGAAATTGCCAAAGTGGAGGAAAAAGTTTCATCGCCAGATGGATCATTTTCCTGGTGCTCAACTGTGCGCATCCCAGGCGGATCAAACTGCGTAATCACCGTTTCATATTTAATGCGGGCATCTTGCTGACGTTGGTAGAAGCCCAGCAGTTCTTTCCAGGGCGCTCCCAAATCCTTGTGGGCCGCAATGGCGGCAACAAGGGTACCGATTTCCAGGCCGCCGGTAATAACCAGATAGCCGCCGATCGAATAAAAGAAGAAAGGACCCATCTGCTGGATGAAGTTATTCAAGAACTTGATGAAAAACTTTTTGCGGTAAATCTCATAGCGTACAACAAAGATTTCGCCGAGGCGGGCCGAGAAACGGGCGCGTTCCAGTTGCGATGTATCGTGTGCATGAATTTCCGGCACACCCTGAACGGTTTCACCGATGCGGTCCGATAAACTGCGCACCAGTTTGACGCGGCGCTTGCCCAGCAGGTTCACTTTGCTCTGCAGGCGTGGAATGATGTAGAGCTGCAGTGGATAGAGGGCAATGGCTGCAACAGCCATCATCCAGTTCTGGTAAAACAAAAAGCCGATAATAACCAGCAAGGTGCCGCCCTGAAAAGCCGGTAGGGAAAAGGCCTCACCAACAAATCCGCCCAGCGGTTCAACTTCGGCTGTCACCATGGGAATGATTTCACCCTGGGACATGTTGCGAAATGTCGGCTGTGGAAAGCGCAAAACCCGGCCAAACAATTCATAACGCAAACGGCGCAGCATGCGTTCGCCCGTCAGGCCACGATAAACGTTGATGTAATATTTGAAGCCCTGGTTAACAACGACCAACCCCAGAAAAGCCACGCACAAAGTAATCAGATAGGGCACATGATCCAGTTCATACCCGAACAGCTCGACCGGAAAATCGCCAGGATCACCCTGGATCGCGTCATTGATGATCATCTTGGGTAGTTCGTAAAACAAGTAGAGGAACGGGAAAGACAAAACCGCCATTACCGTCAACCAAACTTGCTGCTTTTTGCTGTATTTCAGCAAATATTTATAGATTGTCGGTTCCATGCCCATCCTGTCGAACCGGTCCGGAAATACGGATATTCGCAATTCCCGAAGTCGCCCCCAAATTCTCAACCTAAAAGTTGCCGGAAAACCCTGTACTTAGGCAATAGGTATTTTGAAATTAGGTGAAATTTCTCGGTTGACGGGGCGGCAAGTTCTGCGATAGTCGCGACATGCTGAACGAAATCGCGGGGCAGGGGGGCAACGCCGGAAATGGGCGTGGCGCACGGGTCCTTATATATAGTCACGATACATTTGGCCTGGGGCATCTTCGCCGGGCCCTGACGCTTGCCCATTCGCTGGTGGAAAGCCACAAGAACCTGTCAGTGTTGATTTTGTCGGGCTCACCTATCATCGGCAGCTTTGATTTCCGCGCCCGCGTCGATTTTGTGCGGGTCCCCGGCGTCATCAAATTGCGTAACGGCGAATATACTGCCCTTAATTTGCTGATCGACCTGGATGAAACCTTGTCTATCCGCACTTCTATTATCAAACATACAGCCGCCATTTTTGATCCTGACGTTTTTATCGTCGACAAGGAGCCATCGGGCTTGCGGGGCGAAGTATTACCCACGCTGAAAATGCTGAAAAAGCGCGGTACCCGGCTGGTCCTGGGCTTGCGTGACGTTCTGGACGAACCAGCCTTGTTGGTCCCGGAATGGAAGCGCAAAAAAGTGCTGCCTGCCCTGAAAAATCTCTATGATGACATTTGGGTCTATGGCCTGCCGCAGATCTGTGAACCCCTTGCAGAACTGGAATTGCCAGAAAGTGTCCTCAAAAAGGTCACTTATACGGGCTATTTGCCCCGCTGCGTGCCCACAACACCAAACCCCTCTCCGCCCCCCGAAATCACCAAAAACCCTTATTTGCTGGTCACCACTGGTGGTGGTGGTGATGGGGAGGGCTTGATTGAATGGGTTTTGCGCGCCTATGAAACCGACCCGATGCTGCCTTATCCGGCCTTGTTGGTTTTGGGGCCGTTTATGCAATCAGATAAACAGGCTGAATTTCTGAATAGAGCCAGCAGTCTGGAACGCGTTGAGGCCATCACTTTTGACCAGCATATGGAAAGCCTTGAAGATAATGCGGTCGGCATCGTCGCCATGGGCGGTTACAATACTTTTTGTGAGATTCTGTCGCTGGATAAAAAAGCGATCATCGTACCCCGCAAAGTGCCGCGTCTGGAACAGTTTATCCGTGCTTCAAGGGCCGAAACCCTTGGCCTGATCCGTATGCTGGAAGATGATGGCAATTATGATCCGGCCGTCATGGCTGACGCCTTGCGCCAGATGCCGCGCCAGGGCAAGCCGTCCGATGTGGTTGTGCCCGGTTTGCTGGAAGGCCTGGTCAATGTGGGCCGTCTGATTGAGCCCTTTCTTGACCGACATGCGGAAAAGCCCGAGGTTGAGCGACCCACCGTGCTGGCCAACCGGGTCTGAACCAAATCAGGTGAGCGAGATGTCGGAAAGACCTGACAAAAGTCCAGGTGCGAACAAGGTCGCTGTTGTCGTCAAGGGCTACCCCCGGCTGTCTGAAACCTTTATTGCCCAGGAAATCCTTGCACTGGAACAACGCGGGATGGAGCTTCAGATTTACAGTCTGCGTCACCCGACTGACACTGCTGTCCATGAACTGAACAAAAAAATCACTGCCCCCGTCAGTTATCTACCGGAATACATCTATCAAGAACCAAAACGGGTTCTGAAGGCCTGGCTGGCTGTCCGAAAACTGAAAGGCTATGGCAAGGCCCGAAGGGTTTGGTCACGCGATCTTGTGCGCGATCCGTCCCCAAACAGGATACGTCGTTTCGCCCAGGCAATGGTTTTGGCGGCAGAACTGCCTGATGACATCAAACACCTTTACGCCCATTTCATTCATACGCCAGGGTCGGTGACACGCTATGCGGCCATTATCAAAGGCCTGCCATGGAGTGTTTCCGCCCATGCAAAAGATATCTGGACCCTGCCCACCTGGGAATTAACGGAAAAACTGCACGACTGTTCGTGGGCTGTAACCTGTACTGAAGCAAATCGGCAATATCTCGACACCCTGGCCCCGCCAGAAAAAGTCCATCGGGTCTATCACGGCCTTGATTTTACTCGATTTCCTGAAACCGAACGGTCGGAAATCGAAAGTAATCCTGATAGTGCGATCGTCATATTGTCTGTTGGTCGTGCGGTTGTTAAAAAAGGGTACGATGTGCTGTTATCCGCGCTGGCAGATTTGCCATCCGATGTCAACTGGAAGTTTGTTCACATCGGAGGAGGGCCATTGCGCGACAAATTGAAAATTCTCGCAGCTGAAAAAGGGATTTCCGAACGTACGGACTGGCGTGGTGCAAAGTCCCAGAGCGAGGTTATTGCCGCTTATCGCGAAGCTGATATTTTTGTTCTGGCAAGCAGAATAGCCAGCGATGGAGACAGGGATGGCTTACCCAATGTTTTGATGGAAGCACAAAGCCTGGGCCTTAGTTGCATAAGTACGACCGTCTCGGCAATTCCTGAACTGATAACGAACGAACGGACAGGTTTATTGGTGCCGCCTGAGTCGTCACAAGAAATGACCACAGCGCTTGAGAGATTGTGCCGGGATCCAGAATTACGAAAATCACTTGGCAAAGCCGGTATGAAAAACGTACGGTCAGAATTTAAGCTGGACAAGGGTATTGGCCAGCTTATTGAAGAGTTTGACCGTGCAATTCCTGAATCGCAACGCGGATAACCGAACGTGCGTATTTCATTTTATGCACCCCTGAAATCGCCCGACCACCCGGTTCCGTCCGGCGACAGACGAATGGCTCGTTTGCTGATAACAGCTTTGGAACTAGCCGGCCATAAAATCGCACTGGCGTCCGATTTCAGAAGTTACGAGGGTACGGGTGATCCGTTGTTGCAAGAGGCCATGTTTGCGACCGGTCGTGTAGAAGCTGATCATATTGTTCAAACCTGTCTGGAACAACCTGCCCACAACCGACCGGAGGTTTGGTTCACCTATCACCAGTATTATAAGGCACCAGATCATTTAGGACCGATCGTTAGTTCGACTTTGGGCATCCCATATGTCGTCGCTGAACCGAGTCATGCACCAAAGCGTGCGGCCGGGCCCTGGAAAATGGCCCATGAAAGCGTGACGGCCAGTCTGGAAATGACCGACTGCGCGTTTTGTTTAACGCAACATGACATGACCTGCGTTGAACCGGTACTGGCTTCACCTGATCGATTGGTCTATTTACCACCTTTTCTCGATAGCGAGCCATTTCAACACGATCGGTCTCAAAAAAATGTGGCCCGTCAACACCTTAGCGAAGCATTTAATATTACGGCTGATCTAATTTTGATCGCCGTTGGCATGATGCGCCCTGGTGACAAGTTTGACTCCTATCAGCGCCTGGCAGAAAGCCTCGATCAACTGGATACTTTAGTTGATTGGCAACTTCTGATCGTTGGAGATGGCGACAGGGGAGAACAAGTCAGAAAATTGTTCACTAGCCGAAACAAACTCACCGCGCGGACTTTATTTGCCGGTGAACAGCCCGCATCGGAGGTAGCCCGCATGTTGTCCGCCGCAGACATTTGCGTTTGGCCGGCGGTGGGCGAAGCCTATGGCATGGCCTTGCTGGAGGCCCAAGCCAGCGCTTTGCCAGTTGTCGCCGGAAATCTGCGCGGCGTGCCTGATGTTGTGCGCGATGGCGAGACAGCTTTGCTGGTGCCGCCTGAAGACCCCGCCGCTTTTGCCGCTGCGGTTAAAAGGCTGCTCGAAGACCAAAACTTGCGCCAGCGTTTCGGGTCACGTGCTGCCCTGTTTGTGGCGGAAGACAGATCCCTGGAACGTGCTGCAGATATACTGAATGAAGGTTTGAACATGGCCATCGAAAACAAAGCTGATTCACGCAGGACTGGCGCATGACCCGACTGGCACTGATCAGGCACGGACGCACAGCCTGGAATGATGAAGCCCGCATGCAAGGGCAAACAGATATTCCGCTGTCTGATGCCGGATATCAGCAACTATTGAATGATATAGGCCCGGCGCTGAACCCGAAGCTTGCCGGATTATACTGGTTTTCCAGCCCCCTGAAGCGCGCCCGCACGACGGCTGGATTGCTGTGCGGTTTTGCGCCACCGCTTGAGCCCAGGTTAATGGAAATGAACTGGGGGGACTGGGAGGGCAAAACCCTTGCTGCCCTGCGCCAGGAACCGGGGCAGGATTTGCAGGCCAACGAGGATCGGGGACTGGATTTTCGCCCCACTGGCGGTGAAAGCCCACGTGAGGTCCAGCATCGTTTAAAATCCTGGATGGCTGAAATTGCGGAAACGCGACCGGGAATTGCAGCCGTCTGCCACAAGGGCGTCATACGGGCCGTGATGGCCCTGGCCTATAACTGGAACATGATGGGCAAGGCTCCGGTGAAGCTGGGCTGGTCTTGCGCCCATATCTTTGACATTGCCCCGGACGGCACGCCTCACCCCTACAAGATGAATGTGTCTGTTGGCTCCGGTTTTGGCACAAAATAGACAAATTTCAGGGCAAAGCTGTTTGCCGGAAAATAGCTGTGTATAAATAATGCCATGAAACGACGGGTTCTTTTTTATGTACAACATCTGCTGGGGATAGGCCATCTTCGGCGGGCGGCCACATTGGTGCGCGCCATGGATGCTGCGGGACTTGAGGTAACGCTTGTCTCAGGTGGGTCTCCTGTTCCCGGGCTGGATCTCGGTGGTGCCAGGTTATGGCAGCTGCCACCAGTGAGGGCGGTTGATCTCTATTTCAAGGAACTGGTTGATGAAAATGACCAGCTGATTGATGATGCCTGGCGTGCCCGCCGGGCCGACGCCCTGATGACTGCCTGGCAGGAAACAAATCCACACATTCTGATGTTTGAATTGTTCCCTTTTGGTCGTCGACAAATGCGTTTCGAATTGTTGCCTTTGCTGGATGTTGCGATAGCGCAATTAAACCGCCCGAAAATCATTTGTTCCGTTCGCGACATCCTGGTCGGGCAAAAGAAGCCTGGCCGTAACGACGAAATGATCGATCTGATCAACCGCTATTTTGATCATGTATTACTGCATGGGGATCCCAATTTAATCCCCTTTGATCAAACCTTTCCACATGCGGAACGAATGGGCGATAAATCTGCTTATACAGGCTATGTTGTTGATACATCTGGCGTAAAAGGTGACGAAGATAGCCCCGGCTTTGGCGAGGTCATCGTCTCTGCAGGGGGTGGTGCCGTTGGCGATCAGTTGTTGCGAACGGCAATGCTTGCCCGTGCCACCAGCACCCTGTCTGACCGTCCATGGCGCTTGTTGGTAGGTTATACCGTTCCCGAAACGGAATTTTCAGCGTTGAAATCCGAGGCCCCTGAGGGTGTAATAGTGGAACGCGCCCGACCTGATTTTACCAGTCTTTTGGCCAACTGCGCGGTCTCGGTTAGTCAGGGCGGTTATAACACGATTATGGAAACCTTGCATGCCGGTGCCAGGGCAGTTGTGGTGCCCTATGCTGGCGGAATTGAGACCGAACAGACCCTGCGTGCGCGCCTGTTATCTGAACAAGGTGTGTTGCACATTGTTGATGAAGACGCATTGTCACCGCACATCCTTGCAAAGGCCGTCGACAAAGCCGCCAACGGACCACCGTCGGGTGCTTTCATCGATACCGGCGGTGCCAAAAGATCCGCAGCCATGATTTGCGCCTGGGCAAATGCCATGACCTGGGCCGATTGATGACACAGGCAATCAGGGACATAGCCACTGCCTGGCAGGCTTTGTCTGAAGAAGTGGCTTTGTGGGCAGACACCGGGAAAGAAGTCACTCTTTGGTGGCGCGATGACGATGCTATTGCGCCATCTGTTGAGCTGACCCGGCTTGAGCAACTGGGCCGCCGATACGATATTCCGCTGTCACTGGCTGTCATCCCGCAATCCGCCAGCCCGGAATTGGAACAAAGCCTGGCCAACCATCCAGCGTCCACATGTGTTCTTGTGCATGGGCTTGATCATCACAATTACGCGGTTGAGGGTGAAAAGAGGTCTGAATTTACTGCTTCAAGGCCGGTGAGCGAGATGAAAGACGCTCTCAGCCAGGCTTTGCGTCTACAAACATTCCATTTGTCCGGGGGGCAGCAATTCGCAGAAAAATTTCTCCCGGTTCTGGTGCCGCCCTGGAACCGGATTCCGCAAAACATGGTCGCCTGTCTTTCTGAATTGGGCTTCATGGGGCTTTCCACTTACAAAGCGCGTGATCTGGCGAATGCGCCCCCAGGACTTGTCATCAACAATTGTCATGTCGACCCTGTTAACTGGAAAGCGCAAAAGTCCTTTTTGGGGGAAGGCGAAACCCTGACCCTGATAACAGGCCATTTGTCTGCACGGCGGACACATAAGGCTGATTTTGCTGAAATTACCGGCATTTTGACCCATCATCTGGTCCAGGATGCTAAAACCTGGACTTTTTTGGAAGAATTTGCGGCCTGGGCCATGGAACAACCGACTGTTCGCTGGCTTGATGCCCACGAAGTCTTTAAGCTTTCATGATGGTGGAGGGGGAAGATTGGCTGGTCAAGTCAAGGCATTATTATCCAATGCGGGCACTTGCAGGTGATTACTTCCGTACATCAATCGGTTTGTTTCTGACCGTCGGGCCGTTAATGCTGCTCGATGTGGTCGATGTTTTGAAGGTTATTTTGTTCTTGTTGTTGATTGTTTTTCTGATATTTGGCTTTCGCACGATGATCCGACAGGCCACAACGGTAATGCTCTGTGACAAGGGTATTCGCGTCAGGGGTGGTCTCGCGCCACAAAAATTGATTTCGTGGCGTACAATGCGGCATTTGAAGCTAAAGTATTTTTCGACACGGCGGGATCGCGAGGCCGGTTGGATGCAATTGCGGCTGGACGGCGAAGATGGCCAGCTGTCTCTCGATAGCGCCATTGAGGGATTTGAAGAAATTGTTGCGCGAGCGACAGAATTTGCGGGTGTAGCTGGATTGAGCCTTGAGGCAACAACAATGGAAAACCTGGAAGCAATGGGCCTCATGCCTGCTCTGGATAATGCAGCGAGTGATTCAGCCGACAATCGTTCTGCATACCATTCGTCAACATATGATGTCAGGGACACGCACAGTCGATGAGCAATGTACTTCTTGTCCGTGATTTGAAAATCGAATTCCGGGTACCGGAAGGCGTCATTAAAGCCGTCGAAGGCGTGTCCTTTCGGGTACCCAAAGGAAAAACCGTCGCCATAGTGGGTGAATCGGGTTCGGGTAAAACCGTTATCAGCCAGGCCATCATGGGTATCCTGCCCAAACCCGCCCATATCACAAATGGCGAAATTGTCTTTTTTGACCCCGACAAGCCCGGTAATTTTGTCGATATCGCCAAGCTGAGCCCCGACGGCAGCGCCATGCGCAATCTGCGCGGCGGCCGCATTTCGATTATTTTCCAGGAACCGATGACGTCCCTGTCGCCGCTGCATACCATCGGCAACCAGATCGGCGAGGCTTGTGAGCTGCATTCTGATTGCAATGCAGCCCAGGCCCTGGAGCGCAGTATTGAAATACTTGACCTGGTCGGATTTCCAGACCCGGCCCAGTCCGTACACAAATATCCGTTTGAACTTTCAGGTGGCTTGCGCCAACGTGCCATGATCGCCATGGCCCTGATTTGTCGACCGGCCCTGTTGATCGCGGACGAGCCTACCACCGCGTTGGATGTGACTATTCAGGCCCAGATCCTGAAACTAATGAACGACTTACGCGATAAGCTGGGCATGGCCGTTTTGATGATTACCCACGATCTGGGCGTGGTGGCCAATATGGCCGATGAAATTGTTGTCATGTATCACGGCAAGGTCATGGAAAGTGGCACCCTGCACGATATTTTCCGCGATCCGCAACACCCATACCTGAAGGCCTTGTTACGCGCCGTGCCACGTTTTGGCATGAAGCCCGGTGAGCGCCTGGTGCCGATCCGCGAGATCAAGACCGATACATCCCACTTGATGGATGAGCGTCGGGCCGAGCCACCACACGACAGTGAACATCCCCTGCTTCGCGTGGAAGGGTTATGCAAAAGCTTCTCGACCCGCAAGACATCCCTGTTTGGCAGCAAGCCAGGAGGATCACACCTGGCCGTTGATGATGTGTCTTTTCATATTGAACGCGGTGAATGCCTGGGTCTGGTGGGCGAAAGCGGTTGCGGTAAAACCACTGCCAGCAAGATGCTCATGCGCGCCTTTGACGCTGACGCCGGCGAGATCAGACTTAACGATCGCGGAGGAGATATTGATGTCAGGGCCCTGAAGGGGGCTGACCTGATGGCCTATCGCCGCAAGGTTCAATATATTTTCCAGGATCCGTTTGGATCCCTGAACCCGCGCATGACAGTGTTTGACATCATCAATGAACCCTTCGTCATCCATAATATCGGCACCGAAGAAGAACGCTTTGAGAAGGTCAAGGAGCTGGTGCAGCTTGTTGGCCTGAATGTCAGTTTCCTGCGTCGTTATCCGCATAGTTTTTCCGGCGGCCAGCGCCAGCGCATTGGCATCGCCCGTGCCCTTGCCTTGCGGCCATCCTTGCTGATTTGTGACGAACCTGTTTCGGCACTGGATGTATCAATTCAAGCCCAGGTTTTAAATCTGATGAAAGACTTGCAGGAAAAACTGGGGCTGACCTATCTGTTTATCTCACACAATCTGGCGGTCGTGGATTATATCGCAGACCGTATCGCTGTGATGTGTGCCGGACGCCTTGTTGAAATGGCGCCGCGCGAAGAACTGTTTGCCAATCCTGTGCATCCCTACACCAGGGCCTTGCTGTCTGCTGTGCCAAAAACAGACCCGGACTCAAGGCTGGACCTGACGGCGTTGATGGAAGGCAAAACTTCTGATCCGTCCGCCTGGAACGCACCGTTTACACAAACCGGAGACATCAAGCCGCATCTGGTCGATATTGGCGAAGGGCATTTTGTCCGGGCCGCCGTGGAAAGCGACCATGCGAGTGCGAAGGAGCTTTTAAGATCATGATCCGACTATTGAAAAAGACAGCCGTCCTGGCGGCAGGCCTTTCTGTTCTGATCGCCAGCCAGGCACTGGCGCTGTCTCCGGTCGAAACACCCTATTTCAAAAAGATGATCGCCAAGGGTAAAATTCCACCGGTCGCAGAACGCCTGCCAGCTGAGCCGCAAGTCGTCAAGTTCTCGGGCGAGCGCAGTATCGGCCAACATGGCGGCAATATCCGCACCCTGATCGGACGATCAAAAGATGTGCGCTATCTGGTGGTCTGGGGCTATGCCCGACTGATGGGCTATGACCATAACTTCGAAATGAATGCTGATATCCTGAAGGAATACAAGGTCGAAGATGGCCGGGTCTTTACCTTCACTTTGCGTAAGGGTCACAAATGGTCCAACGGTGATGCCTTCACCTCTGAAGATTTCCGCTATTGGTGGGAAGACGTTGCCAACAACAAAGACATCTCTCCGTCCGGCCCGCCGGTTGTCATGCTGGCGGAGGGCAAGCTGCCAACATTTGAAGTGCTGGACGAAGTCACGGTGCGCTTCACCTGGGAAACACCTAACCCGTTTTTCCTCTCCCGCCTTGCCGGGGCATCGCCGCTGTTTGTCTATCGCCCCAGCGCTTATCTCAAGAAATTCCACGCCAAATATACTGACGAAGCTGCCTTGAACAAAAAGGCCAAGACGGAGGGCCAGCGCAACTGGGCAGCCCTGCACAATCGCCTGGACAATATGTACAAGTTCAGCAATCCAGACCAACCAACCCTGCAGCCCTGGGTCAATATTACCCGTCCGCCTGCGACCCGCTTTACCGGACGACGCAATCCCTATTATCACCGCATCGACGAAGAGGGCCGCCAGCTGCCCTACATCAACAAGATTGTCATGAACCAGTCGGATGGCAAGTTGATACCAGCCAAGGCAGGTGCCGGTGAATCAGATTTGCAGGCCCGCAATCTGGCTTTCAAGGATTTTACTTTCCTGAAAGAATCAGAGGCGCGCGTTGGCTACAAGGTTAACCTTTGGCGTTCGGCCAAGGGCGCACACCTGGCGCTTTATCCGAACCTGAATGTAAACGATCCTGTCTGGCGCAAGCTGCTGCGGACCACCGCTTTCCGCAACGCCCTGTCTCTGGCGGTGGATCGCGAGTTAATAAACGAATCACTGTATTTTGGCCTGGCCCTGGAACACAACAATACAGCGCTACCGGAAAGTCCGCTTTTTAAAGAAGACTATGCCTTGAAATGGACGGAGTTCGATCCCGACAAGGCCAACGAGATGCTGGATGCGCTGGGACTGGATAAGCGCGACGACGATGGTATTCGTTTGTTGCCGGACGGTCGCCCCATGAACATCATCGTTGAAACCGCTGGCGAAGATACCGAGCAAACTGATGTGCTGGAACTTGTGCATGACGGTTGGGCCGAAGTCGGCATTAAACTTTTCACCAAACCATCACAGCGGGAAGTATTTCGCAACCGGATATTCTCGGGTGAAACCCTGATTTCGATTTGGGGCGGCTTTGAAAATGGTTTACCCACACCTGGTATGAACCCGGCGGAACTGGCCCCCACCAGCCAGCAGAGTTTGCAGTGGCCAAAATGGGGACAATTTTTTGAAACCAAAGGCCAGGCCGGTGAAGCACCCGATTTGCCCATGGCCAAAAAACTGGCCGAGTTGAACGGTAAATGGCTGGTGGCCACTGATGACGACGCCCGCACAGACTTGTGGCAACAGATGTTGCAAATCCATGCTGACGAGACCTTTACCATTGGCATTGTCGCCGGGGTCATGCAGCCGGTTGTGACTTCGGGCAAGATGAAGAACATCCCTGATGAAGCCGTTTACAACTGGGACCCGGGTGCCATGTTTGGTATCTATCGTCCTGACACCTTTTATTACGCGAAGTAACCTTTTATTGGACCGCATAGCTGAGACCGCTGGAGAGTAAGACAAGAAATGTTCACTTATATTGTTCACCGGATGCTGATCATGATCCCGACTTTGTTGGCGATCAGTGTGCTTGTGTTCATCATTATCCAGCTGCCACCGGGCGATTATCTGTCGAACCAGATACAGGAACTGAAAGCCCAGGGCGAAACAGCGGCTTTGGAAAAAATTGAATTCCTGCGCGAACAATATGGCCTCGACCGACCCATGGTTCAACAATATGCCGTCTGGGTGGGAATCTGGCCTGGCAACAACGGCTTTGAGGGTTTGTTACAAGGTAATCTGGGCTATTCCTTTGAATATAATTTGCCTGTTGGTGATGTCGTTGGTGACCGTCTGTTCCTGTCTTTTCTGGTGTCCTTCACCACCATCATTTTTACCTGGATCGTCTCTTTCCCCATCGGGGTATATTCGGCGACGCACCAATACAGCATCGGCGATCACAGCCTGACGTTTCTGGGCTTTATCGGATTGGCCACGCCCAACTTCCTGCTGGCGCTGGTCTTGTTGTATTATGCCAACGTGACTTTCGGCACCTCCATCGGCGGCCTGATGGACCCACAATATCTGGAAGAGCCCTGGTCCTTTGCCAAGCTGATGTCCGTTTTGGAACATCTGTGGATTCCGGTTGTCGTCATTGGCACTTCGGGCACCGCAGGTATGATCCGCCGTCTGCGCGCGAACTTGCTGGACGAGCTGCAAAAACAATATGTCACCACTGGCCGCGCCAAAGGCCTGCACCCCTTCAAGGTGCTCATGAAGTATCCTTTGCGCATGGCCCTGAACCCGTTCATTGCCGATATTGGCAACATGCTGCCGCAAGTGATTTCTGGTGCCGCCATTGTTTCTGTGGTGCTGTCACTGCCCACCACTGGCCCTATGCTGGTGGAAGCCTTGCGCTCGCAGGATCAATACCTGGCCGGATCATTCCTGATGTTCCTCGCCGCCCTGACCGTGGTTGGCATGTTCCTGTCTGATCTGGCCCTGGCGATGCTCGACCCTCGTATTCGCCTGACCGGGGGTTCACGATGACTGACATCAGTAAAAGTGATGCCCCTGATAATGATGGCCGGCCATTGGAACATTATGTCAGCCAGGAACCGTTCGATCCTTATTCCGTTGAGAAACTAACGCCGGAGCAGGAACGCTATTACATGGCGTCGCAATGGACGATGATGTGGTGGAAGTTCAAGCGCCATAAAATCGCCGTGGCTTCGGGCATTATCTTGTTGCTGATGTATGCCTCTGCTTTATTCAGTGAGGTTATCGCACCGTATGAATTAAGCGAAAAGAACCGGCGCTATATCTACGCGCCACCGCAATCTATTCACATGTTCCATGAGGGGGAGTTTGTCGGACCGTTTGTCTATGGCTACAAGCTGAAGCTGGACCGCAAAACCATGAAGCGGTTCTATACGCCGAACCACAAAAAGGTTCAGCCCATCCGCTTTTTCTGTAGCGGCAGCAAGTACGAGTTTATGAACCTGTTCAAGGCCGATTTCCATCTGGCCTGTCCCGCCAAACGCGGCACCCTGTTCTTGTTCGGCACGGACCGCCTGGGGCGTGATATGTTCTCGCGCATTGTCTATGGCACCCGAATATCGCTTACCGTGGGTCTGATCGGTATTACCGTCAGCTTCATACTGGGCATAATTATTGGCGGTTTTGCCGGATATTATGGCGGCTGGTTTGACACCCTGGCCCAACGCCTCATCGAGATCATTCGATCCTTCCCGGAATTGCCGTTGTGGATGGCCTTGTCGGCTGCCTTGCCGGTGACCTGGTCGCCGGTGCTGATCTATTTTGGTATCACGATTATTTTGGGGCTGCTTGACTGGACTGGTCTGGCGCGAGCCGTGCGTGGCAAGTTCATGGCCTTGCGCGAAGAAGATTTCGCCAGTGCCGCTGAACTGATGGGGGCCAAGCCAAGCCGCATTATTGGTCGCCATCTAGTACCGTCTTTCATGAGCCATCTGATCGCTTCGGCCACCTTGTCTGTACCGTCGATGATCCTGGGTGAAACTGCCCTGAGCTTTCTCGGTTTGGGCCTGCGCCCGCCGATTACCAGTTGGGGTGTCTTGCTGAACGAAGCCCAGAATATCAACGCCGTTGCATTGTACCCGTGGCTGATGTTACCGGTCGCCCCTGTGATTTTGGTCGTCCTGGCCTTCAACTTCTTCGGCGATGGCCTGAGAGACGCGGCTGATCCTTATAAATAGAATAAGCCGGAATCCGCTTCTTCAGTAGATTCCGGCTTCAAGTCCGGCCGCCATGGTCATGCCCAGTTCTTTACCCTGGTCGACAAAATCCGGGTTCCAGTCGCCGCGGCAAACCAGGGGTTCAACAACGGTTCGCCATTTCAGACCTGTGGTGATGGTGTCGATGGCACGGCGGGTGCCGGTGCCGTCGTGGCCAGCCCGAATGTAGACCCCCATGGGCAAGCCCTGCTTTTCTTCCAGGCAGGGATAATAGATGCGATCAAAAAAGTCCTTCAGGGCACCACTCATATAACCAAGGTTTTCGGTCGTGCCCAGGATGATGGCATCCGTATCCAGGACATCTTGCGGGTCCGCCTCAAAAGGGGTGCGTAACGTGACCTGGATGCCATCAATTTTCGGTGATCGGGCGCCCGCCAGAACAGCATCCCGCAAGGCACCAGTGTTCGCCGAAGGTACATGAGCCACAATCAGCAGGCGTTTTTGAGCAATTGGCATCGTCATAGTTTCATGATGGTTTGAACCACCTGCCCAGTGCAATGGTCTAATACCGGTATTTATAGCAGTGTATGATTCCTGCATGAATAACTCTAAGCTTCATACCATGTCAGTTGCCACAAACATTCTGAATAATGTGCTGGATCATATTATCCAGGGCGTCGTCATGTACGACAGCGATCGCCGCCTGGTCATTTGGAACGACCAATTCGAACATATATTACAGTTTCCGAAAGGCCTGCTGAAAGTTGGCCTACCCATCATGGACTTAACCTCCTTCTTGACCAAAAGAGGTGACTTTGGCATCGGTGACCCTTCAGAACTTGCCCGGGCTCGCATTGATTTTTTGTGGACGCAATCGACTTTGAAGTCCGAAATCAAGGTCCGCGACGATCATATCTACGAAGTTTTATCGCACATGACATATGACGGCGGTCTCGTCATAACCTACACAGACATCACCGAGCGAAAAAAGGCGGAACAGGATTTACGGCTAAGTGAGGCCCGGTTTCGGGATTACACCGATTCCGGGTCTGACTGGTATTGGGAAGCAGATGCAAACCAAATCTATACATATTTTTCTGAAATTCGAACGGGCGCTGGCAAGAAAATTGACGCCAGTGACCTGATTGGTATCAACAGGATCAAGCGACATGAAGAAACAATGCTTGATCCCAAACTCTTGGTGCCACACGTCAAGGATATTGAGGCTCGACGGCCTTTCAGAGATTTTGAATATGGACTTGCCCCAAACTTGTTTGTCTCCGTAAATGGCAAGCCGGTGTTTGATGAAACAGGTGATTTTATTGGATACCGGGGAGTTGGAAGAGACGTCACCAACCAGGTTCTGGCACAACAGGAAATCAAGAAACAACGGGACGAGCTGGAACTGCTGAACCTGCAAAAAAGCAAGTTCTTCTCAATCATCGCCCACGATCTGAAAAACCCTTTCAATGTTATGATCGGCTATGCAGACCTGATCGAAAAAATGGGCGATCAGCTTGACCGGAAAAAATTGCTTGAGATCGCCAGGTCCATCGGTGTTACCAGTCACAATCTGTATCGCTTGCTGGAAAACCTGCTGGCCTGGGGGCAATCACAAATGGGCGCGACCAGATTTGACCCCTCAACCGTGCACCTGCACGACTTGTTAAATCAGGCGACACAAGACCTGAGCGCCGCCGCTGAAGCGAAAAATATCGACCTGAAACTGGAGGTTACTGATATTGCCCTGGTCGCCGACCCCGATTTAATCACGACCGTCATCCGTAATCTGGTCAGCAATGCCATCAAATTTACACCGGCAAAAGGTGATATTACTGTCAGCGCGATAAGCCAACACAATAATGGTGGTGGGGATCAAATCATCGTATCCGTCGCAGACACCGGCATTGGTATCAGCGAAGAACGCCTGACAAATCTTTTTGATCTTGATACCAATATCTCGACATCCGGCACCGGTGGCGAAGCCGGTACAGGATTGGGTCTTTTGATTTGCAAAGAATTTGTTGAACAACATGGCGGCACTATTTCAGCTGCCAGTGAACCGGGCGAAGGTACGACTGTTATGTTTTCCCTTCCCGGCACGCCAGCGGTTGCCAGCCCAGCTGCAAACTGATACTGCCAATCCTCAAACTTAAGTCCTCAACCCTGTCTCGCAGCCCGAGACGACATTCCTGTACGAACCCTACGTGAAGTGAGAGACCCCATGGATTTTGAAACACTTGTGGCCGAACGCCGCAGCATACGCGGCTATAAACCTGATCCCGTATCAAAAGAAGTCATTCAGGAAATAATCGAAATCGCCAAGGGTGCGCCATCTTCCATGAACACCCAGCCCTGGTTTTTTCATGTCGTGACAGGAGAACCCCTGGAGCGCATCCGCGAAGGCAATACCGAACGCATGTTAGCCGGTATCAAACCACAACGTGAAATTTCCACACACGATGCATATGTTGGTGTTCATCGCCAGCGCCAAGTCGATATTGCTGTTAAACTGTTTGAAGCCATGGGCATTGAACGCGACGACAAACCGCGACGCCAGGATTGGGTCATGCGCGGCTTTCGCCAGTTTGACGCCCCCGTCTCCATCGTCATGACTTATGACAAGAGCCTGGAACCGGCAACCATTGCACATTTTGATTTGGGCGCTGTGACCTATGGTCTTGTGCTGGCCGCCTGGTCAAAGGGTCTGGGCACCGTCATCAATGGCCAGGGCATCATGCAATCCGCTGTCGTCAGAGAACACGCCAAAATCCCCGACGAACAGGTCATCATGACTTGCATCGCCATGGGCTATCCCGATTACGAGTTTGAAGCCAACGACGTCAAATCAGATCGCACGCCCAATGAAGACATCGTAACTTTCACAGGGTTTGAATAAACGTCGGTTCTGAACGCGACACTTGACCCCATTTGACAACTGAAACAAGTGTCCCTATATAAGCGCCACGGGTGAAGGCCCCTGCCGCTCGCTGGTTCTGCCATGGTGAAGCCTTCTTCGGTCACATCGACCGACTTTCATCTACCGACTTTCAACGTGTGCGGTCTGATGGCAACGCGAGCCCCAACTGGTTTTCCGCATCATGACTTTGAAAGAGGTTTGTGATGACATCTTCATCTATGGTTCCTGCAATCGATATCCTGAAACAACAGGCAAAATCCCTGCGCGCTGAACAGTCGTTTGGTAACAATCCCATCAGCCACAGCCGGTCGCTGGAATTGGTGGCCCATCAACTGGGTTATCGCGACTGGAACACCTTGCGTAGCGTAAGTGAAAGCCAGACAGCGCCGGCGACTGACTTATCCTGTCCCGTTGCCATAGGTGACCAGGTCAGCGGTTTGTATCTCGGTCAACCGTTCACGGCGAAAGTATTGAATCTGGTGGCACACGAGACCAACAATTTGTTCCGCATTACTATGCATTTTGACGAGCCGGTTGACGTTGTCACCCACCAGTCTTTTTCGGCTTTTCGCCAAAGGGTCAGTGGCAATATCGATTCCACCGGCAAAACCCTGGAAAAAACCTCCAACGGTGTGCCCCAGATTCAATTACATGTGGCAGGTGAAAAATGACCTCGGAAAATATTTACCTGAAGGGATCACTGCTGCCCCTGTTCGCCAAAACGGCCTCGCCTATCATTTTGATTATGCTGTTGAACGGCCTGTTCACTTTGGTAGATGCCTGGTTTATCGGCACCTGGGTCGGGGCTGACGCCTTAACCGGTGTTACCTTGATGTTTCCGGTTTACATGTTGCTGGTTGCCTTGTCGGGTTTGGTTTCCAGTGGCTTTTCCAGTATCTACGCACGTTTGCTGGGGGCCGGAAAAATGGCTGAAGCCGGCGCTGTTTATGGCCAGGCCCTGTTCCTGGCTCTGGGCGTTTGCGGCGTGCTGATTTCAACATTTTATTGGGGGGGTCAAGAACTGGTCGATCAAATCGCCAACGGGTCTGAGGTGCTGGCGACTGCAGGATACAGTTATATTTCCGTCCTGGTCTTCTGTTCACCACTGATTTTCATGTTGCCGATCAACATCGATGCCTTGCGCTGTGAGGGATTGTTGCGTGTCATGGCCACAATTTCAGTGACCTCAGCTTTTCTTAATATGGGATTCGATTACCTTTTTGTCGTCGAGATGGGTTGGGGTGTGCCGGGATCAGCCTGGGGCACTGTCCTGGCGCAAGCATGCTCTCTGTCAGCCATTGTGACCTGGCGTCTGATCGGCAAGCCGTCGCCCGTTTTTCGCTTTGCCAATATCAAGTTCGGGTGGCGGCACTGGGGACGATTATTGGCACTGGGCGCGCCCTCCAGCCTGGGCTATATCGGTGTTTCCCTGTCGGCCGGACTAACGCTTTATTGTCTGCAGCTTTGGAGCGGCGACAGCTATGAGGCGACAGCAGGGGCCTTTGGTATCATCACCCGTTTGATGACGTTTACATTTTTACCATTGTTGGGGTTGAGCATGGCCTTTCAGACCATTGCCGGGAACAATTTTGGTGCCGAACTTTGGCAGCGGTCAGATCATAGCCTGCGTACCGCACTGGTGGTTGCCGTGATCTATTGCGTGGGCGTTCAGACAATATTTCTGGCCAGCAAGTCGGTTATCGGTCTGATCTTTGTTGATGACATGGCCATCGTAAACGAGATCAATCGTATCTTGCCATTGGCAACGTTCCTGCTGTTTCTGTTCGGGCCGCTGATGATGATCGCCACCTGGTTTCAGGCCATCGGCGATGCCGGACGCGCCGCCTTGCTGGGCCTGTCCCGCACCTATCTGTTTGCCTTGCCACTGACATTTTCGTTGCCGTTTTTGTTCGGCGAGCCCGGCATCTGGTATGGCGGCATCGTCGCCGAAGTTCTGGTCTTGTTATTGACCATCGTGGTTCTTCGACGGCAAGCCAGATTACAGGGGCATCACTGGGGATTGTTTCGTCGTCAATCAGCCTGACTGGTGGGCATTTCGTCTTCTGGCAAACTGATCAAGCCGCCGGGGTTAGCCAGTGCATCGCGGATGTAATCCGGAATGGGGTGGGCTTCCAGATTGCCGTCTTCCTTGATGCGGGCATAGATGCGAATGGCGCGGCCTTCACAGACAACATCACCACTTGAAGCCTGTACTGCCTTGCAATCCCAGTGCACAGAACTTTTGCCCATCTTGTGCATCTGGATTGTGGTGCGTACCTTGTCACCATAGGCTGCCGGACCAATGAAACGAAAATGCACATCACCCATAACAAAGGCCGTGCGCGTTTCTGTGATCAATTTGTTGGTGGGAAAACCCAAGGCCCGCAGCAGTTCATGTTCGGTTTCATTAAACCAGGTGAACATCATCGGATAATAGACCAGCCCGAACGGATCGGACTCACCCCAGGCAACGGTCAGTTCACGTGAATAGGTAATCATTTTGAAAAATTCTTTCCGGCAATATCAGAGCGTTTCCGGATTTTGCGGAATCGCCCTGGCACCCTTCAAATGGCAATCATTCAACAAGGGTCACAAGGTCTATGGGTTCATCAACACCGCCAACGATGCGGGTTTTGAGCGTATTGCGGGGGGTTGGAGGTTGATACCCTTGTGAGACGGCAAGGTCAAATGTTTCTTTGGTGGTCAGGCCGTGTACAGCTTCTTCCTTGGTGTGCTTTTCCAGCTTGGCAGCCATGTTGGCACTGTCTCCGATGACCGTATATTCAAGGCGAGTGGTGTCGCCCACTGCACCAAAAACAACCGGCCCAGCCGCGACTGACCAGACAAGCTCCAGTGCTTTCTCGCCTTTGGCTTCACGCTCCTTTCCCCAGGCCACACAAGCCGCGCACATATCATCGACACAGCGCAAGGCATCGGCGGCGTAAGCTTCGGATTTTGTCACAGTGTTGAACATGACCATGATCCCGTCCCCGGGAAATTTATCGACAACGCCGCCATGCTTGTTGATGACCGGCACCATGCGGGATTGATAATCCGCCAACAGAACCATGATTTCGCGTGGGTCAAAATTCATGGAATAACTGGTGAACCCACGAATATCGCAGGTCAGGGTGGCGGCTTCGGTTAGTTCGCCTTCACCCGCCTGGACACGGGTTTTTTGTTCCTTGATTTGACGCGCGAGTTCCAGTGGCAAAAACCGCGACAGGTCAGCGGCGGCAGTTTGTTCAATGGCCGACCGGATCAGTAATCGCCTGGCCCGGACAATGGCCACAGCAAGGATCAAGGTTACCAGCAGGATAGAAATGATCTTGTCGAATTCCGCCCCCAGCAACATTTTCGATGAAGTCATATATTCAACATAGTTACGCGTCACCGGATCCATGCCCTGAAAATAGAGCACATAGCCCACCATCAATAACCAGCCCAACCCCGCCACAATCCCGGACAACACCACGTAAAAGGCATCAAACCGCAGCGCCCTGAGGGCCACAAAAATAAAGACATACAGCAATGTCGGTGCCTTCAGGAAAAACGACGGCGGCTGATCATATTGCAAATGAAACGACCAGATCAGGCCCATCAACAAGGACATATCGATGACAACCGACAGGGCCAAAAACCAGGCCGGAATGCGATCAGCATAAGCCAGCAACAAACGCAAAAGCGTAAAACTGCCATAAAGCGCAAGCGCCCAGGGCACCGGCGCAAACATGATTTCCGAATTGAATGTTTTGGGTGACAGGCCGTAAAGCACAGCGAAGGTGACAACCACTGCCAGCTGAACCCAGCCAATGAGGATTTCACTTTCATATTGTTGCCGGCTAATGGCAACGCGCACCCGTTCAGGTGGGTTGTCATCAGGGGCTTCGCCAAACAAAAATCGACCAAGCCTTTGCATGTGATTGCCTGTAAAATCTGTCATGACATCTTTCTGAGCCACAGGCTGGTCTCGAACGCCGTATCTAGAAGTGCCAACTGATCCAGAACTGTGCCTGACAACATAGTGGCCACATGGGTCCGCACATAATGACTTGAAAACACAATCTCGTAACCACCCGAGAGCACCATGGACGGGATCGCCTGTTGTTCATTATAACCCCGCCAGGCCCAGGACGCGGGATAGTCATCGGGCAAAAAGATATCGTGAATATGCACCAACACCCCGGCAGGCAGGCTTGGCAGGATGCGATTGAAAAGGTCATCCACATCTGATCCCGGCATCAAGATGTGACTGGAATCTATAAACAGAATGTCACCTGCCTGCAAATTCTCGAAGGGTGCTGCAGATGCATTTGCCAGGGTGGCTCGAATGAACTCTATATCCAGGCCTTGAATGACCGCCCGCGGTTGCGGATCAATGGCCGTGAATTCGGTCTGGCATTTTTCGTCTGATATCGCCTGTGCCATAAAGCGTGTTGAATGCCCTGAGCCTACTTCGACGATGCGTTTTGGTTTTGTCTGGCGCACAATCGTGTAGGCCGCTGCCGCATCCAGAACCGGAAACCAGTCCTGGGTCCAGCGCGGGGCCGGGGGCGGCTGGTCACCCAGTTTTTTCAGGTCATCCCCATAGCCATTGATATTCTGAACAAGGGCGGCCATTTCGTTTTCTTTTGCGGCCATAGCCGCCAACATCGGCGCATAGGGTTTGATATAATCCGGACCGGTGCCCGATTTTGGCAGGGTATCAGCATAACGATAGGGAATAAAAAACCCACGCTGGCGCAAACCCAAGACCGTTTGCAGGCCCATGATTATCTGTCGAAGTCGCATATCTAATAAGAGGTTTCTGCTTAAGGGTTCAGGACCATGCCTTCACGAGCCACAACCGTTCCGGGTCGCAAGGCTTCAAGCTGGCGGCCAATTTCATCAAGCTGATCATCATTGCGTTGGGGGTCATGGTGGAACAATACATAGCGTTTGACATCGTTTGCTTCACACATGCGCAAACCTTCCTGCCACGTCGAATGACCCCACGAAATATGGTTGGGGAATTCTTCATCCGTATAGGTGCCATCATAGATTACCAGGTCGGCACCATGGATCAAGCCAGCGACATTTTCATCCGGCTCACCTTGTACATGTTCAGTGTCGGTAATATAGCAAATCGACCTGCCGCCATATTCGATACGGTACCCCGTGGCCCGGTTGGGGTGGTTAAGCGGGGCAGTGCGCATAACGATGCCGTCACCCAGGTCCAGGGTATCCCCGGACATGAAATCCATAAAACTAAGGTCGGCGTTAAAGATCGCCATGGGCACCGGAAACAACGGTGCCATCATCATTTCGCTGAGAACAAATTCCACATTATGTTCCGGCAACAAATGGCCGGCGCAAATCCGGAACTTGCTTTGCGGGACAAAAAACGGTGTGAAGAAGGGCAGGCCACAAACATGGTCAAAGTGCGTATGGGTTAAAAAAAGGTCGACATCGAGCGGGCCTTGCGTCACCAGTTCATTGCCGAGATAACGAATGCCCGAACCGCCATCCAACAAAATAATCCTGTCGCCACAGCGGACTTCCAATGACGACGTATTGCCGCCATAACGCACAGTTTCAGGACCAGAGCAGGCAATACTGCCGCGCACGCCCCAGAACTTGACAGAAAAATCATCTTGATCGTTCAACCGTGGCCCCCTTACGGCTTCGATTACATAATCAGTTATGGGGCCAGCCGATACCCGCCGGGTTCGGTGACCAAAATGGCTGCTTCTGACGGATTGATTTCAATCTTTTGTCGCAAGCGATAAATATGTGTTTCCAGTGTATGGGTCGTGACACCGGCGTTGTAGCCCCAAACTTCCGCCAACAGAATTTCTCGCCCGACCACTTTCGATCCGGCGCGATATAGATACTTCAGGATAGAGGTTTCTTTTTCCGTCAGTCGGACTTTCTTGTCGCTTTCCAGTTCTATCAACATTTTGTTGGCAGGGCGAAAACTATAGGGACCGATGTTAAAGACAGCATCTTCGCTTTGTTCGTGCTGACGTAATTGTGAACGCATGCGCGCCACAAGAACCCCAAGGCGAAAAGGTTTGGTAACATAATCATTGGCCCCGGATTCAAGGCCGAGAATGGTATCAGAATCTGAATCGGCTCCCGTCAACATAATGATCGGGGTTTTGACGCCCGCCTTGCGCATCAATTTGCAGATTTCCCGGCCGTCCAGGTCCGGCAAGCCAACGTCCAAAAGTATCAGGTCATAGACCCCGGCCTTCACCAGCTCCAGAGCTTCGGCCCCTGTCGTGGAGACAGATACGCTGAACTCCTCATGCAAGCCGAGCTGATCGGACAATGTCTGGCGCAGGGCCTCATCATCGTCCACCAGTAATACTGACTTGCCTGCACTCATGCGCTTCCTTCTCCCCGTATCTTTCAAGTAGTTGCCAGCTCCGAAGTTTCAAGCAAAGCTGTGCCTGCAAGGATGCATCAAATTGGCCAGCCCGACAACCCAAAGCAATTCCAACTTTAACGGAATTGCTTCAGCCCTTGTTTTTGACCCACACCTTGGGTTCGAAGCAACGCTGCGTTTCCCATAGAACCGGAAACGCTCTTGTTTGCCATCGCTTTCCCTTAACTCATACCCATTAACTCAATCCCATCAAACGACAGGCAATATTACTGAGATTGCTCTGTGGATCACGATATTCTTCCACAATTGTGAAATGATTAAGACCATCCGGAATAATGACCTCAACTTGTGACCCCTGATCTTTAAGTATCTGCGCATAGTCATTGGTCTGGCGATGAAATTCGACGGTTTCGTCACCACCCAGGGTCAGCACATAAGGCATGGGCCCAGGTGGCGTTAACAGGGCAGGACTATTGCGCAAGGCCTCTGCTTCATCCAGGGCCAGGACATCATTGAGAAAACTTATTCGCACAGGTTCCAGCTCGAACACGCCACTGATGGGCAATCCGCTTTTAACCAGGTTGACTGGCAATCCTGATTCAAAGCCCTGCCAGTCTGTTGCCGCCATCATGGCTGTCAGATGGCCGCCTGCCGAATGGCCAGAAACATGAATATTGTCGGGATCACCGCCAAATTGCGCAATGTTTTTCCATGTCCAGGCCAGAGCCGCCCGGTTCTGACGCACGATTTCGTCAATTTGGACTTCCGGAGCCAATGTGTAATTAACCACAACCGTCACAGCACCGCGGGGCACCAGGCCCTTGGCCACATAATCAAAATCGCTTTTGTCCATGGACTGCCAGTAGCCACCATGGATGAAAAAATGCACCGGCGCATTTGTCGCCCCGTCTGGCATAAAAATATCCAGTTTTTCGCCTGGCTTTTCGCCATAGGAAATATCCAGTTTGCAGTCGAATTCTTCCCGCGCTTCCTGGCTCAGCTGCTTGTACAGAACGACAAAAGCTTCAAAATCTTCGACCTGGGGGCGCAGAAAATACTGGGCATCCAGGGCTTCACGGTCATATCCGCGATAAATGGCATCACTCATATTCATTATTCCTGATGATTATTTATAACACTGTGCGCAAGGACCAAAGCTCCGGGAAAAATCTGTGATCCAACGCTTTTTTCAAGAAACCAACGCCTGAGGACCCGCCGGTGCCTGTCTTGAAGCCGATAATGCGTTCAACTGTTTTCATATGGCGGAACCGCCACTGCTGAAACCAGTCTTCCACGTCGATCAGCTTTTCCGCCAACTGGTAAAGCTCCCAATATTTCTCCGGCTCCCGATAGATTTGCACCCAGGCCGCCTCAACAGATTCGTTTGGTTCGTAAGGCTGGGCCCAATCACGTTTCAGGCAGACCGCATCAATAGCCAGGCCATTTTCAGCCAAAATCTTGAGGGCCAAATCATAAACACTGGGTGCATTCAAAATAGCCGTCAGATTGCCGGCCAATTCTGCATCATGTTTATGCGGTTTAACCAGGGCTGCATTTTTGTTGCCCAGCAGGAATTCAACAGAGCGATACTGATAGGACTGAAAGCCCGACGACTGGCCCAAAGTATCGCGGAACGTCAGATAATCCGACGGTGTCATGGTCGACAAGATATCCCACGACTGGATGATTTGTGCCTGGATACGTGAGACCCTGGCCAGCATTTTAAAGGCGGCCTGTAATCGACCTTCCGTAAGGGCGTCAGCGGCACCCTTGATTTCGTGGATCATTAACTTAAGCCACAGTTCCGAAGCCTGGTGCAAAATAACAAACAGCATTTCGTCATGGGAGTCAGAGCGGATCTCCTGGGCATCCAGAATCTTGTCCAGTTGCAGATAATCGCTATAGGACATGGATTTGGAAAAATCCGTGTGAATTCCCTTTTCCCAGCGATCATTTGATGGCTTGTCTTGCACGTTGCCCGTTGGGGCCATAGTTGTTCTCCTGTGACGCGTCATGTCTGGCGCTTGTGCGGTGTTGTGCTTGTGCCGCCTGGCATAAGCGGGTAATTGTGACCGCACACAGCAACGTCGGCAAGGGCGATGAGAGCCGTTGTTGAAGACATATGATATTAAAGAGAACCATGACGGCAAACCCTTCAAAAACCCGGCCCCACCGTAGTATCGGACGAACAGTCGCTGATTTGCGCCGGGGCCTGGCTGTGGCCCTGATTGATGGCGACGGGTCCGTTGCCGTCGCCCGCGCAGCAGAAGATTTGACTGATGTTGGATTGTCTGAATTACGCGATCTGGCGCAATCTACGAATGCACCGCATTTTGGTTTCATCATCACCGCCCGGCGGGCCGAAGTTTTGCATATTCCGCCAAAATCCAACGCAATTTCGTTGCGTATTAGAAATGATGATAAGGCTGCTAATCTGGCTGTGCTGGCAGACCCGACAGGTGATTTGACACACCCCATGCGCGGCCCCTTTGCCCGCAATGAAGCCCCAAACCTGGCACTGACAGAAGCCGCGGTGAAGCTGTGCAAGCTGGCCCGCCTGCTACCCTCTGCTGTTGTTGTCAGCAGTGGCCCGGAAACAGCGGATGCCTTATTATTTTGGGTTCGAAATAATGATGTCCTTGTGGCTCAAGTGACTGATATAAATGACTTTCCTGAGGCAGAGGCTCGGGCCCTGACGGAAGTAACGTCGGCAAAAGTCCCAATGGAAGGGGCTGAAAACAGCCGAATCGTTGCTTTTCGCCCGGCCGATGGTGGCGTCGAGCATCTGGCCATTATTGTGGGTGATCCACCGCGAAACCAGCCGGTTTTGACGCGGCTTCATTCGGAATGTTTTACTGGCGACCTGCTGGGGTCCCTGAAATGCGATTGCGGCGATCAGTTGCGCGGCTCCTTGCGCCTGATGGGGGAGGCTGGCGGTGGCGTTTTGTGCTATCTGGCCCAGGAAGGCCGCGGCATTGGCCTGATCAACAAATTGCGCGCCTATGATCTACAGGATCAGGGGTTTGACACCGTTGACGCAAACGAACGCCTGGGCTTTGAATCTGACGAGCGACTGTTTGAGCCTGCTGCCCGGATGCTGCATTTGTTGGGCTTTTCACAGGTTCGTTTGTTGACCAATAACCCGGACAAGGTCGAAGGTCTGGCCGCAGCTGATATTGAAGTTGTGGAACGTGTGGCCCACCATTTTCCACCCAATGCCCACAATGAACATTATTTGGCGACCAAGCGCCGCCGTAGCGGGCATTTGCTCTGATATTTGGCGAATTGGGCGAACCGGGCCTGATCTGCCCGGCAAATTCAGGTTTTTGGGGCAGAATCTGCCCCGCTGAACCAAACACCACCCTCTGAACTACACTTAAGTGGCTGTAATTCCGATATAATTTGGGTTTTTGATTCCTGGCACCTCGCTTGCTTAGTACTTGTCGAGTACAGGAGTGGAAATGACTGCGATCAGTATAGCACCAGGTGGCGCCGGCGAATCCATTGATGGATACGCGGATTATGCCCGTGCGATGAAGGCACGGGGCCAAACGGCCGCCAATCAGACTAAACCAGATATTCCCGAAGGCACAGAATCCATGGCTTGGGGAAAGGATGGCTTTACCTTTGGTGATGTTCTGGACATCATTAACCCCCTGCAACATATTCCCATCATTTCAGACATTTACCGAGCCGCAACAGGGGATGAGATCGCCCCGGCTGCGCGCATGTTGGGCGGCGGCATTCTGGGTGGCATCCCCGGTTTGGCTGTTGCTGCGGTCAATACAGTTATCGAGGAAGTAACCGGCCAGGATGTTGGCGAAATAGCGATGGCAAGCTTGTTTGGTGGTAATGGTGCCGCCGATCCGCTACCTGATACCGCACCCATCGTTGCGCCTGAAACCGCCATCGCAAATAATCTGCCAAACACGGCAGCGCCTATGGCTGTAGCCGCCGCCAAACCCATAGGCCTACAGTTCTCCAGCGTGGCAAAGCCTGTGACAGATTCAGGTGCCGCAGCCGGGACAAGCACACCGGACGGCCAGGCACAGGCTTTGACAAATTCTGGCGGTATCAATTTCTTTAACATGAATGAAATGTCCCCCCGTGTGGCCAATAACACGGCGCACCCCGGTGCCATTCAAAACAGCTTTTTCAAGCCCGGCGCCAACCCTGAACAGGCAATTGCAGCGTCTTTGGCACAACCAAATGCAGCAGGCTCCACTCCAACACCGGCGCTGACAAACCTGGCTTTGGTTAATCAGGAAGCCGCCCAGGTTCAACAAGCCCCCAGACCAGAAGTTTATTCCCGACCAGCTTCTATGGCCGTAAATGAAAACGGTCTGTCACCTGCACAACAAAATGACGCCAATCGCGCTGCCTTGTTGGCCGCAGCCCGTGACTTGCGCGCTGCCTTCCAAAGCCACAGCACTTTCAAAACTGATGATCGCCTGAAAGAACTACAGGCTTCACAAGCCAAATAACAACCTTCTGAAACCTCTATGGCCTTGCTGACAGAGCAAGCAGCCAGATAAACTCCGGTTTTCAAAGAGCCTGATGTTGCCCTATGCCAAATTCTGTATCCAATCTGGTTGTCACGCCTGCCAGGCGTCTGACGTTCGGGAATAAATCTTTTCCCTGCGCCCTGGGTCGCGGCGGCTGCCATTTACATAAGGCGGAAGGGGATGGCGTAACGCCCGTCGGTGTTTGGTCTTTACGCCAGGTCTATTATCGGCCGGACCGGCAGGAACCACCAAAAACGATCTTGCCTGTAATTGCCCTGACACCCAATGATGGCTGGTGCGACGATCCTGGCCATGCGGACTACAACAGTTTTGTTTCCCTGCCGCACGCCGCGTCCTGCGAAAACCTGTGGCGGGAAGATCATGTCTATGACGTGATCGTCACCCTGGACCACAATAATGATCCAGTCATTTCAGGCGCTGGCAGTGCAATATTTTTTCATGTGGCGCGTGAAAATTTTGAGCCTACGGAAGGCTGTGTGGCGCTGGAGATGGAAACTTTGTTGAATGTTTTGGCCTC
>JABIFY010000014.1 GCA_018650465.1 Alphaproteobacteria bacterium
AGCCTTGGAAACCATGACAATACGACGTCGTGACTACCAATAATGGGCCAAAATGTAGATTTTTCCCTGTATTTTCCCTGTTAATCAGGGAAAATGCGGAGACGAGTTCGCCTCAGACTGCGTCCACCACCACTCCCCTTGAGGCAAACCCGCCGCCAGACCATGGGTATATAGGGGAAGTTAGCGAAGATTATCGATCAGAATATCTTGGGATTTCCAGTCGCCAGGAAATGGAGACTGACGGCTGCCGCCAAGGCAATCAAGGACCTCCGCCGGGCAACACGCAAGCAATATTCAGCGGAAGAAAAGATCCGCATTGTGCTGGACGGATTACGTGGCGAAGCTTCGTCATTATTCCTTTAGGTCTGCTTCGCTTGATCGCCATACTTGATCCTCCAGCAACTAATTTGAAGATGGATCACTTTTTCCGGAGATGAGCAATTTAGTCATCTGCTTCCCAGGCCACCACTTTGGCTGCAATTACATCAACCGTTCTGGTGATATGCATCTCGATCAGGTGGCATGCTTTGTCAGCGTCACGTGCGAGAGCGGCTTTGGTGATGGCTTCGTGTTCAGCGTGAACATCTCTTACAGAACTGGTGTCCACCAAGGCAATACGAAGATAGCGGCTGGATTGATGGTGGAGAATATCACGAAAACGCAGCAGCCAGTCGTTGTCACAGGCCGATATCAAGGCGTTGTGAAATGCCTGGTTACGGGCGTCCCAGTCTGGAGCGACTTTTTCGGCTGTTTGCGCCAGGGCTTCCTCAATCCTGGACAGGCGGTAAAAGGCGGCGACAACGCAAGCCTCCCATTCCTCGTCTCCCTGCTCAATGGACTCACGCAGAGCCCTGGATTCCAGAAGTTTGCGCATCTCTGCAATCTGGCGAAAGTCACGGACGGAAAGTGGTGCCACCCGGAAGCCGCGCTGGCCCTCAGTCGTCACCAGGGTGTCGGATACAAGACGCGACAGGGCTTCTCGCATTGTACTCGAGCTAACGTTGTAGGCGCTACGCAATTGTTCGACCTTCAGCTTGCTGGCAGGTGGGTACTTGCCAGCAAGAATTTCTTCTCGAAGTTCCGCGTAAACCGATTCAATCATGGTTTTGGCGGTGGTTGTGCCCGAGGCGTTGTCACTCATGGTCTATCAATTCCTGAAATACATGATCTCGCTAATTCTGGCTCGGCAATGTAGCAGAACTGTCTTGAGTCACCATACACCTCCCCATATAGCAAACCAGTTGTAAAATAGCGATAAAAATAAAAAATATCGATATTTTGTTGACGAGCCGAAGGAGGTTGTTTATACGACCCTGTGCAAACTATTGGCGCCGGTACCAGCCAGACCGCTGGATATCAGGCAGCAAACATATCAGGCAGCAAACATATCAGGCAGCAAACAAGGAGACAGGTCATGTCGAATACGACAATTGCCCAGGAGAACCAGGAAATGGGATCATCTGAGGATATCAAGCAGGTTCTTAACTTCATTGACGGGGAATATGTCGTTGGCGGCGGCAAGATGTTTGCCAATATCAATCCGGCGACAGGCGAGCAGTCTTCAATGGTTTCCGAAGCCGGCAAGGAAGATGTTGATCGCGCCGTCAAGTCGGCCCGGGCTGCCCTCAAAGGTCCCTGGGGCAAGTTGACTGTCGCCGAACGTTGTGAGCTTCTCTACAAGGTTGCTGACGGGATCAATGCCCGGTTTGATGAATTTCTGGCTGCTGAAATTGCCGATACAGGCAAACCAAAGTCCCTTGCAAGTCATATCGATATCCCTCGTGGTGCGGCGAATTTCAAGGTATTCGCTGACATGATCAAAAATGTGCCGACGGAAAGCTTTTTTCTCGAAACCCCGGATGGGGAAGGCGCTGTTAATTATGGTGTCCGGACGGAAAAAGGCATTGTTGCTGTCATCAGTCCATGGAACCTGCCATTGCTGTTGATGACATGGAAAGTCGGTCCGGCGCTGGCATGCGGCAATACTGTCGTCGTCAAACCCTCGGAAGAAACACCTTCAACAACCGCCTTATTGGGCGAGGTCATGAATGACGTCGGCGTCCCGCCGGGTGTCTTTAACGTCATCCATGGTTTCGGCCCTGGCTCGGCCGGTGAATTTTTGACAGAACATCCCGGCGTTGATGCCATCACCTTTACCGGCGAGACCGGCACAGGTGAGGCGATCATGCAAAAGGCCTCGGTCGGCATGCGGGATATTTCTCTGGAACTGGGGGGCAAGAATCCCGCTCTGGTCTTTGCCGATTGTGACATGGACAAAGCCATTGAGGGCACGCTGCGCTCGGCCTTTGCCAATTGTGGTCAGGTCTGTCTCGGGACTGAACGTGTCTATGTTGAACGACCGATCTTTGACGAATTTGTAGCCCGCCTGAAAGAAGGTGCGGAAAACCTGGTCGCCGGTGCCCCCTATGATGCGGACACCAATCTTGGGCCCCTGGTCAGTGAAGAACATAAAGAAAAGGTTCTTGGCTATTTCAAATTGGCCGTCGAAGAAGGCGCAACAGTTGTCACCGGTGGCGGGGTGCCTGAACTGGGTGATGCACTGAATGGCGGGTCATGGGTCCAACCCACGATCTGGACAGGCCTGTCTGAAGACAGCCGCGTTGTGAACGAGGAAATATTCGGTCCGTGCTGCCACATCCAGCCTTTTGACACCGAAGATCAGGCGATTGAGTGGGCCAACGATACTGAATATGGATTGGCCTGTTCCATATGGACCGAAAACAGCTCGCGGAGTCACCGCGTTGCACGCCAGATTGAGGCGGGCCTGATCTGGGTCAACAGTTGGTTTTTGCGTGATTTGCGCACCGCCTTTGGCGGGGCCAAACAATCCGGCATTGGTCGGGAAGGCGGGATCCATTCTCTGGAATTCTACACCGAATTGAAAAACGTCTGCGTCAAACTCTAGAAAGCAAAACCCATGGCATCTGATCAAAACAACATCGAAAAGGCAGCAGACCTTCTGTTTGAAGCCCACAATACAGGCAAACCTTGCAGTCCGATCCGGGACTTGCTGGCCGAAGGCGACGTTGATGCCGCCTATGCTGTCCAGGCGATCAACACGAAACGGTTTCTTGATGCCGGTCGTCGCCTGGTCGGCCGCAAGATCGGTCTGACCTCCAGGGCGGTGCAAACCCAACTCGGCGTCGATCAGCCGGATTATGGCATGCTGTACGCTGATATGGATGTTGCGGAAGGTGAGGAAGTCGATGTCAGTCGCGTCCTTCAGCCCAAAGTTGAGGCCGAAATCGCTTTTATCATGGGTGATGATTTGGATGACGAGCGTCTGACAACGGCGGATATTCTGTCTTCCATTGACTATGCCGTTGCAGCCATTGAGATCGTTGGCAGCCGTGTTGCGGACTGGGACATCCGGATTCAGGACACCGTTGCCGACAATGCCTCTTCAGGATTGTTTGTACTGGGACACGAACCAAAGATTTTGGGCGAGTTTGATCCGCGACTTTGCGGCATGGTCATGGAATGCCGCGGCGAACCTGTTTCCGTTGGTGCTGGTGCGGCCTGTCTTGGCAGTCCTGTAAGTGGCACCCTGTGGTTGGCACGGGTCATGGCTGGCGTCGGCCAGCCCTTGCGGAAAGGCGATATCGTTCTCTCAGGCGCCCTTGGCCCTATGGCACCCGTGGTGCCGGGGGACGTGGTGGAAGCCCGTATCGAAGGCCTGGGATCCGTTCGCGCCAACTTTGCGGCGGCGTAACAAATCATGAAAACCAAAGCAGCGATTATTGGTTCAGGCAATATCGGTACTGACCTGATGATCAAGATCATCCGGACGTCGTTAAATCTTGAAATGGTGGCCATGGTCGGGATCGACCCGGCCTCTGACGGTTTGTCCCGTGCTGAACGTATGAATGTGGCTACGACCGCGCAAGGTGTGGACGGCCTGAAGGCCATGGACGTCTATAAGGACATCAAGATCGTTTTTGACGCCACGTCGGCAGGCGCACACAAACACCACAATGAGGTGCTGCGGGCTGACGGCAAGCAGGTCATCGATCTGACGCCAGCGGCCATCGGCCCCTATGTCGTGCCCCCGGTCAACCTTGATGAACATCTTGATCAGGGCAACATGAACATGGTGACCTGCGGTGGCCAGGCGACTATTCCTATGGTTCATGCTGTTCGCCGCGCCACAGACCGTGTTGTCTATGGCGAAATTGTTGCCTCAATTTCTTCCAAATCAGCTGGTCCTGGAACGCGCGCCAATATTGATGAATTCACCGAGACCACCCGGGCCGCCATCGAAAGCGTTGGCGGAGCCGAACGGGGCAAAGCCATCATTATTCTCAATCCGGCAGAGCCCCCGATGATCATGCGGGATACGGTCTTTACCCTGAGCCAGGGTGGCGACCAGGATGCCATCAGGGCTTCGATTGAGCAGATGGTCGAATCTGTCCAGGCCTATGTTCCGGGATACCGCCTTAAGCAGGAAGTTCAGTTTGAGGTTGTCGGGGACAACAATCCGGTCAACATTCCGGATATCGGCCCGACGGCCGGTCTGAAAACCAGTATCTACCTCGAAGTTGAAGGGGCAGCGCACTATTTGCCTGCCTACGCCGGAAATCTCGATATCATGACCTCCGCTGCGCTCAAGACTGCCGAACGCTGGGTCGAGACCAAGCTTGCAAGCAAGGCGACCTGAAATGAGTAATCCAATCAAGGACAAGATCTATATACAAGATGTCACTCTCAGGGATGGCATGCACGCTGTCCGTCACCAGTTCGGTCTCGAAACCGTACAGACGATTGCCAAAGCTCTTGATGCCGCCAATGTGGATGCCATTGAAATTTGCCATGGCGATGGCCTGACGGGAACTTCTTTTAACTACGGTTTTGGCCAGCATTCCGACAATGACTGGATTGCCGCTGTCGCCGATGTTGTTGAAAAAGCGCGGGTGACGATTTTACTGATTCCCGGCATTGGCACGATTGGTGATCTTAAGGACGCCTATACTGCCGGTGCGCGCAGTGTTCGCGTTGCAACGCACTGCACAGAAGCAGATGTCTCCCGACAACATATAAAGGCCGCGCGCGATCTCGGCATGGATACCATCGGCTTTCTGATGATGGCACACATGATTTCAACCGAAGAACTGGTTGAGCAGGCTTTGCTGATGGAATCCTACGGGGCCGAATGTGTGTATGTGACAGATTCTGCCGGCGCCCTGCTGGAAGACGATATCAATGATCGAATTTCTGCCTTTCGCAAGGCGCTTAAGCCGGATACGGAAATTGGTGTGCATTGCCACCACAATCTTGGTCTGGGTGTGTCAAATTCCATCGCTGCCATCAAGCACGGTGCGACGCGCGTAGATGCCTCGCTGGCCGGAAACGGTGCCGGGGCAGGGAATACACCGCTGGAAGTTCTGGTTGCCGTCATGAACCGGATGGGAATTGAGTCCGGTTGTGACCTGTACCAGTTGACGGATGCTGCCGATGATCTGGTACGGCCCCTGCAGGACCGACCGGTCCGCGTCGACCGCGAAAGCCTTAGCCTCGGATATGCCGGTGTCTATTCAAGTTTCCTGCGCCATGCTGAAAATTGCGCTGAAACCTATGGTGTCGATACCCGTGAAATTCTCGTTGAACTGGGTAGACGCCGAATGGTGGGTGGCCAGGAAGACATGATTGTCGATGTCGCCCTCGACATGCTCAAGCAGAAAAAAGAACAAGGAACCGCAACATGAGTGATCTCGCGAATGCCGCACAAATCGTTGACGAAGCCGCCCGCACCGCCAACGCCATTCCACAATTTACCGGCGACCAGGCGCTGGGACTGGATGATGCCTATGCCGTTCAGGCCCTGTCACTCGCCCGTCGCTATGCCCGCGGCGAACGAAGGGTAGGTTTCAAGATGGGCCTGACCAGTCGCGCGAAGATGCTTCAGGTCGGTGTGGATGAGGTCATCTGGGGTCGGTTGACCAATGCAATGCGTGTTGAGGAAGGCGGCGAAGTTGCCATGGAAAGTTACGTGCATCCCAGGGCCGAGCCGGAAATTGCCTTCCTTTTGGCTGAGCCTTTGTCAGGCGACATCAGTGCCGTTCAGGCGATGGCCGCTGTGGAAGCTGTCGCACCGGCAGTGGAAATCATCGATAGTCGTTACCAAAATTTCAAGTTTTCACTTGGAGATGTGGTGGCGGATAATTCATCTTCATCGGGCTTTATCGTCGGCAACTGGTGTGCCCCCGAAAGTGACATCAGTAATCTTGGCATGTTGTTGGAAGCAAATGGCCGGGTCGTTCAGGCCGGGTCATCTGCGGCAATCCTGGGACATCCTGTGCGTGCCCTGGTTGCCGCTGCCCGCATGGTCGCAAAATGGGGTGAAACCCTGCAGGCCGGTGACATTGTGCTGGCGGGTGCAGCGACAGCGGCCCATCATTTACAGCCCGGCATGAATATCAGGGTCTCCGTTCAAAATCTCGGTTCTGCCAGTTTCAGTGTGAGGAAATAGTTCAGTTTTTCCGGGTAGCAGGTTTTCGTCTCGTTGAAAGGAATTTTTGATGAAGTATAAACGAATAGATCATGTCGCAATCAATGTCAGTGATTTAGCGCGCTCCAGGAAATTCTATGAAACCAATTTTGGTTTCGAGACCTACTTTGAACATGACACGCCGACGGGTATTGATATTTCTTATCTCAAACTCGGGGATACGGTTCTGGAAATGGTGGGGCGGGCTGAGCCTGTTTCAGGGTTTCATTTTTGTCTCGAATCCGACAATTTTGAAGATTCCGTTCAACAGTTGGTTGGTGCAGGTGTTGAGTTCGCACAACGGCCCCACAGTGTCCCGGCCAGAGAGCCACGAGAAGAGGGTTGGATGCGTGTTGTTTTCAAAGGTCCTGATGGGGAGCAAATCGAAATAAGGGGCTAGCACCGGCCAGCAGCCAAGACAACTTCGCTCTGGAAATGCCCAATCAAGGCCCAAATTTGTACTCCAGTCTCCAACAAATCTTACGCTAACTCTGCATAAATATATTTAAAACCAGAAAATATCCAAATTAATTTGAATTTGGATATTTTTTATGCTATGTTAGCTTGTAGATGATAGCGAGAGGTAATCGAACATGGCTAATGAATTCAATCCTGATCTTCCATCAAACATATTGATATTCGAAGTTCGCAGAGACCCGGCGTTGTACACGGGGTTTGCGGACCGAATGGAAGAGGTAATGGAAACCTATAAATTAAGTGAGGCTGAGCGTGCTGCATGGCGTTCTGTAGATGTCGTCGCGTTGGCAGAGTTGGGTGTGCATCCCTATTTTCTGCCGCAAGTCACCCGCCTCATTCATGGTTCGGCAGACAATGATAGCAATAGCAATGCGGCTCAAGCGTACCGCAAGGCATTCGGTGACCAGATCGTTGAACATGAGAAAAAATAACTGCTCAGCCTGAGGTCGTAACTCAAGGCATTTGAACAGTAGAATTGGGAGTAAGAGAGATGGCGGAAATTGTATCTGTAATGGCGATGGCCCATGCACCGGGCGTGACCGGTTGGCTGGATTCTGCGCCGGAACAAGAACAAACTGATATTGTTGCCGGGTACAAGGAGCTGGGTAAGCTCTTGCGTGCCTCGAAGCCGGATGTGATCGTCGGTGTCGCGAACGATCACATGTTAAATCAACCGCTTAACAATCCACCCGATTTTTGCGTTGGGAATGCGGCTCAATGGAATGGGCCAGCTGAATTCTTCAAATCCTGGCTGAACCAGGAAGACTATACCCTCGCCGGAAGGCCAGATGTCGCCGATTGTCTGACGAAAGCTGGCGAGGCTGCCGGGTTGAAACTGGATAGTCGGGATGATCTGTTGTTCGATGATAACTGGTCTGTGCCGCTTTATTATCTGACACCAGACTATTCTATCCCTCTCGTGCCAATACACATGAATTGCATTAGCCCACCCGTTCCATCACCTGAGGAAAGCGTGCGCGCGGGACAAGTTATCGCCCAGTCCATCAAAAATGATCTGCCAGACGAACTTCGTGTCGCTATTATCGCGACCGGTGGATTGTCTCATGAACCAGGCGGGCCAAGATATTTTACCCTTGATGAAAACTTTGACCGTTGGTTTATGGATCTTTTGGCAGAAGGCGATCTGGATAAAGTCGTTCGGGAAGCCACCATTGAGAAAATGAACGAAGCGGGTGGCGGTGGAACCACGGAGCTATTGGCGTGGATGGTGGCCATGGCAGCGGCTGGCGGGACATCTGCCCGGTCTGTATTTTACGTTGGTTCATCAGAAATGCGCTGTGGGATTGGTGGGTCCGTATGGGACAACATTCGTTGAATCAAGCCAAAACGGCCAACCTGAGCCTTGGGGACCAGGTACTTGATCTCTTGTCTGAAACTCGCTCAGCCCTGTTGGTTGTTGATATGCAGGAGGATTTTTGCGCGGCAGATGGTTACGTGTCGGAACTGGGTTTGGATACGACGCCATGCCGGAAAATTATTCCCGAATTGCAGGAATTAGTTGAAGTTGCGCGTGACGGCAAGATTCCTGTCTTGTGGGCTGTTGCAAACTATGACGAAGCCCTGATTCCACCATCTATGCTTCGGCGCAAGAAGCAGTCGGGTGTCGCCAGAACATGTTGTGTTCCGGGAACGAAAGGGTTTGAGCCTTTTGGTGTAATCCCGTCAGATGATGAGCTGCGTTTTATCAAACATAGTTATTCGCTCTTCACGAATCCGGATTTCGAAAAACACCTCAGACATGAGAATATCGAAACCTTGGTTTTCTCAGGTGTGCAAACAAACGTCTGTATTGAGGCGACAATTCGCGAAGCCTTTAATCATGGCTTTCACGTGATTGTCGCAGAAGATTGCGTCGCCTCTCATACCCTGGCTCTTCATGAGGCCACCCTTACAAATGTGAGAGCTTTGATTGGCCTGGTTGCGTCTTCGGCTGAACTGACAAAGGCCTGGCAAGCAAAGAAATAGGTTGAAGACGACGTGAATGTTATTTGCCTGTTTCCAGGGGCTTTAAGAAAGAACTATAAAGACAGTCGATTTATCTGTTTTCTGCTACGTGAAGTCACTGAACTGTTGTCTTGGACCAAAAAATGACCCAACCCCACCGTATTGATGTTCATCACCATATATTGCCACCCAGCTACGTGAATGCCGTGGGTGAGGAGGCCATTGGCAGGCTTTTGGTTTCGGGGAAGGCACCCCAATGGACGCCGGAAATTTCACTTGATGTCATGGATCGTAACGGTATCGAGAAAGCCTATACATCAATGTCGGCGCCGGGGGTTGCTGATTGTTCGGAATCCGAAACCACCGAAATCGTCCGCAAATTCAACGATGATGCCGGCGTGATGCGGAAAAGTTACAGTGGGCGATTTGGAACATTTTCTTACTTGCCTCTTCCCTATGTCGATGCAGCCCTTAAGGAAATTTCCCGCGTGTTTGAGGAAATTGGTACGGATGGCATTTGTTTGCTAACGAGCTACGGCGACAAATATCTGGGTGATGCAGATTTTGTGCCGATGTTTGATGAACTAAACCGCCGTAAGGCAATTGTTTTTGTTCACCCTGATAGCGGCCCCTGTTCTTGCAATATTGGGAACGTGCCCGCAGCTACGCTGGATTTTCCATTTGATACCACAAGGACAATAGTGAGCTTGATGATGGGTGGCATTTTTCAGCGCTGTCCCGATATCCGGTTTGTATTTTCCCATGCTGGCGGTACCGTGCCCTTCCTTGTCGATCGATTGTCGCGGCTCGAGCGTATTCCGGCAAACAAGGAATTGTTGCAGGCCGGCGTGGGCAATATGTTGCGGGCTTTGTACTTCGATACGGCTTTGTCAGCGAATAAATACACTTTCGCTTCCCTGATGGAATTTGCCGATCCGAAACGAATTTTATTTGGAAGCGATTATCCCTTTGCGCCGGAAGACACGACGACGGCCTCGATTCTCGGCTTGTCACAGCTTGGTTTGTCTGACGAACAGCTTTTGAATATCGAGCGCAATAATAGTCTCTCTCTCTTTGAGGAATCTCTTTCCAAAATGTAGTTAACGCCGATAAGCATTCACATGAAGAACATTCAGGGTTTCATCGATGGCAAATTTGCAAATAGCAGCGGGTATGGTTTTGAAAGTGGTTTTGCAACATGACCAATACTGACTCATCCTCACGACAACCTTATAGTGACGCCGATTTTGACGTCGAAGCCGACGCAGAATCTACTGCCAGAATGCTCTCCCTTTACGCTGAGCAAAGTAATGGCATCTATGACGCGTTCGAAAATCATAAAGAAATTTCCTATGGCCCTGATCCTGCCAATAAACTGGATGTTTTTTCACCAGTCGGAGAGAGCCAGGGCGTGGTTGTATTTATCCATGGTGGCTGGTGGTGCAAAGGATCAAAGGAATCCCGGGCATTCCTTGCCGAGCCATTGTTGAAAGCAGGTTTTCACTTTGTAAATATTGAGTACCCCTTGGCCCCCGCATCCACGATGGCTGAAATCGTGACAAGCGTTGAACGGGCAATGGCCTGGACTTATAAGGAAATCGGAAAATGGGGTGGAGACCCGGACCATTTGATTGTGGCCGGTAATTCTGCAGGTGGGCATTTGGCAGCTACCCTGTGTTCTCTTGAAAGCCTTACCAGGTCCGGGGTTCCAGCGTCAGCAGTGCAGGGCTTGGTTGGTGTAAGCGGCCTTTATGATTTGTCGCCTTTTGATACCTTGTTCCCTGCCGAATGGCTAACATTTGATGCGGAAACCGTCAAAAACTATAGCCCAATATCAGGCCGCTATTCACCCCGGCTTCAGATTTTACTAGCCTATGGTGACAAAGAACCCAGAGGGTTTCATGACCAGTCAAAAGACTTCAGGGACAACCTGGAAAGCCAGGGGAAGAAGATCAGATGTGATGAAGTCATGGGTCATGACCATCTATCGATCATTAAGGAAATTCCCGAAATGGTGAAGCTGCTCGAAAGTGCGCCTAAATGACGGATTTGATTTCGTCAGCATCCTGAACGCCATGTTTTCGAGCGTCTCTTTCCGTCAGGCGGGCCGCAAGAATAATGTGGTTATGCAGCAATTCTGCGGCACGATCACTGTCCCGATCGAGAGCTGCTTCATGGATGATTTGATGTTCGGCTAAAATTGTTTCAGGTATTTTTCGATATTCCACGAACACGTTACGGTATCGCTCGAATTGCTCATAAAGACGATGGCAAAAGGAAATCAGCCAAGGTGAGCCGCAGGCCTGGATCAAAGACAAGTGGAAATCCCGATGCAAGACTTCCCAGTTTTCCGTTGCGCCCGTTTCGTCATTTTGAAGCTCGTTGATTGCGTTAACCAGCCGGCGATAGCTGCCCGAGACGGCAATTTCCCACTCCACGTCACCGAGAGCAATGGATTGTCTGAAGGCATGAACTTCAATGTGAATTCGGGTCTTGGTAATGTCGCTAAGATCTTTGAGCGAAACTTCTGTCACCCGAAACCCTCGTTGTCCTTGCGCAGATACCAATCCGTTTGCCGTTAACTGAGTGAGCGCTTCGCGCAAAGGACTTGAGCCCACATTATAAAGCTTTTTCAATCGCTCGGCATGGAGCTTCGTGCCCGGGGTTAGCGTGCCCGCAATAATGTCATTCCGGATTGCGTGAAACGTCCGGGCAGCCAAAGTGCTTTTATCTGTCTCGCCTCTAAGCTCGACTTCGGGGCCCCAATCATAATGCATCTTTGTTTTCCTTCACCGACATTCCACTCGATTGTTTAATAGGAAAGCACCTATTACTCAACTGCCAAGCCGCCGACAGCAGCCTGATTTGATCTATCCAATATAATTACCGTAAGGCAACTTTTATATGCAATTTGAGAAGGTTTCAATAAAAATATCCAAATTACTTTTAATTTGGATATTTTTGTGTTAAAGATGGTATTCGAAACAAATGAGGGATGAGAATTAGTGATCTGCAGATTTGATCTGAATTTTCCACTAACCCATTGACCTGGGAAATCACGAATTTGGTTTCTTATACCTAAGCATTCTGTTTCGAAAGCAAGGGCAATAGCGAGGCGATATTCAAATTGGAGCACATTTGAATATTTATAAACAACTAACCTTAAAACGATGATTGGGAGAAATAACCATGAAATTGAAGACAAAAATTTTACTCGGCGTAACGGCGGCACTCATGCCCTTTGCGCTGAATCCGGCATCAAGTGATGCCGCCGAAGTCAAGGTCGGTGTGGTTTTGACTTACTCGGGCGGTGCTGCTCATCTGGGAAAACAAATCGACCAGGGTATGCAGCTTTACATGGATTCCCATCCTGAAGCTTTTGGCGGTCACACGGTAAAACTAATCAAACGGGACTCAAAACGCCCGGGCGGGGACATCGCAAAAAATGCTGTTCAAGAGCTCATAACCCGTGAAGGCGTTAAAATTCTGGCCGGGTTTATGTTCTCGCCCAATGCTATGGCCAGTGCGCCGCTGGCCACCCAGGGCAAAGTGCCAATGATCATCATGAATGCTGGTACCGCCTGGATTCCGAGCTTGTCACCTTATATTGCCCGGGTATCCTTCACCATGTGGCATTCTGGTTATCCGCTCGGCAAGTATGCTGGAACTGAACTTGGCTGTAAAACAGCTGCCGCTGGATACACGGATTACCCTCCGGGTAAAGACAGCCGCAACGCTTTCAAAACCGGATTTGAAACAACTGGTGGTTCCTTGATTGAAGATATTCCTATGGGTGGGCCGCGTGAAGTTCCAGATTTCACGCCCTTCTTCCAACGAGTTAAAAATGCCAAACCAGATTGTTTCTTTGTCTTTGTGCCTGCCGGCAACCACGCGACAGCTGTCGTCAAGACATATGAAGCGCTTGCCATGGCTGATGCTGGCATCCGCCTGATTGGTCCCGGCGACATTACGCAGGACACGGAACTTCAGGGGATGGGCAAGGGCGCCATTGGCATGATCACAATGCATCACTATGCAGCTGACTATGATACCCCTCAGAACAAAAAGTTCGTTGCAGCATGGAAAAAGGCTTATGGGGCAGATTCAACTCCCGACTTTATGGCCGTAGGCGGTTGGGACGGAATGGCAGCGATTGCTCATGCCGTCAAAACCCAGAACGGTAATGTCTCGGCAGACGGCACGATGGCCGCTCTTTCCGGGTGGAGTTTCGCAAGTCCGCGCGGTCAAATTTCCATCGACGCAGATACCCGCGATATTGTTATGGACGTCAATGTTCATAAAGTCGTTCAGCGGAATGGCCGGTTGGCAATTGAAGTCATCGGTACAGTTCCACAGGTCAAGGATCCCTGTAAGGAACTGAAAATTGGAAAATGTGGTAAATAAGCTACTGTAGAATGTCGGGCTCGACAAAATGTCGGGCCCGTATTTCTTTAAATTATCTCTTCATTTCAGAATCATTGCCTGGATCACCCATTTAGATGCCGCAATTCCTTGAAGCAGCCATAAGCATAATCTTTGACGGCCTGGCCTATGCCATGCTGCTATTTGTCATCTCTGTTGGCCTGTCAATTACCATGGGCCTGATGGGTTTCGTCAATTTGGCGCATGGTGCCTTCGCAATGGCGGGGGGCTATGTCACGGTCAGCTTGATGAATGGTTTAGGCGTGCCCTTCCTGCCTTCTCTTGGCCTCACCTTCGTCTCGATCGCGCTGATATCCATCCCTCTTGAGCGTTTGGTTTATGCGCCATTATATAAAGCAACCGATCTTGATCAGGTTCTTCTCTCCATTGGCCTGGTGTTTATGGCGATCGGTGCTGTCACCTTTGTTTACGGACCATCCCCCCCTTCGGTACAAATGCCGGAATTTCTCAAAGGCCAGATTGATCTGGGCTTCAAGGTGTTTCCGAGTTACAGATTTTTTGTGATACTGGTTGGGTTTCTGATGATATTCCTGCTCTGGTTCGGGTTTGAACGGACCATTATCGGTGCGAAAATTCGAGCCGCCGTAGATAATCGCTCCATGGCGCAGTCGATTGGTATCAATGTTGACCGCCTTTTTATCCTGACCTTCGCAATGGGCAGTGGATTAGCCGGTATCGGCGGTGGTATGGCCATTGAGATTGTCGGTCTATCGCCCACCTTCGCTATCAATTATCTGGTTCTGTTTTTGATTGTCGTCGTTGTTGGCGGGCTTGGCAGTTTGCGCGGTGCCTTTTTGGCCGCCATCGTCCTCGGTATCGTCGACACGGCAGGTAAATATATTTGGCCTGAAGGCGGCGCCTTTTTCATCTATGTGGTCACCATTGCCGTACTTCTGGTGCGCCCGGACGGCTTTTTTGGTAAGGAACATGTGCAATGACGATGTCTGAGGTTCAGCCTCCATCTCTCCCCACCAATAGCCCAAAAGTTTCACCAACCCAATATATGCATGACCGGGTACGCTGGCGCTTGAGCGAAGCTCTGCCCTGGATTGTTGCCGTCGGGGCATTTTGGGTTTTCCCCAACTACCTGGTCCTCGGGACCCAGATGATTATCATGATCATTTTTGCGCTCTCCCTTGATCTTATCCTTGGATATGCCGGTATCGTATCACTGGGCCATGCTGCCTATTTCGGCGTTGGTGCCTATACAACAGGTATACTGTCGGCGCATTTCGGTTGGAACGAACCGCTCAGCGGCCTGTTGATGGGCGGCATGGTTGCAGGCGTATTTGGATTTGCGTCAGGTTGGTTATTGCTGCGCTATCATGGATTGGCACTCATAATGCTCACACTGGCGACATCTATCATGCTTTATGAATTTGCCAATGTCGCCGAGGTGTGGACCGGCGGGTTCGACGGCCTGCTCGGCATTACCATCGATCCCATATTCGGCATTTTTGAAAGCGACCTTTGGGGAAAAACCTATTACTGGTATTCGCTGTTTGTCTTGTTCCTGGTTTTTCTGGCGGTGCGGCGCATCGTATATTCCGCCTTCGGCCGCGGGCTTGTGGGCATTCGTGAAAACACCAAACGCATGCATGCCATCGGCTCTCCAGTCCATCAACGGTTGGTCACGATTTACGTCATCTCTACCATTATCGCCGGATTTGCCGGAGCTCTTTTCGCTCAATCCACGGCTTATGTTACGCTCGATGTATTAAGTTTTTCCCGCTCTGGAACCGTGGTAATTGTCCTGATCCTTGGCGGCGTCGGGCGGTTATACGGCGCCTTTATCGGGTCCATCATATATATGATTATCGAAGATGAGTTGTCGCGCATTAGTCCGGAGTTTTGGGAATTTGGCCTTGGTCTCGTTCTTGTACTCGTGGTCATGTTTTTCCGCCGGGGTCTTCTCGGCGCAGCAGAAGACGCCATGAAACGCATCCGGGGAGCGTCATCATGACCACAGCTCTCGAAGTTCGAAGTGTGTCTAAAAATTTTGGCGCGCTGGCTGTGACGCAAAACGTTCATCTCTCTCTGGAGCGGGGCGCTCGCCATGCGCTAATCGGTCCCAACGGGGCAGGGAAGACAACTTTGATCAATCTCATGACCGGCCTTCTCAAGCCGGATCAGGGCTCGATTATTTTGGCTGGTCGTGATGTAACGTCATTTTCCCAAGAGGCACGGGTCAAACATGGTTTGGCCCGTACCTTCCAGATCAATCAATTGTTCAAGGGACTGACAGTGATTGAAAATGTCGCTCTTTCTATCTCCGAGCGCCGAATGCATGGACATGATTTCTGGAGTCCCGCCTGGACCAAAAGCGATGTCCTTGACGAGGCTATGGCTCTGCTCGAACAGCTAAAACTGGAATCCGACGCCTTGGTCCCTATGCAACAATTGCCCTATGGGCGGCAACGATTGGTGGAAATAGCTATTACGCTGGGTCAGCAGCCAAAGGTATTACTGTTGGACGAGCCGGCGGCTGGTGTGCCCTCTGCCGAAAGCCATATCATTCTCGATGCCGTGGACGCTCTAGCCGACGATATCGCAATTTTGATTATCGAGCATGACATGGACCTGGTGTTTCGTTTTGCCAAAAGCATAACCGTACTCGTCCGAGGCGAAGTATTGGTCGAAGGCACGCCGGACGAAATCGCCCAGAATGCCGAAGTCAAAGCCGTTTACCTGGGAGAGAAAGTCAATGGATAGCAATTTTCTTGATTTGACAAACCTCGCAGCCGGATATGGTGCGACAATTGTATTGGAAGACATCAGCTTTACGCTGCCGAAAGGTGAGAGTGTCAGTATTATTGGCCGTAACGGGGTTGGTAAATCGTCATTGCTGAACACCATTATGGGGCATACCGACCTCCATAGCGGATCGATTAACTTTAATGCCAGGGATATCTCGAAAGAGCTCATTCATCGTCGTGCGCATGCTGGTATTGGCTATGTGCCGCAAGAACGCGAGATATTTCCCTCTCTCACAGTTGAGGAAAACCTTCTTGTGGCAGCAAGCTCTGGAGATTGGTCGGTCGAGAAAATTTATGAGCTGTTTCCACACCTTGCCGCTAGGCGACAAAATCGCGGCAATCAATTGTCCGGGGGCGAGCAACAGATGTTAGCCATTGGTCGGGCTTTGATGGGCAATCCATCACTCTTGATGATGGACGAGCCGTCAGAAGGACTGGCACCAGTCATTGTCGACGCCCTTGAGCAATCGATTGCCGATTTGCGTGACAAAGCTAACCTGACCATCATTTTGGTGGAGCAGAATATCCGCCTCGCCTTGTCCTTTTCTAAGCGATGCATCGTCATGGATCGCGGCCAGATCGTATTTGATGGAGACAGTACAGTCTTGAAGGACGAAAAAGTGCTCCACGCCCATATGGGGCTGGCAGCCTGAGGGCGGGAGCCGGCAGTGTCAGAGGAAAACGCTTGAACGTTGTTGGCATGCCTCGTAGCGTCTTCAGATGAAAAACCCATTCCGTTATTTCAAAACTTCGCCCGAGGTTATTCGTTTGGCGGTGATGATGTATGTCCGTTATCCTCTGTCATTGCGGCTGGTCGAGGATCTGCTCCACGAGCGTGGTATCGATATTTGCTTTGAGACCGTGTGCGCTTGGTGGTCCCGGTTCGGGCCGATGTTTGCAGCGGAAATAAGGAAGACGCGCTCAGCGACACAGTAAGGATCACCACAATGAAAATAGTATCTGGATGAGGTTTTCGTTCGGATCAATGGTGAAATTCACTATCTCTGGCGAGCGATCGATCACGAGGGTGAGGTTCTTGAGGTGTTCGTCACAAAGCGGCGGGATCGCAAGGCTGCACTGAAATTTCTGAAGAAAACAATGAAACGCCATGCCCGTCCGAAAATTATCGTGACGGACAAACTTCGGTCATACAGGGCAGCGATGAAAGTGGTAGGCAATGCGTCACATCAAGAGACTGGACGTTGGCTAAATAATCGAGCTGAAAACTGTCACCAACCGTTCCGACAACGGGAGAGGGCTATGGCAAAGTTTCACAGTCCGGCCACACTGCAGAAATTCGTCTCGGTCCATGCTTCGATCCACAACCATTTCAATCAGGAACGTCACCTCTGCAATCAACCAGAATTCAAAATTGGATGCGCTGCTTCATTAGCTGATTGACGTAATCTTGCTGCCTGAATGCTAGCGTGTTACTGCCAATTTAGGCTCGCAGATTTTCCTCTGACAATGCTGATATAGAGATCGTAGGAAAGGTGCTTCTGGATTGTGCTAAATTTAGCCAATTTGGATTACACCAACAGTCAAATCTTCAAAACTGGGCCATCTGATGGACGCAGAACAAAATTTCTTCCACAGGCGGAGGGCGCGCGCGTCTACGATTGGCTATGAATTGGAGGCCATTTGGGAAAAGTCGGAATGAACAGCCTTTTGTTTGTGCTTGATTTTCCATGAGAATTGAACAAGCATATCAGCTGATGGTTGATTGGAGTTAAAATCCATCCGCGAGAAGTCAGGTTGTTGACGAGAGCCAGCTAGCGATCAGACAAGGTCGCTAAGACAAGAGTTAAATTTCGAAACAAAAATATTAGTTACAGGGATAGGAAAAATGAAAAGACGTAAATTTCTCCAGAATGTAGCCTTGGGTGGCGTCGCCGCCGGTGCTGCTACCGTAATTGCCGCGCCGGCGATTGCCGCAGGCAACAAGGAAATGACAATAGTTTCAACCTGGCCAAGGGATTTCCCGGGTCTGGGAATCAGTGCCCAGCGCCTTGCAGCCCGTATTACCGAGCTCAGCGAAGGTCGTATCACCACCAAATATTTCGCCGCCGGCGAACGTGTTGGTGCCTTTGACTCGTTTGATGAAGTCGCCAATGGCAATTCCAACGCCTACATCGCGGCTGATTATTACTGGAAAGGCAAGCACCCTGCCTTTGCCTATTTCACCGCAGTGCCCTTTGGCATGACCACGGTGGAATGGAATGCCTGGATCAAGTTCAAGGGCGGTCAAGCCCTGTGGGACAAACTGTCCGGTGATTTTGGTCTGAAAGCCATCACTTGTGGTGCCACCGGTACCCAGATGGGCGGTTGGTTCAATAAGGAAATCAACAGCGCCGACGACCTCAAGGGTCTGAAGATGCGTATTCCGGGTCTCGGCGGCGACGTCATGGCCAAACTGGGTGCCTCGCCGGTATCCCTGCCGGGTGGCCAGATTTACGAAAATCTCGTCTCTGGTGCCATTGACGCCACGGAATGGGTTGGTCCGTACAATGACTACTTCATGAAATTCTATGAAGCAGCCAAGTACTATTACTATCCCGGCATGCACGAACCAGGTGGCGGACTGTCTTTCGGCATGAACGCTTCCTGGTGGGGCACCCTCACTGAATGGGAAAAAAGCATCATCACAGCGGCTGCCATGGAAGAACATGCAGCTTCTTATGAAGAGAACATCGCCTTCAACGGTGAGTATCTGAAAAAGATGATCAATGAAAACGGCGTGGTGCTGAAGCAGTTCTCTGATGACACCTACGATGCCTTTGGCGAAGCTTCTGCCGCCGTGTTTGAAGAAACACGTCAGCACAGTGCACTTGCCGCTGAAGTCAACGACCACTATCAGGCAACCCTGCGCGAAGTCGGTGGCTGGCGGAAAATTGCCGAAGTGGCATTCGCCAACCAGCGTAACCGCGTGCTGGGGATTTAGTTTCCCGTTCGTGGGATAACTGACGACAGGAATGGGCGGGGCAGAGGCCCCGTCCATTTCATTTTTTTAGAGTTTTTCAGGACCGATTAATGAATGGTAGCAGTTTGATGCGTTCCGATGATCAGGATGGCCGTGCCGCTGTCATTCGGATCGCAAGCTGGACCATGATGGCCGCAATTGCGGTCTTTCTGATAAATAATATCCTGACCCTGGGCTGGAAATTACCTGGTGCCGGAGCTGTTTTGACTGGGACAGACCCCGGAGCAGCTGGTTGGGGACAACTTTCGCTATATTTCATTGGCTTGATCGTGGCGGTTGCTTTTGTTCGGCGGTCGCCCAGGCGATCGTTGCGGATGGACGGCATTCTGATTTCGGATTTCAACGCCTTTGTCATCCGCGCTGCCTTCTGGATCGTGCTCTATATCGGTGTCGCAGACATGGTCATTTCCTTCCTGCGGGTTGAAGGATTGCTGGCCGCCATTATTGGCGATGACCTGACCACACAGATGGGGCGCGCCCTGTTTCGGGGGCCTGTCATTCATCTGCCCTTGATGGGGGCGGCGGTTATTACTGCTGTCTTTACCCGCACCCTTGGCTTTACCTGGCTGGCACTACTGATTGTGGTGGCGGAACTGACGATTGTGATTACCCGCTTTGTCTTTTCCTATGAGCAGGCTTTCATGGG
>JABIFY010000149.1 GCA_018650465.1 Alphaproteobacteria bacterium
CAAAGTGTTGAGACGATCGCCGGAGCGTTATTATCTGTGTAGGCAAATACCAGCGCGACAGTATTAGCTAAAAAGAGAATAAACCCGTACATCGTGAACAAGTGCGAAATGCGTCGCATCGGATTGCAAAATTCGCCGGATGTCGCCACATCGACCAGGACTGTCTGGACGGCAATACCGACTTTCTCTCCCGCACCAAGGTCACGTTTGCGCGAAGCTTTCGCTGCTTCGGCTTTGGCAAAAAAGTACTTGGCGCTCTTTTTGTGAATCATGTCGAAAATAGTGCCGCCGACAACAAAGATAACCATGAGGATGATAAAATACTGCATAACAGCGTAAGGAATGGACGCCGACAATTCGGCGAACGGATTATTGCTAAGCATTAAATTAACCTCCGATTTGGAAAGCGATATTCAATCTGGAAGGGTGTTTCTACCAGCCAAAAATACAGATTTTCCACAAAATATTGAAATTGTCTAAATGGCACCTTCATCCCTGTAGCCCACCCATCCTGACTAAATCCAAGCGCAAAGTCTGAGCGGCCTCTTGAAAGTCAGATTGCCAACATATTTGTGAATTAGCAATAACTAATGTTAAAATTTCTGATATTTCATACACCCGGGACGCTACCGCACCAGGTTAACAACAATTAGCCCTTCATACAAAAGGCGTTGTCACACTAACGGGCCAGTTTTTGTCAAAAAGTGATAAAGTCCGGCAATGGCAAGGGGCCCTGCACCTTTGTCTCGGAAGAAGGTTGCAGCATCTATTATGAAGACCGCCCGGCAACCTGTCGGTATTACCCGCTGGGGTTTGGTCCCTTCAAGACCAAGGATGCTAACGACGTTGCTGATTTTCATTTCCTGATTAAAGAAGACCATTGCGAAGGCACGCTCGGACATGGGCGCTACTTGACGACCATATTTGTTTTTCGCCAAAGATACCGAAGATACTGACTGTTTCCTTGCAACATTGATGAGCCCTATGGATACTGGCCGCTTCTCCAGCTGACGGGTGTTGAACAATGATTCGCGACTCTATGAAATTTCCGGCTGACCTTGCTGCGGCGTACCTGGCGGATGGCCGCTGGACGACGGATACGCTGGATAGCTTGCTGGCACGGGCCGTGACGACAAAACCTGATGGGCCTGCCCTCGATCATCCCGGCGGCATTATTACCTGGTCAGAGCTGTCAGATATCGTCAGCCGAACGGCAGGGGCTTTGGCTGCAATGGGTCTGCAACAGGGCGACGTCATTACCACCCAGTTACCCAACACCGTTGAATTCCTGATCAGCCATCTCGCCATTGGCCGCATCGGGGCTGTGCATCAAACCATTCACTTGCCATACGGTCCCAAGGATACAGAATTTCATCTGCACCACGCCAAAGCCAGGGCCGTTATTGCGCCGGCGATGTTGAAGGACACCGACATGGGGTCAGTTATGCTGGACCTGAAATCCCGATTGCCGGACCTGGAGCATGTTATTCTGGTGGGTGACGCAGCCCAGGGCGCGGTCTCTTTTGACAGTTTGACAAGGTCGGTTGCACCGCCCATGACCGAAGGGCCATCCAGGGGTGAAGACCCTTGCATGCTGTTATATACGTCCGGCACTACTTCCAGCCCCAAAGGTGTGCCACTGACATTTCAGATGTTGTTGTGCAATTCAAAGGCAGCGACCAAACGATTTGCCTTCACGCCCGATGACCGCATCTTGTCTGCCGCACCATTCAGTCATTTGTACGGTATCTTCAATTTCCATGCGGTGCTGGAGCTGGCGGCGACTTCGGTGCTGTTGCCAATTTTCACACCGCCGGACCTCGCCCAACGGGTCAGTGACGCCAAACCGAGTGTCATCTTTTCCGCCCCTGCCCATACAGCCGCCGTGATAGGCATGGGCCTGACGGATAAATTCGATTTTTCCTCTGTGCGCTTTACTGTTTTTTCCGGCGCGGCCTGTCCGGTTGAACTGCTGAAAGCATATCAGGACAAGGTGCCGTCCAGCACCGTTGCCCAATTATGGGGCATGACCGAAATTGTCGCGGGCTGTTTCACGCATCATGATGACATCCTGGAAGATGCCGCCAACACGGCAGGTCCTGCGGCCCCCGGCGATGAAGTCCGGGTCCTGAACGCTGACGGTGAGGCGTCACCTGTGGGTGAAGAAGGTGAACTACAGGTGAGAGGCAGTTCGGTCTTTGCCGGATATCTGGATAACGATGACGCCAACAATGCCGCTTTCAGCAGCGACGGCTGGTTCATTACCGGCGACCTCGCTATCATTGATGATCGTGGTTATGTCAAACTGACCGGCCGCAGCAAGGACATCATCAATCGCGGCGGCATCAAATATAACCCGTCGGATATCGAAGAATTGCTGTTGCTACATCCGGCCATCGACCAGGCCGCCATCGTCCCCATGAAGGATGACGTGCTGGGCGAGCGCGCTTGTTGTTTCGCCGTTCTGAAAGCAGACGCCGAAGCCCCTGCCCTGGCAGATATCTGTGCGTATCTTGAAGACCACAACGTCTCCAAATACAAATGGCCCGAGCGTCTGGAGTTCGTGCCTGAAATGCCGCTGACCCCCACCCGCAAAATCATCAAGGGCCGCCTGGCCGCCCTGCTGGACTAACAGGGCGATGCCTGAAATTCTGGCGCTACTGGCGGCGGCGGTGGCTGCGGTGCTGGTCTTCAATCGGCTGGGACTGGGCTCGGTTTTGGGTTATCTGGTTGCCGGGGCGCTGATTGGACCGGCTGGTTTTTCACTGATCCACGATCCTGACAACATGCGCCACATCGGCGAGTTTGGTGTCGTTTTCCTGCTCTTTCTGATTGGTGTGGAGATTAACCCAAAACGCCTGTGGGTCATGCGCCGGATGGTTCTGGGACTGGGTGGATCGCAAGTGGTCCTGACCGGTCTGATCCTGACTGTTGTTATTCAATTCACTCTTCCCACGACCTGGCCACAATCCTTCATCATCGGTTTTGGTTTGGCCCTGTCGTCGACCGCCTTTGGCCTGCAGATCCTTGCCGACGAAAAACAGCTGATGGCCGGTTGGGGTCGCTCCAGTTTTGCCATCCTGTTGTTCCAGGACCTGGCCGTTGTTCCCCTGATCATCCTGATCCCCATCCTGGCCGCCGGTGGCACCAACTTCAGCGAATCCATGGGGCTTGCCGTGCTGGAATCAGCCGCTATTTTTGCTGCCGTGCTGGTCGGCGGTCGCTATGCCGTCAATCCATTGCTGACAGCCATTGCACGCAGTCGCAGCGCTGATGCCTTTGTCGCTGCCGCCCTGCTGCTGGTGCTAGGTTTCGCCTGGGCGCTGGATCAGATCGGCCTGTCCATGGCCATGGGCGCCTTTATTGCCGGTGTCCTGCTGGCTGAATCAGAATACCGCCACCAGGTCGAGGCCGACATATTACCTTTCCGGGGTTTGTTTCTGGGCCTCTTTTTCATGAGTGTCGGCATGACACTGGACCCTTCCGCCCTTTCCGCCAGCTGGCAAATTGTCCTGGCCGGGACGGCGATCTTGCTGACGGTCAAAACCCTGCTGATTATTGCCTTGACCCGGCTGGCCGGACAGTCCCTTGCCGGGGCCATGAAAACCGGGTTTCTGCTGTCGCAAGCAGGTGAATTCGGCTTTGTGTTGTTTTCCCTCGCCAGTGACCAGGGGTTGTTGGAACAGGACCTGGTCAATCCACTGCTTTCGATCATCGTACTGTCCATGGCTGCCACCCCGATTATGGTCCTCATCGGCCGCAAACTGGCTGATCAACAGGCTGATGAAGGTGGTTTGGTCCCGGAAAATGAAGAAACCGAACAGACACATCCTGTCCTGATCGCAGGTTTTGGCCGGGTCGGCAAAACAGTGGCCAGCCTGCTGCAAACCTGCAATATCCCGTGCATCGCCATCGAACTTGATACCGAAGAGGTCCGCGAGGGTCGACGTCAGGGTTATGAGGTATTTTTTGGTGATGCCGGACGACCGGATGTCTTGCGGGCGGTCGGCGCCCGACATGCCCGGCTGATGGTCGTGACACTGGATGATCCGGTGCGGGCGGAACGACTGGTCCGCACCATGATCAGGCTGTATCCGGACGTGCCGATCCATGCCCGGGCCCATGACTGGGATGCTGCCGACCGTTTCGAAGCTCTGGGTATTGCCCATTCTGTTCCGGATATGGTGGAATCCAGCCTCCGGCTTGCTGCCGCAACCCTGGAAGCTGCCGGCGTCAACGAAGATGACCGGCGGGCCATTTTCAGGGAACTGAGCGACGAAAACTTTGCCAAAATGCGTGCCCGGGAAGAGCTCAGCGACCAGTAGAGCGTTTCCGCTCAAACCGGAATCGCCCTCGCCATCTGCACCCAATATTCTGCGAACCAGGCGATAGAGGCCTCATGGGTGTACGGCCTGCCCCTCTCACTACCTTATGTGAGCCAATAAAAAATATTGTTTGCCCAAGAAACATTTTAAGTTTGAAATATTTTCTGATATTTGTTCTACTTTTTGATATAAGGGCTGATCACAGAACAAAATTGTGGTTATTATGCCCATATGAATTAAAAAGACTTGTGTCTGGGAGGACAAGCAACATGAAAAAAAGCCTTATAGGTCTGGTTTCAGCAGTCGCACTGCTGGCAACCCCCGCGGTTGCCGCGGACAAGGTCAAGATCGGATTTGTGACCACCATTACGACGCCTGCCGGTGCTATGGGCCGTGACATGGTCGACGGCGCAAACATCGCTCTTAAACACATCAACAATATGATGGGCGGCAAGCAGGTTGATTTTATTGTCGAAGATGATGGCTTCAAGCCTGAAATTGGCAAACAAAAAACTGACAAGCTTGTCAAACAGGACAAGGTTGACTTTGTCACAGGATATATCTGGTCCCATGTGCTGTTGGCATCGCGTAAATCTGCACTGGCCAATGACACCTTCATGATCAGTGCCAACGCTGGTCCGTCACCGGTTGCCGGCAAGCTTTGTCACAAGAACTTCTTCTCGTCATCCTGGCAGAACGACCAGAACCCGATGGCAACGGGCGAAGTAATGAACAAGGATGGTATCAAAAAAGCCTACCTGATGGCCCCCAACTATGCCGCTGGTAAAAACATGACTGCCGGTGTTGCACGCACCTTCAAAGGCGAGATTGTTGGCAAGGACCTGACCAAATGGGGCAAGGACATGCAGCTGGACTTCTCGGCTGAGCTTGCCAAAGCCAAGGCAGCTGGTGCCGAAGCCATCGCAATCTTCTATCCTGGTCCGGCCGGTCCTGCTTTTATCAAACAGTTCGATCAGGCAGGTCTTGGCAGTTCCATGAAGCTGTACACCATGTTTACAGTTGATGCCCTGGCCCTGCAGCGTCTGCAGAAAGCCAATCTGAAAGGTGTGCTGGGTTCATACAACACCATGTTCTGGGCGCCTGATCTGGACAATGCCGTCAACAAAAAGTTTGTGGCAGACTTCAAGGCCAAAACCGGTCGTTATCCGACCCACTATGCTGCACAATCCTATGATGCGATCATGCTGATCAAATCCGGTGTTGATGCGGTTAACGGTGACCTGGACAACAAAGACGGCATCCGTGCCGGCATGAAGAAAGCCAACTTCCCGTCTGTTCGCGGGAAATTCCGTTATGGCAACAACCACTTCCCGATCCAGGACTTCCACCTGCGTCAGGTCAAGGCTGATGCCAATGGCGACTGGTTCGTGTCATATGTTTCAACTGTGACCAAGGACCATCAGGACACCTACGCAAGCAAGTGCAAAATGAAGTAGGCGTTACCTGAAAGACGATTGCATACTGTGACCTGAAGGGAGGCGTTGTTATAGGCGCCTCCCTTCTCACAGGATCAAAAAATAATCATTTGATATACCCTGGTGAAATATCCCGGCCCCTCAAGTAACCGGCAAAGCTACATTCATATGGATACGACCCTGCTCGCTGCCCAGCTGATCAATGGGCTTCAACTTGGAATTCTACTGTTCCTGCTGGCCTCAGGCCTGTCGCTGATTTTTGGCATCATGGATTTTGTCAATCTGGCGCATGGCTCGCTGTATATGGTTGGTGCCTTTTTCTGCGCCACCATCACGGATTGGACGGATTCCTTCATCATTGGTGCTTTGCTGGCCATCCCGGCTACGGCTGTCATCGGCTTCCTGGTTGAGATCATTGTGGTGCGCAAGCTTTATCAGCGCGACCACCTTGACCATGTGCTGGCGACCTTCGGCCTTATCCTTGTGTTTGATACCACAACGCAAATGATCTGGGGTCCTGACGGCCTTGTTGTGCCCCTGCCCGCCTGGCTGGATACACGCGTTACACTGTTTTCCGATATTGTATTGCCGACCTACCGCATCGCCATCATCGGCGTTGGTCTGGCGGTTGCTGCTGGTCTCTGGCTGCTGGTGAGCAAAACCCGCCTCGGCATGCGTATTCGCGCCGGGGCCAGCAACCGCGACATGATCGGCGCCTTGGGCGTCGATATCAATCTGCTATTCACGCTTGTCTTTGCCCTTGGTGCCGTGCTGGCGGGTCTTGCCGGTATGATGATCGCCCCCATTACAGAAGCCTCGGTCGGCATGGGCAACGGCATCATCATTGTCGCTTTTGTGGTCATCGTCATAGGCGGGATCGGCTCCATCAAGGGGGCCTTCGCCGCCGCCATGATTGTCGGGCTGATCGATACTATGGGACGAAGTTATCTGGACAGTCTGTTCAAATTGTTCATGTCCAACCAGAATGCTGAAACATCGGCGCCGGCGATCTCGGCCATGCTGATCTATATCCTGATGGCCGCCATTCTTGCTTTCCGCCCGCAGGGGCTGTTTCCCCCGAAGGGTCGCTGACGATGCTGAATATTTCCTCCTGGAACCTGCGCTCCTGGGTCAACATGATCGTACTGGTATTGCTGGCTCTGGTCCCCGTCCTTGTGAGTTGGAGCGGCAACGAGTTCTATCTTGATATCGCCACTCGCTTGGTAATTCTGGCCATGGCGGCGGTCACCCTGAACCTGATCCTGGGTTATGGCGGCATGATCAGCTTTGGTCATGCCGGATTTCTCGGTATCGGTGCCTACGCCGTTGGCATTCCGGTTTACCACGAAATTTATGACGGTTTCCTGCATTTCCCCATTGCCATCATCGGTTCGGCCACCTTCGCCCTGATCACCGGCATGATCTGTTTGCGCACCAAGGGCGTTCATTTCATCATGATAACGATGGCCTTTTCTCAAATGGTCTTTTACGGCTTTGTCTCCATAGAAGATTATGGTGGTGACGATGGCCTGGTGATCGAAGCCCGCAGTGAATTTGGTGGCCTGTTTGATATGGAGAATAATACAACGCTGTATTATTTCTGTTTCATCTGCCTGCTGGCGACCATTTACATCGTGCGCCGTGTCGTCAATTCACGTTTTGGCATGGTCATCCAGGGTGCCAAAGGGAACGAACGTCGCCTGCAGTCCCTGGGCTTCAACACCTATCGCTATCAGCTGGCCTGTTATGTGCTGGCCGGTGCCATCTGCGGCTTTGCCGGTGCCCTGTTGGGCAACTTCACCAGCTTTATCAGCCCCGAGATGATGGACTGGAGTCGCTCGGGCGAATTGATCTTCATGGTCGTGCTGGGCGGCACGGCGACCCTGTTCGGCCCGCTGCTGGGTACGACAGCGTTCCTGCTGTTAGAAGAATACCTGCCGCATGTCATTGACCTGGTGTACAAGGGCGGCGGCGTTTATTGGCAACTGTATTTTGGAATCATCCTGATCCTGGTCGTGTTGTATATGAAGGGCGGCATCAACGGCTTCCTCTCTCGTCGCGAAGGGAGCAAATGATATGGCCAATGTCATTCTGAAAGTTACAGACCTGTACAAATCCTTTGGCGGTGTTGCCGCCACTGACCACGTCAACCTGGATGTGATCGAAGGTGAAATTCATGCCGTCATCGGCCCCAATGGTGCAGGTAAAACGACATTGATTTCACAGTTGTCGGGCGATCTGGCCCCTGATGGTGGCCAGGTTGAATTCCAGGGCGAAGACATTACCCATGCTCCCGCATGGACACGGGCCCTGATGGGCCTGGCGCGATCTTTCCAGATCACTTCCATTGTCCACGAGCTGACAATGATCGACAACGTCGCCCTGTCTGTCCAGGCCCATGCTGGCCATTCCTTCCGCTTCTGGCAACCTGCCCGCGAGGCCACTGAATTACAGGAACCGGCCTTGGCAGCGCTGCGCCAGGTCGGGCTGGAAGATCGCGCACATGTGGTTTCGCGCAATGTCAGTCACGGTGAACACCGCCAGCTGGAAATTGCCATGGCCCTGGCGGCCAACCCTTCCCTGCTGATGCTGGACGAACCCATGGCAGGCATGGGGTCGGACGAATCGGCCAAAATGGTCAATATTCTCTCTGGCCTGAAGGGGCAAAAATCCATGTTGTTGATCGAACACGACATGGATGCAGTCTTTGCCCTTGCAGACCGTATCACGGTGCTGGTTTATGGCCGGGCCATTGCCACGGGTACCCCGGAGGAAATTCGCGAAAACGAAGATGTGCGCAAGGCATATCTCGGGGATGAGGCTGCCTGATATGTTAAAAGTTGAAAACATCAACACAAGCTACGACGTCAGCCAGATTCTGTTCAACATGAGCCTGGAAGTGAACGATCATGAAGTTGTCACCCTGCTGGGCCGCAATGGTATGGGTAAAACCACAACGATTAAATCCATCATGGGATTGGTGCCACCAAAAAGCGGTGAAATTTCCTTTAACGGATCAGAAATTGCCCAGGCTGAATCGTTCAGGATTGCCCGCATGGGAATTGGCCTGGTGCCGGAAGGCCGCCAGGTTTTTCCCAACCTGACAGTTTCGGAAAACCTGATCGTCACCGCCAGTAACCGCACCGGCAACCCAAACCCGTGGACAACAGAAAAGATCTTCGACATGTTCCCGGAAATTGCCCGTCGGGCCAATGCCATGGCGAACCTGTTATCCGGCGGCGAACAACAGATGCTGGCCATTGGCCGGGCCCTGATGACCAACCCGCGCCTGTTGATCCTGGACGAAGCCACAGAAGGCTTGGCTCCCCTGGTTCGGGACGATATCTGGGCTTGTTTGTCGGCTTTGAAAAAGGACGGTCAATCCATCCTGGTGATCGACAAAAATGTCCGCGCCCTGACGGAAATTGCCGACCGGCATTATCTCATCGAGAAGGGCCAGGTCGTCTGGACAGGCACCTCAGCAGAACTGACTGCCAACGAGGATGTCCAGCATCAGTATCTCGGGGTTTAGGAAATGGCCAGGATTTTGATCGCGGATGACGATCCGATGATCCGAAGACTGTTGGAAGTAACCCTTGTCGCCGCTGGCCATACAGTAACCCTGGCTGAAGACGGACGCGAAGCTCTGGAACTGTTGGCACAGGAGCTGCCGGATATCTTTCTATTGGACGAGATGATGCCATATCTAACCGGTACGGAAGTCCTCCAGGTGCTTAATACCAATGGCGTGATAAAAAACCTGCCCGTCGTCCTGATGACAGCCCGTTCCCAGAGTGAAGACGTCGCCGAGGGTCTTGCATTGGGGGCCAGCGAGTATGTGGCAAAACCCTTTTCGCCAAAAGACATGGTCGCAGTCGTCAATCGTCTGACCAGTGCGATTCCTGCTTAAACGGAATCGCTTCAACTTCACCATGTCGATTCCTGCTTAAACGGAATCGCTTCAGCTTCATATTTCGTCACCTATCCAGGGTTTGAGACAACGCTACGTTTCCGCGAAATCCGGAAACGGCCTGCCTGAATTGACAGAACTGCAAAGCCACTTCATTCTGTATTCTGATTTTAATGGCGCAGGGGAATCAGCCAATGGCTGACGGTGTGTTGAGCAAGATTTTGTACGTTGAAGATGAGCCTGACATTCAGGAAGTTGCCCGCATGGCGCTGGAAATGGTCGGTGGCTTTACGGTAACTATTTGCAGTTCCGGGGAAGAAGCCCTTGCCACAGCACCCGAATTTGATCCAGACCTGTTGTTGCTGGACGTCATGATGCCAGGCATGGATGGCCCGACGACACTGGTCGAACTGCACAAAATCAGCGCATTGGCAGCCAAGCCTGCCATCTTCATGACGGCAAAGGTTCAGCCCCACGAGGTCGCTGAATATAAGGAACTGGGCGCGATTGATGTCATTCCAAAACCCTTTGATCCCATGACACTGTCCGCTTCCATCCAGGAAATATGGGACGCCCATTTTGGCGGCTGAATCTGAAGCCTTACAACTTATTGCGGACGAGTTCGTCAACTCGTTACCAGAACGCATGACAGCAATTGAGATGGCATTTGATACCTTGGCCAAGGCACCGTCGGAAGCCGATTTATTAAATGACTTTTATCACAAGGTTCATAATCTGGCTGGCAGCAGTGGCACATTCGGCTTCAGCCAATTCAGCGAAATCGCACGAAAAATCCTGAACTTTCTGGAGCCATCAATAAAGGGATTAAGCCCGCTTACGGACGACGTCATCCGGATCGTTGATCCCGTTCTCCAGGAACTTATTCTCGAATCCAGGGCACCCGTACAACTCGAAGGCTGGCTATAAGCTGATAATAATTTCAGACCACGTCGACGCTGTTTATCAAGCGAGCCCCGCGCGAGGCCATGAAGTATAATCCCAAATAATGGGTTTCAGCTTGTGGGTGGGCAGCAGTAGCGCCATAGCCTAAATCCTCTGCGACACCGCGCGGCAGATCAAATGTTGAACAGCCTTTCTCGTAGACACAGATTTCTTCAAGTGGGGCCACCATGCCGTGGTTGCGGGCGGACAAAAGCGTCAGAACAAAATCCATCACACAGATGTCGGTACATATGCCTACGACAATCAGGTCCTGCACCTTGTTGGCGGCAATCCAGTCAACAACAGCATTGTTACCGTCGGGACCAAAGGCGCCGATAAAGCCGTTGATGCAATCCTTGTTCATCAGGGTTGCACCAGCCTCATCTTCCAGCCAGGTCAATTCAGGTACCAACAGTTCCTCACCTGTACCTTGCTCACAGTGCGGCGGATAGGGCGGCTCACCCTTGCCAGGCTCATGACAATCCAGTGTGGCGAAGACCGGCAATCCCTTCTTCAGGAAAGTCCGTGCCAGGCGGTCTGTCTCGGCAACCATTTCGATGACCTGGGGATTGTCCACAGGTGGCGCCAGATTACCGGCACCCGTTGTGGCAAAGCCGTTCACCTCGTCAATGATCAGTAACCCGCAGCGGCGGTCACCAACCTTCATCGCATCAAATGCAATGGGCATGGATTGCTCAAGCTGGTTCAGTAAAGAAGGAGCAGTATCATCCGACATCAGTCTGTCTTTAGGCTAGCGTGAAACGCATGTGCTCGCGGGCCACAATTGCCCCGTCCCACATTTTGCGAGCCTGGGCTTCGATATCTTCCATGAACAGGTCTTCATGATCCGGGTCATGGTGGAAGATTGCCAGGTTTTTAACCCCCGCTTCCATCCCCAGTCGGATACCTTCTTGCCAAGTTGAATGACCCCAGCCAACTTTGCCAGGGAATTCTGCATCGGTATAAGTCGAATCGTAAATAACCAGGTCTGCGCCTTCAATCAATTTGAGAATAGCCTCGTCTGGTTTGCCAGGTACATGCTCTGTATCGGTCACATAACCCATGACTTTGCCCATATATTCGATGCGATAACCAATGGCCCCTTCCGGGTGATTGAGCATCGTCGTTCGGACTTTGATTTCGTTGCCAAAATCCAAAGAATCGCCGCAATTAAAATCTTCGAAGATCAATTTGCCGCCCATAACTTCCAGCGGAACCGGAAAGGTTGGTTGAGACATCTGGCTGGCAAATACAGATTCAACACCGCCCTTGTCGCCTAAGTGACCGGCCATGATGCGGAAAGTATGTTCGGGACGAAAGGCTGGCGAGAAAAAGGGAAAACCATTGATGTGGTCCCAATGCGTATGGGACAGCAACAGGACTGCATCGCTGACACGCTTTTTCATTAGCCAATGGCCAAGATTGCGAATCCCTGTCCCGGCATCAAGAATGATCCGCTGCCCACCCATGGCAACCTCAATACAGCTTGTATTACCGCCAAAGGCCATATGCCGCGGAGACGGGCAAGCAATGCTGCCACGCACGCCCCAAAACTTGACTTTAAAGCTCATTTATTCGAGCCACCCGTACTTAAAACCCTGCGATCATTCATACTGCATTTCCCTTAAGAGGGTACATGAAGGCACAACGGCCCCCAGCCACAGTTTTCCCGTTATTTCAAATACAGAAGCATAGCCAGCAAAAAAATACAAGACGACTGTAGTAATCTGTTGAATGCAAGTTACCCAACGATATCAAGCAAATAACAGTTGTTCCAAAGGGGGGATCAACAGGTGAAATACACCTCTGTGGGGAAAATTGCCTGCCCCGGTGGAAATGCCAACTCATGCCGACAATAACCGGGCCTGAAATAGACAACAAGTTACAAAATCCCCCCCATTCAACTTGATCTTCGCCGCCCGGCCATTCGCATTGTGAAAGAGACGGTCGGGCCGCAAGTGAAATCACGTTTTTGTTATTCAGGTTTCATTCAGCAGCCTGGGGTTTTGGCGGCATGGTGTTCTTGAAACAATCGTGGTCGCCAATGCGGGCTTTCCACTCGGCAATTTTGTTTTTACCGGCAAAAAGCTCATTACCCTCCGGTGATATGCCGACATAAAAGAAGATCGGTGCCAGGAAACAATCGGCCAAACTGAAGGTATCACCGGCAAGATAAAGCCTGTCGGCCAGGGCCTTGTCGATGATGTCAATGCGCTCACGCATGACCGGCAGGGTGGCTGCGATGATATCTTCATCTGCTTCACCACCGCGTGAAGGTGCGACGATGCGTTGCATGACAAACTGACGGATGAACGGGTCATAATAATAATCGTTTATTGCACTGATCCATTGTTCCATCTGTGCCCGCCCGGCCGCATTGTCGGGGCTGAGCGATGGGCCGTCGAAAGCATCATCGACATAGTGGCAAATGGCATTGCTTTCGAACAGCGTCAGATCACCATGTTGCATAACAGGCATTTTAACAAAAGGATGCATTGCCCGGTGGCCGTCTGAGCCAAAATCCAGCGGGATCAGTTCATAATCGACACCTTTGTGCTCCAGCGCCATGCTGACTGTGCGGGTGTAACTGCTGGGGGCAAAGCCGTGAATGATTACCTTGGTCATGAGTGTCTCCCTTAAAAGTTTTCCTGGATATTAAAGAATTTCTGCCAGATCGATAAAGGAACTGGTCCAGCCATCACTGTGGTTCTTCGCCGATTCTTCGTCCGGCAAACGCGTGTGTGTCAGTTTCAGGCGGGTCATGCCGTCCAGGTCTTGCAGATCTATGGTCACGTGGGTATCAACGCCACCGTTTGGTCCTTCCCCTTCCCACATCCAGGTGAAGGCCAGGCGGGTTGGTGGAGCAACATCTGTAAACTTTCCGCCGACACAATATTGCTTGCCCGTCGGGGATTGCATGCACGTGCGCCAGGTGCCTCCAGGTGCCGGGTCCCAATCACAAACCGGACAGGTCATGCCTTGTGGGCCCCACCATTTGGCCAGCCGTTTGGGATCAGACCAGGCCGCATAAACGTCCTCAATCGTTGCTTTGAACACATGTTCGATTTCCAGCACGCAGCCTTCATCGTTACGCTCAATTTCAATCGTTGCTGCTTGGCTCATTTTTTTTGTCCTCTTCCTTTTTCTTCTTTTGCTCAGTTTCAAGATAACGGGCTAGGGAACCCAGTTGGCCCTCCCAGAAATTTCGATAAGTTGATATCCAGTCGGATGCGGCCTGCATGGGCCCCGCATCCAGGTTGCACCGATGCACACGACCGTCCCGGGCGCGGATCAGAAATCCGGCTTTTTCCAGAACCTTGAGGTGTTTCGATACGGCAGGCAGAGACATTTCAAAGGGTGCCGCCAGTTCACCGGCGGTCGCCTCCCCTTCTGCCAGGCGCCCAAGGATGGCGCGACGGGTTGGGTCGGCCAACGCCTGGAACGTCAGATCAAGGGTGCTGTCTGCCTCGGATGCGCTATATTTAACCATAAGGTTAAATATAGGATCGAATCATCGTTCGTCAAGAATTTAGATTCAAAATATCAGGTTTTCAGTTTGTGAATTGGGAGAGAGCAATACCGGAAAGGTACTCATGGGCAGTCAAAAAGACGGCATAAAGTAACAGACCACCACCAATACGCATCAGGCCAATTTCCGCCAGCGAAAGCTTGTTCCGTCCCTGCAGGATGGCCAGAAACGGCGTGATTGACGTCACGGCTGCCAGCCGTTCAAAGAAATCCGCATTACGGGCACGCAGTTTCCTGTCGATGGAGGCGGGGCCAAGAACTGCGGTCAGCAGCAATCCACCAAAAAAGATCAGGGCGGAAAGTTCGCCTGCCACCAACATATGGGTTGCGGCAAAAATCGTAATTGCTGCCATCAGCGGGTGACGCGTAATCCGGAAAACACCCTTCGCCGGATCAACTTCCTTCAGGACTTTGCCTCCACCAATCCCGGTCGGGTTCGGCGATGAATAGGCGCAAACATTCAGAATACAAGCCAGAGGCATCAGTAAAACCGGCAGCCACATGAAAGCCGGTACAAACCACAATTCCATCACCGGCGCGTTGCGATAAGCCGTGATCATCCAGATCAGGATCAACACAGACGCCACGGAAAAAATGATCTGGAAGCCTTTTTCTGCCAGGCGATCAACCATTATTTGTCGCGCCGACCCGCCCGCAATACCGACATGCAGCCCAAAAAACAGCAAAGATGAAAGCGTGACTTCCCAATAGGCCATCATGGTAACTACGCGTCAGCCAGTTTGCGGCCAATATCCGTAATTTTGCAGATCAGCCAGTCCGGTTTCATGGGATTGGCAAACCAGGGCTCGGCCCAGCCTGCCCGGATGCAGGCCTGAACGGTTTTGTCACCGACGCGCTGCCCCATTTCATCAAACAAGGGCAATTTGCCACCGGCCTGAGTCAATCCACGGCGCAGATATTTCAGCTGTGTTGACGTTGGTTTGTTTGATTTAGTGTCTTTTGCTTTTGTCGCCACGATCCCGCCATCCTTCGTGTCAGCCCAATAGGTCCGCAGAACCTGAAAACTCAGTTTTCGTTTGTTATCCGCAAACGCTGCGCCAGTATCTTAAGCATAGATCGCACAAAAGGGTCAGATTTTTCCAACCTTCTTTCGAATTCCTGTCGTGTGATCAGAATACAGTTGGTCGCTTCAATTGCCCGAACACCTGCTGAACGCGGCGAATCTTCGATCAATGCCATTTCACCAAAGATCGCACCAGCTTCCAGCGTGCTGACAACAGTGCCGTCTTCCAACACCACCTCTACTCTGCCCGACTGCAACAAATAAGCGTATCGCGGTGGGTCACCCGCCTTGAAAACCATTTGACCAACCGCAAATGGTTCCCGTGGTAAAACCGAACGTGCCAATGCAATTCTCCCCTGTCCCCAGACTTCCCCCGATGCTGCTACACCAGTGCAGCTACACCAGTTCAACTATACCGGCACACCGATGACCTGACTATGAGAGAAATCGATTATCTGCCCGAAGTTTTGGATTGGAGGGATTTTGGATTGGAAAGTGAAGGAATTGTTCGCGCCACAAATTCTGATATGGCCTGCAATGTCAAATCAGGCTGATCCCGATGGGGAGAATGGCCGCAATCATCAAGCATCTTTGTGGTGGCACTTATGCCAATATTGCGTTTGATGGAATCAATCTGGTCCGGTGTGCCATATTCATCATCAACCCCTTGCAGGGCCAATACAGGCACATCAATTTCTGAAAGGTATTGTTCGATATTCCAGTCACGAAATTCCGGATCGAGCCAGACCCCGTTCCAGCCCCAAAAGGCGCAATCAACATTATCACCGTGATGACGGGCAAGCTTTGTTGGCAGATCAGTGCTTTCAAACACAGTCTTGATCGCGGCAATCGATGTGACAGAAATATCTTCCACAAAAACATGGGCAGCCAGGGTGACAACGCCTTTTAAACCATCAGCAGCAGCACTACCGGCATTGATTAATACGATGGAGCCGCCATCTGAATGGCCGACCAGGATATGGTCCCTTATCCCAAGGGCCTTGATCAATTGCGGCAATACTTGTTGGGCTTCATGGTGCATGAATGACACCGGGCGCGGCAATTCACAGGCATCAGAGCCACCATATCCCTGGCGACTAAAGACAAGAACCCCGCAGCCCGAGGCACTCGCCAGTTTTTCCGGGAAGTCCCGCCACATGGCAACGCAGCCAAGCCCTTCGTGCAAGACTATAAGGGTCGGTGCCGCATCGGGCCGCGGCCCAAACCAGGCATATTCCAGCTGGACCCCGCCAACGTCGACAAAGCTCACGGTCATGCGCGCAATTTGAAACGCTGGATTTTGCCGGTTGCCGTCTTTGGCAACTCATCTACAAATTCGATCCAGCGCGGGTACTTGTATAAAGCCAGGCGGTCTTTCACAAAGGCTTTCAATTCTTCAACCAGTTCATCACTGCCTTGCTGGCCTTCAACCAAGACAATATGGGCTTGTGGTTTGATCAGGTCCTTGTCATCTGCCTTGCCAACAACCGCTACTTCCAGCACGGCTTCGTGGGCCAGCACCGCCGATTCGACTTCAAAGGGTGAGACCCAGATACCGCCCACTTTCAGCATGTCATCCGAGCGACCACTGTAGACAAAATAGCCGTCAGAATCCTGGGTATATTTATCGCCCGTGCGCGTCCAGGCCCCCTGAAAAGTTGCCGTGCTTTTGGCCCGGTTGTTGAAATAAACTGAAGCGGTCGTCGGCCCGCGCACCAACAACTCACCGATCTCGCCTTCTCCAACGGGTTGGTCATCTTCGTCGACCAACTTCAGATCATAGCCGGGCACAGCCTTGCCTGAGGTGCCATAACGCACGTCATCCGGCGCATTGGATAAAAAGATATGCAGCATTTCGGTTGAACCCAGGCCATCCAGAATGTCCACCCCAAAGCGTTCCTTCCAGCGCCTGGCGATGTCTTCCGGCAAGGCTTCACCGGCAGAAACACAGGCCCGCATGGCGTTGGAGCCATTTTCTGGCTTGCAGTTTTCATCGGCCAGCATGGCGCCGTACAGGGTCGGCACGCCGTAATAAATTGTCGGGTTATGTTCTTTCAGTTGCGCCATGACTGATTCCGGCGTGGGACGTCCGGACATCAATACAGCTGTCGCGCCAATATGCAGCGGGAAGCTCATGCCGTTACCAAGGCCATAGGCGAAAAACAGTTTGGCAGCAGAAAAAACGATATCGTCTTCCTTGATGCCCAGCACGCCTTCACCATACAGGACAGCAGAATTCACCAGGTCGCTTTGTAAATGCACGGCCCCCTTGGGCGCACCGGTAGAGCCCGACGAATAGAGCCAGAAGCCCGCATCATCAGCGACGGTTGGCGCCACATCCAGGTCGTCAGACGCTGCCGCCAGCAAATCATCAAGAACCAGATGGCCACCCTTTTTGGCAATGTCAGCAGCCCCCTGCCCGGCAATCACAACATGATCCAGGAATGTTGCATCAGCCAACAGAGGCTGGAACTTTTCATAGAGCAAGTCACTGACCACCAGCACTTTAGCACGGCTATCGGTCAGCATGTAGTTATAGTCATCAGTTGTCAGCAGGGTGTTGGTGGCAACTGGAACGATGCCTGCTTTCATGGCCCCAAAAAACACGGCCGGAAAATCGATGGTATCCAGCACACACATCATGATGCGCTGTTCCATCACCGCACCCAGACCCAGCAAGGCATTGCCGGACCGGTTCACGCGGTTGGCCAGATCACCATAGGTGTGACTGCCGGTTTCATCCAGGATCGCGACCTTGTCCGACCTACCCTGTTCCAGATGCCGGTCAATAAAATCGACAGCCGCGTTATAGTCGCGCGGCACATCGACGGTGGGTGGGGTCGCGGAAAGATCAATTTTTGTATAGGCGGACATCTTGTTTCTCCCTGGTCGCTATCATTTCAGGCCGGTATCGTTTCAAGTCGCTATCATTTCAGATTTGGGTCTAAAGTCTTCGCGGTTCAGTTCCGGGTAAAGTCGATGGCACCATCCGGCAGTAAATATAGCACCAGTGCTTCGCCGTCCGTCACGGTCGGGTGGTGGGCTGTATCCGGCCCATAAACCAGCCAGCCCTTGCCTGCACCATCGAATTTCGCAGCCGCATCAATCGGCATATTCATGTCGATTTCGCCATTGGGATGGGCATGGTGTGGCCCCTTGAGGTCTTTCATGCGCACGACATCGACGGAAAACCCGTGTGTGGCAGGTCCCTGCTTGATGGCCCGACCATAATCTATGCCACCGGCGGAATGCTGACAAAGCCAGCCATCAGCGACGCCGACATGACAGGCATCCGTGATCTTCTGAAAAAGCGCGCCATCGCTCGGCACAACTTCATCCAGGTATGCCGTCAGAGACGCGTCCACGTCGCGGCCCTGAAGCTTGTCTGTGACCTGCGCAATCAGGCCTTCGAATTCCTGTAGGTCCATGACCTTTTCCCCTTGCCTTTGCCCCGTTAGAGTATGGCGGGATGCATTATTTTGCATCTGTGCTTACTTTTTTGCTTTGAACGCACTATAATGCATGTTACGTCAAATGAACAAGTCTTCATTCCAGGCTCGCATATGAGCATCCATTGGGGGGATTGGACACGTGACCGCCAGTACCAGTGAAACGGAAGAGACCACCAATTATCTGGCCGAACTGGGCAGTCGTGTGCGCAAGGCCCGCGCCCAGCGCGGTATGACACGTAAAGACCTGGCTCGTGATTCCGCCGTTTCCGAACGCTATCTGGCTCAACTGGAAAACGGCCAGGGTAATATTTCCATCGTTCTGCTGCGCCAGGTGGCCCATGCCATGAACGTCGATATTGCCGATCTGGTGCGCGAAGGCGAGGCCTGGCCGGGCGAACTTCATCTGATCATCGAACAACTTTCACAACTGGCCCCGGATGATCTGGATCGCGCCCACCGTATGGTCAGCGATCTCTTTGGTACCCGCCAGGGACGTGCCCGGCGCATTGCCCTGATCGGCCTGCGGGGTTCAGGAAAAAGCACGCTGGGACGCCTGCTGGCTGATAATTTTTCTAATATATTCATAGAGTTAGCAACGGAAATTGAACGTGACGCCGGGATCAGTGCCAACGAGATTTTTTCCCTGTCCGGGCAGGTCGGGTACCGGCGACAAGAACGCCGGGTGCTGGAAAAAATCTTGCAGGAGCAATCCTCTGTGGTGATCGAAACGGGTGGCGGTCTGGTGGCAGAAGCAGCGAATTATGACCTTTTGCTGGGGTCGTGTTATACGGTCTGGCTTCGGGCCTCACCGGCGGAACATATGGAGCGGGTCATGGCGCAGGGTGACACCCGCCCTATGGCCGATAACAAGGAAGCCATGCAGGACCTGCAACACATCCTGGAGGGGCGTGATGCCTTGTACCGCAAGGCAGACGCCATCGTTGACACCAGCGGTCGTGAGGTCGATGATTGCCTGGCGGAACTGACAGCCATCTGCCAGCGCGCCCGCGCCGAGGGGCTTTGACGACCGCACGGCAACATTTTCAAATGACTTTGGTCAAGATGAAAAATAGTTCTTGTCAAATTCTAAATATGCATTATATTGCCTGATATCAATTGGAACGTCTCCAGACTACAGAGCGTTTCCGCGCAAAACGGAAACGCTTTAATACTCAGGTCTGAAACCGGTTTCTACGACACATAATGGTGGTGGTGTCGGGAATACACCGGAGCGAACCTCAAGATCGAAGACTTAAAGCGTTAAATATAAGGGAAGGCACACCTGATGATCGACTTTCGTACCTCGCCAGAGCAATACAAGCACTGGAAACTATCCTTCGACGGCAACGTGGCCACACTGGCCATGGACGTTGACGAAGATGGGGGCCTGGTCCCCGGCTATCAGCTCAAGCTGAATTCCTATGACCTGAGCGTCGACATCGAACTGTTTGACGCCATCCAGCGCTTGCGCTTTGAGCACCCGGAAGTTGGTGCCGTTGTCATGACGTCTGCCAAGGACAACATCTTTTGTGCCGGTGCCAACATTAAAATGTTGGGGGCTTCAAGCCATGCCCACAAGGTGAATTTCTGTAAATTCACCAACGAAACCCGCAATTCCATCGAAGATGCCAGCGATAATTCACATCAGCGTTATATCACAGCGGTGAACGGCCCCTGCGCCGGTGGCGGGTACGAGCTGGCCCTGGCCACCGATTACATCGTCATGGCCGACGACGGCAACACATCTGTATCCTTGCCCGAAGTTCCCCTGCTGGCCGTACTGCCCGGCACAGGTGGCCTGACCCGCGTGGTTGACAAGCGCATGGTACGCCGCGACCGGGCCGATTTCTTCTGCACCATTGAAGAAGGCATCAAGGGTCAGCGCGCCGTTGACTGGAAACTGATCGACGAAGTCGTGCCAAAGTCAAAACTGGCAGATCACGTCGCCGGCTTTGCCGCCGCTGAAGCGGGCAAGTCGGACCGTCCGGCTGGCGCCAAAGGCGTTGCCATGACCCCCTTCAATCGCACCATCGAAGGCGACAGTATTAAATATGACCTCGTGGACATCCAGATTGATCGCGAAAATCGCAGTGCCCACATTCTGGTAAAAGCCCCGGCTGAAGCCAGCCCGCAGGATGCCGCAGGCATTCTGGTGCAGGGTGCAGATTTCTGGCCTTTCAAAATGGCCCGCGAACTGGACGATGCCATGTTGCACCTGCGTGCCAACGAAGCTGAAATCGGTACCTGGGTCCTGCGCACAGAGGGATCTTCTGAAAATGTCGCCTCAGCAGATGCCGCCCTTGCCGCCAATGCAGACGACTGGTTTGTGCGTGAAGTGACCTTGTTCCTGAAACGCACCATGAAGCGTCTGGACCTGTCGGCCCGTACCTTGATGGCCATGATTGAGCCTGCCAGTTGCTTTACCGGCACCTTGCTGGAGCTGGCCCTGACCACGGATCGTTCCTTCATGCTGGACGGCCAGTTCGAAGGCGACAACCGCCCGGCGGCCGTGCTGCAAATGACCGCAGCCAACTTTGGTCCCTACCCCATGTCCAATGGCCTCACTCGACTGGAAAGCCGTTTCCTGGGTGAAGAAGGCAAGGTCGCGGAACTGGAAGCCCTGATCGCCACCGACATCGACACCGAACAGGCCGATGATCTGGGACTGGTGACTTTCATTCCCGATGATATCGACTGGGAAGACGAAATTCGCATGGCCCTGGAAGAACGGGCCCGGTTCTCGCCCGACGCCCTGACCGGCATGGAAGCCAACTTGCGCTTTGTCGGACCGGAAACCATGGAAACAAAAATATTTGCACGATTGTCGGCATGGCAGAACTGGATTTTCCAGCGTCCCAACGCCGTCGGAGAAAAAGGTGCCCTCAGCCTGTTTGGCTCAGGGCAACGCGCTGAATTGAATAAAGGGAGGGTCTAGACCCATGAGCATCGATTATAACGAACGTATTCCAAATAACGTTAACCTGTCTGACAACCGCCGCCTGCAACGGGCGCTGGAATCCTGGCAGCCCAAGTTCCAGGACTGGTGGTCAGAAATGGGTCCGGAAGGCTTTCAGGTTCAGGACATCTACCTGCGGACGGCCGTCAGTGTTGATGCCAAGGGTTGGGCCAACTTCGGCTATGTCAAAATGCCCGATTATCGTTGGGGCATTTTTCTGACCGAACGCCAAGGCGAACGCCAGGTTAACTTTGGCGATCACAAAGGCGAAGCCGCCTGGCAGGAAGTTCCCGGTGAATACCGTTCAGTCCTGCGTCGTTTGATCGTGACCCAGGGCGATACCGAACCGGCATCTGTTGAACAACAACGCCAGCTGGGCGCAACCTGTCCGTCACAGTATGACCTGCGCAATCTTTTCCAGGTCAACGTCGAAGAAGGACGTCACTTGTGGGCCATGGTTTATTTGCTGGACGCGCACTTCGGTCGTGATGGTCGTGAAGAAGCGGAAGCCCTGCTGGACCGTCGTTCCGGTGACAGTGACAAGCCCCGTATTCTGGAGGCTTTCAACGAAAAAACCCCTGATTGGCTGTCATTCTTCATGTTCACCTATTTCACGGATCGTGATGGCAAGTATCAGTTGGGCAGCCTGGCTGAATCCGGTTTTGATCCTTTGTCCCGTTCGTGTCAGTTCATGCTGACGGAAGAAGCTCACCATATGTTTGTGGGCGAATCAGGCGTCAACCGCGTCATTCGACGCGCCTGCGAATTGATGACGGAACATGACACCGATGATATTGCGAAATATGGCGGCATATCGCTGGACCTGATCCAGAAACATGTCAACTTCCACTTCTCGGTTTCTGTTGACCTGTTTGGTCAGGAACTGTCGACCAATGCTGCGACCTATTACACCGCCGGTATCAAGGGTCGCTTTAATGAAACCAAGATCGACGACGACCACCTGTTGACCGATGCCAGCTATCCCATCCTCGAATTGCTGGGCGACAAGATCGTTGAGAAACGTGAAGCAGCCTTGAACGCTGTCAACGAACGCCTGCGCGACGAATATATTGTCGACTGTCAGCGTGGTGTGGATCGCTGGAACAAAAGCATCAAGGAAGCCGGCATTGATTTTGAAATCAAACTGCCACACCGGGCCTTCCACCGTGGCATCGGTACGTTTTCGGAGGTCAAGGCGACACCTGAAGGCAAGATCATCACAGAAGCCGAGTGGAATACCCGTCACGCTGAATGGTTGCCGACCGAGGAAGATCGCGCCTTCGTTCAGTCCCTGATGGTGCCCGTTACCGAGCCCGGCAAATTTGCTGGCTGGATTGCTCCGCCTGCCCGCGGTATCAACCAGCAGCCGGTCGACTTCGAATACGTTCGCCTTACATAAAGTCAAGTTATACGCCGCAGCGAAAAAGGGGTCGACGCCAACAGTGTCGGCCCTTTTTTTGACAAGCCATTGCTTGCGCAGCAGGCATGAAGCACTTTATTAGTATTCTAATTTTCTAACATCATTCTCAGGAGCCAGATCGTGTCGGATCTCAGTCTCAAAATTGAAAAAATCAGCCAGCAAACCAGCAACGTCAAAGCCTATGTTCTGACAAGTTCGGACGGTGCGGCCTTGCCTGAATTCACAGCCGGTGCCCACATTGATGTCATGGTCGATCTGGAAGACGGCTCGACCGACAAGCGCTCTTATTCTCTGGCCAGCGACCCGAAAGATACCAGTGCTTACACCCTGGGCATTTTACGTGAAGTTGCCGGCAAAGGTGGCTCCGCCTTTATGCATGACAAGCTGGTTGAAGGGGCCGTCATTGAAGCCTCAAACCCCAAGAACCATTTCCCGCTGGATGATGAGGCCGAAGATAATTTATTGATCGCTGGTGGCATTGGTGTCACGCCGATCCTCGCCATGGCCCGGAGCCTGTCGGCGAGCGGTGCCAAATTCAACATGCACTATGCCGCCCGCGCCCCGGAAGAGATGGCCTTCAAGGCTGACGTCGAAGCCGTCTGTGGTGAAAACGGACACCTCTATTTTGACGGTGGTGATCCGGCCAAGGGCATTAACCTGAAAGAACTGCTGTCCAACCGACAGGGCGGTTTACATCTCTTTGTCTGTGGCCCCGCCGGTTTGATCGAAGCCGTGCGCACCATGGCCACCGAACAGGGCTGGCCTGAAAACACGGTCCATTACGAAGTCTTCAAGCCCGCCGAACTGGACGGTGAAGATACCGAGTTGGAAGTTGTGCTGACGGAAACCGGTGAAACAATTACCGTCCCGGCCGATCAAACCATCCTTGATGTCATGCTGGATAAGGGCATGGATATTGATTACGACTGCAAGATGGGCATTTGCGGCTTGTGTGCCGTCAAGGTCGTCGGCGGAGAGCCTGACCATCGCGATTTTGTTTTGACCGAAGACGAACGGGAAGACGAAAAACTGTTCTGCCCCTGCATCAGTCGCGCCAAAGGCGGCAGCATCACGCTTGAATCCTGAGCCTGTCACAACTCATGACAGTTCCATTTATTTATCAGCGCCAGATCCACTGGGGCGAAACGGATACTGCCGGTATCGTTTATACGGGCCAGTTTCTCGACTTCATGCTGGAGGCCGTTGAATGCTGGTGGCGAGAAGTTGTCGGTCTCGACTGGTACCGCATGAACACCGAATTCCAGATGGGGTCGCCCATGGTCAGCACCCATATGGATTTCATCGCGCCAGTTTATGATGGCGACCTGCTGGACCTGGCGGTGATCGTTGAGCGTCTGGGTGGGGCCTCAATCAAGCATAAGATCGTTGGCACCGGACAAGATGGCGTCAAGCGCTTTGAAGGCTCGCTCACGGGCGCTATAGTGAACAACCAGATCATGAAAGCCGTCCGCATTCCCGATGACTGGCGGCAGAAAATAGCCGCCTATAAAGCAGCTTGCGAAAGCGCCCCTAAAACATAACAAGGACCATCAAACCATGTCAGAACCCTCCACGTATATTCGTCACTTTCCCGTATCGTGGGGTGAACTGCACCGTGATTCGCGCGCACTTGCCTGGCGTTTGATGGAGGCTGGTCCGTGGAAAGGAATAGTTGCCGTCACGCGAGGTGGCCTGGTGCCTGCCGCCATTGTTGCCCGCGAGCTTGAAATTCGTCTTATTGATACTTTTTGCGTGGCCTCCTATGAAGGCGAGACCCAGGGCAAAACCAAAGTCCTGAAAGGCGTTGATCTGGAAAATGGCGGCGAAGGCTGGTTGATCGTTGATGACCTGGTCGACACCGGGGCCACATTCCGGGTCATTCGCGAGCAATTACCCAACGCCCATTTTGCCACGGTGTATGCCAAGCCCATGGGTCATGAAACCGTCGACAGCTTCATTACGGAAGTCAGTCAGGACACCTGGATTTTATTTCCATGGGACCAGGGCCCGCAATTTGTTGAACCCATTGCCAACGTAAAACGGGACTGAGTTTGGACGACAAAAAAACCGAGTTCTTTGCCTATCTGGCGTCTGATGAATTTCAGGAGCACAAGGGAAATGTTCCTGATTTGCCCGTTGAAACGCTGTTGGAAGTGCTCAGCATTCTACCCATCGGTGTTGCACTGTATACGCCGGATCAACGTATGTGGGCCTGGAATAAAATTGCCGCTGAAGTCAGCAATTTGCCTGCCGAAGTCACGTTCCCGGGCATTCCGCTGGTCGATATTCTCAAGGCACACGCTGCCCGTGGAGACTATGGCGAGGGCGATATGGATCAGCTTGTGGCTGAACGGCTTGCGGCGGTTTACGATAACAGTATTCCCAATCGTGAACTGAAGCTGCCCAATAGTCACGTTGGGGAATATGGCTCCCAAGTCCTGTCCGATGGGACCATGGTGGCCTTTGTTCAGGACATTACCGAACGTCGTCGGCAGGAAGACGAGATACTGGCGCGCCAACGTGAGTTGGAAAATCTCAATAAACAAAAAGACGAACTCTTTGCCATTATCGCCCACGACTTGCGCAGTCCCCTGACGGCTGTGGTGGGTTTTTCGGAAATGATCGAGAACATGTCTGAAGAAGACATCGATCAGGAAAAGGCCAAGGCCTGGGCACAGAATGTCGGGGTTGGCGCACGGGGTCTGGCAGAACTGGTCGACAATCTCCTGAGTTGGGCCCGATTGCAAATGGATGACCACCAGTTTGCCCCCGGCAATTTTGATCTGTCGATTGCTCTGAAACAGGCGAGAGACCCACTCAGGTCCGTTGCCCGAAAGAAAAATATTTCCCATATCGACCAATCAACACATGTCAATGTTTCCGCAGACTTGAACATGATACGCACCGTATTGCGCAACCTGATCAACAATGGCATCAAATTTGTTGATCCCGGCGGCACTGTTACAACGGGTTGTCGCGATTTGGGGAATGGCAAGGTTGAAATCTTCGTGTCTGATACTGGCGTCGGCATGTCAGAAAAAATTGTCGCCAAACTTCTTGACGGTGCGCGTAACCAAACGACGCCTGGTACGGAGAACGAAACCGGGACCGGTCTTGGCCTCAGGATTTGTCACAGTTTTCTGGCAACACACAATAGTTCGCTGAAAATCAGCAGCGACGTCGGCAAAGGATCAACCTTCAGCTTTCTTTTGGATAAAGCCTAGATATCAAAATCAGCCGATATGGGTGCGTGATCCGACGGCGTATCCCAGCCGCGCACATCATCCAGAATCGCCACGTCGGCTAAAGATTTTTTCAAATCCTTACCCATCCAGATATGGTCCAGCCGGCGACCCTTGTTGGCATTTTTCCAATCGCGTGAACGATAACTCCACCAGCTGTACAGCTCTTCGTCGTCACCAAAATGCTCACGCACGGCATCCAGCCAGTTACCGCTGGCCATAACTTTCGCCAGGGCATCTGTTTCCACTGGCGTATGGCTAACGATTTTTAACAACTGTTTGTGGGACCAGACATCATGTTCCGAGGGGGCCACATTCAGGTCGCCCACAAGGATGGATTTTTTGATCGGATTCTTGATCGATGCCGACCAGGTGGACATGGCTTCCATGAAATCAAGTTTGTCGCGGAACTTGTCGTTCACCTCCGGGTCGGGCTCGTCACCGCCTGCCGGTACATAGAAGTTAAAAACCCGCACGCCATTTTCAAGTTTAGCCGCCACAAAGCGTGGCAGCATAAACGGCCCGATTTCCTTTTTGGGAACGGTGGTCAGTTTATGTGGTGAGGCAATGGCTACACCGTGGTAGGACTTCTGCCCCTGGAATATCACATTGCCATAGCCGACCTCTTCAAAAAACGAGAGGGGGAAATCTGCGTCCTGTACCTTGGTTTCCTGCAGGCAAATAACATCCGGCTTTTCCCGCAGCAGCAAGTCCTTCAACAGGTCGAGACGCTTGCGCACCGAATTAATATTCCAGGTGATGATTTTCATGGGGTTCTTTCAGATGTTATTGAACGCAAAAACTATGATTTCGTCATGCCCGGAGTTGATCCGGGTATGGCGATTTGTGGAGAACCCGGTGTTTCTACTCAGCCCCGATTCGCCTGGTCCGCCGTAATCAGGGTCCACTCAACGATGCGCTTCAGGACCTTGCCCAAGGCCTTGTCGAAGGCCTTGACGACGTCGCGCATGCCGGTGCTGTCGGCCCTGATTTTTCTTTCAAACGTCTTTGATGCGACGATCTGGCGTTTGGGTTGGCGGATAATTTTTGAGTTGACCCGCACCCGGATCACAGGTGCTGCACTTTCTTCATCATATTCGGCCTGAAATTCACGCAGATCACTTTTCAGGTTGAAGTCCGAGCGTAAACCAATGGCTTGCCTGCCCACGGCAATGATCTTGTTGGAATTCTCGAACGATTCGACCAACAAGGTCTGAACCATCTGTGGGGCATTCTCGGTCCAGCGCGCGCCACCGAAATATTCGATCTGCACCGGATCATGGGTCAGGGCGATACGCTGGGTAGCAAGGGCACCGGATGTGGCCGGGTTTTCGACAACCAGCTGCCATTTCACGGTCGGTATCTCAGCTGAAAAGGAGCTTTTGGGTGACAGGGTATAAAAAGACGGTGGCGGTCCCCCACCCGGCAAAGCAACGGAGCAGCCCGACAGCACAAGCGCCAGAGTTGCAACAACGCCAGCTCGCAATCCCATATAGTTTTTTGTCGTCATCATTCTGCCTTGAATCCTCTTTGTGAATTTCCAAACAGGAACTGCGCCGGATCGCTTTCGATGCGCGCTGTGACCCTGTTGAGATTATCGACCAGCAAACGCATTTCCCCCACCAGGCGGGTAAATTCAAACAGGCCATCACCAAAAAATCCGTTCAGGGCCTCACTATTGTCGGTTAACAATACATTGAATTGATCGCTGAGTTTTTCGATGGAAGCCGCCGTATTTTTTGTCTGGCTGAGCATGGGCTGGATACTACGCTCCATGGTGTTGTCCAGACTGGAAAGTGTGCCGCGCATCATGGCGAGACTGACATCAGCACTTTCTGTCAGCTTGTCGGCGTCTTCTTCCAGGGCCTGCAAAAGCTGGCTGGCGGATGACACCGCCCCTTGCAATTCGCTGGTTGTTTTTGCGAAGTCTCGCAGGATACCATCCAGCTCGTCCGAGCGGCCGGACACAGTGCCTGTGACCTCCTGCGCGTTGGCAAGGATTTCACTGATGGCTTTACGGTTGTCTTCGTCAAAGACTTTGGTGGCCTCACCAACCAGTTTGATGAAGCGGTTGATCAATTCCGGCGCCCCCGAAAATAGCTGATCAATTTGCGACGGTTGAGATTTTATGACAGGGCGTTCCTGACCGGACTTCAGGGTCAGGCCGGGGCTTTCCGGACTGCCGCCTGACAACTGCACATAGGACACGCCCGTAATGCCTTGCATTTCCAGCACGGCGACACTGTCTTCTTTCACCGGCGTAGAACTGGCGACTTCGATGCCGACAATCACCTGGGCCGGATTTTTGGGATCAATGGCTATGGTCTGCACCACGCCCACGGGCACACCGTTATAGCGCACCTGTCCGGCTGGACTGAGGCCCGATACCGAGCCTTCAAAAACGATATTGTAATGATCAAATTCGCGGTCGATCTCAACCTTGGCCAGCCACATGACAAAGCTGAAGGCGGCGGCGACCATGCCCAGAACAAAGGTACCGATCAATAAATGGCTGGCGCGTGTTTCCATATCTCTAACCGTTCATCCCCATCACTTAATCTTCAAGCTTCTTTAGTTGCGATTGCGGCGCGGGCGCGGGGTCCATGAAAATATTCATGTATCCAGGGATGCGCCTGCTGCATCATTTCTGCCATGGTGCCGCAAACAATAACACGTTTTTCCGCCAACACAGCAATGCGATCACAAATGGCATGCAGGCTGTCCAGATCATGCGTCACCATGAAAACCGTCATGCCCATGGCCGCATGCAGGCGCAGGATCAGTTGATCAAATTCCGCCGCTCCAATGGGATCAAGCCCCGCCGTAGGTTCATCCAGAAAAACAATATCCGGGTCCAGCGCCAGAGCACGGGCAAGACCTGCCCGCTTGCGCATACCACCTGAGAGCTCCGACGGATATTTGTTGCCGGCTTCTGCCGGCAAGCCCACCATGGATATTTTCAGGGCGGCAATTTCGTCCAGCAAGACGTCCGACATTTCCGTATGTTCTTTTAGCGGCACCTGAATATTTTGCGCCACGGTCAGGGAACTGAACAAGGCGCCGTCCTGAAACAACACGCCCCAGCGCGCTTCGATCTCATGACGATCGTTTGGACCAAGGGCCGCCACATGTTCGCCCAGCACATCAATGCGACCCATCTGCGGTGTATTCAGGCCGATAATGGTACGCAGCAAAACGGACTTGCCCGTACCGGAACCGCCGACAATGCCGAGGATTTCGCCCCGCCGGACATCAAGGTCCAGACTTTCATGAATGACCTGCGCCCCGAACTGGTTCTTCACCCCGCGCAACCGCATGGCCATGGCCGTCGTAGGTAGATCGTCGTTGATCACTTCCATCATCATATCCCGATATAGGCAAAGAAGATGGAAAAGACCGCGTCGACAATCATCACGAGGAAGATCGATTCAACGACGGATCGGGTGGTGCGGCTGCCAACGCTTTCGGCTGAATTAGCCACCTGCAAGCCTTCGTAACAACCGACCAGGGCGATCAGCAAGCCAAAAACCGGCGCCTTGATGATACCGACCCAGAAGGTCCACATGCCGATGCTGCCGTTCAGGCGTTCAATGAACTGGCCTGGCGAGACGTCGAGGACGCTCCAGGCCATCAGACCACCGCCCAGCAATCCCATAATGTCGGAGAAAAAGGCGAGCAACGGTAACATCAGCACCAGGGCCAGGGTGCGCGGAATGACCAGCACCTGGATGGGATCAAGGCCAAGGGTGCGCATGGCGTCGACTTCTTCATTGACTTTCATGCTGCCGATCTGGGCCGTGAAGGCACTACCGGATCGCCCGGCCACCACAATGGCCGTCAGCAGGATACCGATTTCACGCAAGACCGAGACACCGATCAGATCAACAACAAAGACCTCAGCCCCGAACTTTTGCAACTGCGTCGCCCCCTGATAGGCCAGAACAACGCCAATCAGAAAGGAAATCAGGCCCACAATCGGCAGGGCATTCAACCCGACCTTTTCCATATGAAAAACCAGCGGCGTCAGGCGCAAACGCGAGGGGTGCAACAAGGTTCCCCCCAGGGTCTGCATGACCAGGCCCAGGAAGGCGATACCGTCGATCACCTCCCAAAATATTTCCTCAGTCGTTTCGCCCATATGGCGCACAACACGGATCAGCCCGTTTTCAACCGGGGGCGCTGCCGGATGCGGCACATCATTGGCCGCCATCTGATCCAGCATTTCCGCCACAGTCGGCGAAGCATTGACCAGGCGCGTTTCCAGCCCTTCCTCACGTAATCTTTTCAGGGTGCGATAAAGCAACCAGGCCCCGGTGGAATCAATGCCAGTAATTTCCGCGGCGTTCAGTTCAACAAGGCCACCCGATGGGCCTTCCAGCATCTCCAGATCAACCTGCAACCGCACCGCACTGGCCATATTCCAGCGCCCACCTGCGGCCAGCACTAGCAACCGGTCCTGCACATCACTGCGCAGCCAGGCACCTTGTGTTCCATCGGTTGATGAATCGATTGCCGTCACGTATCCCCGCTCCCCTTATTCAAGGCTCTATCCTGTCATGGGGAGTGGCGTTGGATCAAGCTAAGGGATTGAAAATAAGGATGATTGCAAGAGGACATTGCTTTGGCTAGTGTCGTGAAATGAATACTCTTTGCTTCAAGCCAATTAGTAAGGCTTTTCAAATGAACCCGACGATGAAAAAGATCAGAACTGTTTCCGTTTGTGTGCTGCTGTCCTTTGGTGCCAGCGTCGCCCTGTCCGCCTGCTCGCCAGAAGTGGGCAGCAAGGAATGGTGTGAGAAGATGAAGGAAAAGCCCAAGGGTGACTGGTCAAGCAATGAGGCCGCTGACTTTGCCAAGAACTGTCTTATGTAGGTCTGAGGTTCTCAAACTCGTCGTGAGCGGCTCAAGCCCGGTCACGACGAATATAGACAGCTTGCTTCAAGCTTCTTCCAAAGACGCCAATGCCTGTTTGATCTTGATTGCCGTCTCAGTCTGATCTATTGCCTCGTCCGCGTTGCCCACGCTGACCTGTGCCACAACTTCTGTGCGCAAGATTTCCATCTGTTCAACGAGGCGCGGCAAGACCCGCTTGCCACCGCCGGCACCTGGGGATGCGGCCATGATTATCGCCTTCTTGCCTTCATAGGTCGCACGACCATCCAGCCCGCCGCCTGCACGGGAGCACCAGTCGAGGGTGTTTTTCAGCAAGCCGGGGAAAAAACCGTTATATTCCGGGGTTGAAATCACGAGGACGTCAGTTTCCGCAATCATCTGTTTCAGGCGCAGAACATCGTCGGGCAGACCGTCTTTATCTTCCTGGTCGCCGTCATAGATGGGCAGGTCAAAATCGCCGAGGTTAATCAAATTCACCTCATGGCCTAGTTCCACAGCGATTTCATGGGCGAGGGTGATCAAGCGCAGATTAAGGGACGCAGCCCGGATACTACCGCTGAACATCAAAATTTTCATGAATGGTTACTCTTGCAGAGGAATATAAGTTAGAGTTTCACGAACTATAGATAAGGGGGATTTCAGATATGGCAACTGTGTTAACGGAACAAGGTCCGGTCGACGTGTCGGCAGGCCCGGGTTCCCAGGATCAACTCTGGCTGACACGCCCGGATGCGGATGCTGTATCGGGCTGGGCCATGAAGCCCGAAGGCTTGTGCAAGGGCGACATTTGTATGCCTGTGCCAGCTGACAAAGCCGACGACTATGTCCGCGATGATCACATCAATCTCGCGGCCTTCTGGGATCGCATGCAAAAACCCTCAGCCCACAGCCAAAATGGTGATGTCTGGGTTCTGGGTGAAAGTGCTGACGACCGCAGTGCCAGACTTCAGTCTCTCGAAGCACCTGATTTTTCCCTGCCCGATCTGGATGGCAAGTTCCACAGCCTGTCTGATTTCCGCGGCAAAAAAGTATTCCTGGCGACCTGGGCCAGCTGGTGAGGCTGTCGTGCAGATCTGTCCGTGTGGCAGGCAATTTACGACGATTACCAGAACAATGACTTTGTAGTTATTGCCGTTGCCATGGACAACGACATCGAAGCCGCACGCCCCTGGATTGAAGACGCCAAACCCACCTACCCCGTCCTGATCGACCGCTATCATCAGCTGGCGGATCTGTACAATATGGTCAATGTACCGCAGGCCGTGTGGATTGATGAGGCTGGCCAGATTGTGCGTCCAACGGAAAATGCCGGGGCCTTTGAAGGATTTCGGGCCCTGGACTTTGAAAGCATGACCGTGCCGGACGACGTATCCGCAACGGTGCAGTCTTCAAAAAAGACCTATGTTGCGGCCATTCGTGACTGGGCCGAAAACGGCGTGGACAGTGTTCATGCCTTCACTCCCGATCAGGCCCAGGCCCATCTGGAAGCTCCGGATGACAATAAGGCCAAGGCACATGTCATGTTCCGCCTTGGTATGTATTTGCAGCAAACCGGCAACGACGCAGAAGCTGACAGTTTGCTGGCACAGGCAGCTGACCTACATCCTGAATCCTGGACAATCTGGCGCCAGGCTGCGGACAAGCTGGAGAACGGCCTGGCCGCAGGCCCCGCCTTTTGGCAACGCGTCAATGCCCTGGGCGAGGATCATTATTACAAGCCGGTTGATATGGCTGGCATGCCGACAGAAGGACCGCCGAAGGGTTGATAAATTACCACTTTTCCCCCGTCACCCCGCACTTGATGCGGGGTCTACGCCTCAGGATTCAGGGTATTCTCTCTGGCAAAGGCATGGATGCCGGATCAAGTCCGGCATGACGGAGTGTTCTTGTGAAAGACAATCCGCATTTCAAGGAAGATAATAAGGAACACGTGTATACCCATGAATAACTTATCCGACGGCTACGCCGTATTTGTAAAACGTGATTGCGCAACCTGCGTGCTTGTCTCGCCAGTATTGGCGGAGATACGGGCGGCGGGCCTGCCACTGACGATCTATACCCAGGATGATCCTACCTTCCCCGATGGCATGGATGACATCACCAATGACCTGACGCTGGAAGCGGCTTATCACAACGATATCGAAACGGTGCCGACCCTGCTGCGCATTGAAGGCGGCAAGGAACAGGGCCGGGCTGTGGGTTGGGTCAAGGATGAGTGGCTGGACCTGAGCCAATTGCCAGACCTTGGCAAAGAGCTGCCCGCCATGCGACCGGGTTGCGGGTCGAAATCTGTTGAGCCTGGCATTGCCGAACGCCTGGCCGTGGAATTTGGCAATGTGCCAATCACCTCACGCCGCATCGAGATCAGCGAAATCGAAGACGATGCTGAAGCCTGTTATGACCGGGGCTGGACTGATGGCCTGCCGGTGGTGCCCCCGACACGGGAACGGGTTTGGCGCATGTTGCAAGGCACCAGCCGCGCACCGGACGAAGTTGTTGGCATCATGCCGCCGGACCTGGTGGAATGCACTGTGGAAAAGATCGCCATCAATGCCGTTATGGCAGGCTGTAAACCTGAATATATGCCGCTGGTGCTGGCCGCCGTCGAAGGTGCATTGATCGACGAATTCTGCCTGCATGGCTTGTTGGCGACCACCTGGTTTTCCTCACCGGTGCTGGTGATTAATGGCCCACTCGCCCAAAGGGTTGGCATGAATGCAAAAGGCAATGCCATGGGCCAGGGCAATCGCGCCAATGCGACCATTGGCCGTGCCCTGCAATTGATCGTACGTAATGTGGGTGGTGGCAGGCCAGGTGAAGTGGACCGTTCCTGCCTTGGCCAGCCGGGAAAATACACCTTCTGTTTTGCCGAAGACGAAGAAGGGTCCTGCTGGGACAGCCTTGCGGTAGAGCGCGGGTTCGATGCCAACCAGTCTACCGTCACCCTGTTTGCCGGTGACGGTGTGCAGCCGATCTTCGATCAGAAATCACGCACGCCGGAAGCGCTGGCGCGGACATTTTCTTTGACCCTGCGCAGCATTAATCACCCGGAAATGGTCATGATCGGCGACGCCATTCTGGTCGTCTCACCAGAACATGAGCGGGTGTTCCGCGATGCGGGCTGGGACAAGGACCGCTTGCGTCAGGAACTGGACGAGTTATTGTTGATGCCGGAAGCCAACAGTGACCCATCCCTGTCGCGCAAAGATATGGTGCTGCCACCGGTAGCCTCTAAAATGCGACCGGGTGGTTTGTTGATCGTGCGCGCCGGTGGCGGTGCCGGTATGTTTTCTGCCGTTATTGGCGGCTGGGTTGCCAGCGGCCCCAAGGGCAGTATTCCTGTGACAAAAGAAGTTTCATCAAGGGAGGTGCAAGAATGAGTGATAATATGATCATGCTCGATCCGACATCCGAGCTGAACCCGGCACAACGGCAACGCCTGCCGCGCGCCGAAAGCTTGGACGGTCTGAAGGTCGGCCTGCTGGATATCTCGAAAGCCAGGGGTGATGTTTTTCTCGACCGCCTGGAAGAACTGTTCCAGGCCGATGGCATCGAAGTCAAACGCTATTCCAAACCAACCTTCGCCCGCCCTGCTCCGACCGACCTCGCGCAAACAATCGCTGCCGAAGTTGACGTCGTCGTCGAAGGCCTGGCCGACTGAGGATCGTGTACCTCGTGCTGTATGCATGACATCACAAACCTTGAAGGCAGAGGCATTCCCGGCGTTGGCGTGGCATCAACCGAGTTCATTGAAGCGGCAGCGGCCCAGTCAAAATCCCTGGGCTTCGATCCGGCTATCGTCTTTGTGCAACACCCCATCCAGGACCGCACCGACGACGAAGTCCGGGCACTTGCTGACGAAGCCTTTCCAGGCATCGTGAAACAGATATCCATGAATGCCTAAGCTTGAAGCGACCCAAGCGACGACCCGTGGGGACAGCTGCCTGATACCTGTCCCCACGAGACGATCCGGGTAAAACCGAATACGCTTTGATGCAAAGGTATCAGGTTCTGAGTGGGACCCGGACACGGTCGGAAACGCCCGGATGGATACGTTCCTTCGTAGCCATGTCTTCAGGCTTTAACTGCCATTTCAAAAGCTCTGTTGATTACGTTCCTGCAATCCTCTCATTCGTCCTTGGTATTCTCGACCAAATCCACACCATTGAGACCTACCAGCGCTTCCGCGTCACCTTGTGCCGCGTCCTTTGAGCCATATAACAACATGCCAATATCGACCAGTGACCTGATCAAATCGCGGGTGTAACCGTGATCGTTGAGGAGTGAGGTAGCCATTCCCGAAGTGATTTGGGATTTGCGGATAAGTCTGTCGATCCTGCCGTCCTCGACACTGGTTTTCTGCTCAATATTTGCTTTGTAAGTGTCCAGTTCCAGAACTTCGCGATCCTCTTCACTTAAGTTTCGAAGGTGATCTAAATCTCTCAACAGACAAGCAATCTGTAGTCGCAGCGCGTTATACTCATCGCGAATATGATGATTGTCCGACATGACATATAATTTCAGATTTTTTCTTAGATGTTTAACACCTTTGACACCTCGAACAATCAAGCGGTTTGCCTGCCGCAGGTTATAAAGTTGGCTTGAATATTCCGGCGGAATCTGCCCTTGCCCGCGGCTAATGAAATCAATGATTTCGTTAAAAAGCACCTTCACTTTTCGTTCATAGATATCATCGAAATTAATCTCAAAAGCCTTCCGGTCATTCTTGATGAGTTCTTCAAGGTCTTTGCCTGAAAGAATTTCAGATCGATGCAGATTGATCCCGTGGGCAATAATTTCGAAAGCATTCTCATAAAGATGAAAAGTCTCATTGCGGACTGCTTCCACCAAGGTTTCGGGGAAATCCAAAACCGATGAGTTAAGATATTTTGTCCCGACAAGGTCGAGCGTTGGAGCAGGTAATACGCGTTCCAATGAGCGGACAAGGTGGTTTATGAAAGGGATCATGATAATGACGCCCACAGCATTAAATATGGTGTGGAAAACTGCCAGTTTTAAGGTGTAATCATCTTCGGCAATACCAACATAATCCGCAATCACGTCAACCACTGTGACAAATTGATTGATCAAAATAATGGCAATAAGGCCGGTCACAAAATTAAAAACCAGATGTGCCCCTGCGAGCCGCTTACCTTGATAATTTGCGCTCATGGAACCGATGATCGCCGTTATTGTGGTGCCAACATTCGCACCAATCGCAAGAGCCAAGGCGTTTTCATAGGTGATCTGTTGGGCGGCCAAAGCTGTAATGATTAAGACCAGCGTAGCGTGACTTGATTGCATAACAACCGTCGCGAAAACTCCCATTGCTGTGAATAGAAATAGTCCCAAAACCCCCGAGACAGCAAATTCGGTGAGGTCGATTGTGTTTCGAAATGCTTCGAAGCCTTCTTTCATGTGATGTATGCCAAGGAACAAGAAACCTAACCCGGCAAGGATATATCCGACGCCTTTCAAGCTATTTGATTTTTGGAAAACCAAAATAATGCCGAACACAAGCATTGGCATGGCATAAGCTGATACATTCACTTTCATGCCCAGACCAGCGATTAACCAAGCCCCTGTTGTTGTTCCTATATTGGCCCCGAAAATAATCCCGATTCCAGAAGCCAATTCTATTAACCCGGCGCTTAAGAACGAAATTGTGATAACGGAAACCAGTGAGCTGGATTGCATTATGGTTGTTGTAAAAATGCCGAAGCTTATGCTTTTCCATAACCTGTCGGTCGTGTTTCTCAAAATCTTTTCGAGTAGCCCACCGGTGAAAGTTCTAAAACCTTCCTCAAGGAACAGCATGCCGAACAGGAAAATGGCGACACCCGCGCTAATCTCTTTGAAATCCGGGCTGATCCAAAATCCGTATACTAGAACAACAAGAATTACCGGAAGTAATATCCTTCTGATCAAGGTAACAACATCCCTCTAAACATGAAGTACAGTATTGCTGCCATGAGCCCCGATACCGGAACGGTAATTATCCAGGCTGAGGCAATTTTGATGACCGCAGAACGTTTTACTAGTTCCTCACGATATTCGCGGCGCAGGTTTTTGCGATCTGCTTTACTTATTGTGACGACTCCCGGGCGTCGCTTCTTCAATTCACGTAGCATCTCGCCTTTTTCATCGAACGAAGCGGCATCGAATACCACAAGATAAGCCTTTACTTCTTCTTCATCGGTGTCGACGTGGTGAAGTTCAATATCTTTTATCACTTCAGCATAATTTGATTTGATGGCCTCTCTTAGGAAGCCAACGCCAAATATTGCACCGATCGCAACATGGGTAGAACTAACGGGCAAACCCAGTTGACTGGCAATAATGACCGTAATAGATGCCGCCATGGCGATGCAAAAAGCGCGAATTCGGTCCAGTTCAGTAATTTCTGAGCCGACCTTCCGAATGAGCTTAGGCCCATAAAGTGATAGACCGACGGTTATGCCGACGGCTCCAACAACCATGATCCAAATCGGGATCGGAGCTTCAGTCGAAGCGTCGCCGGTTATGACGGCATCATAAATTGCTGCAAGAGGTCCAACGGCATTGGCAACATCGTTCGCGCCGTGAGAAAATGATAATAATGCCGCCGCGCAAATCAGCGGTATGGTAAACAGCGTATTCACACTTTCTTTGTCGCTTTTCAGTCCGTTCGCTGCTTTGCTGACCAGAGGCCTGGATATAAGATAGATCAGGAAAGCGATGCCAAAACCGGTCAGAGATGCGGAGAGAAAGTCGGCGTGCCAAATCTTCTTCAAGCCCTTTAAGATAAGATAGGTGGAAAAGGCCCAGGCCATGAGGCCAATCAAAATGGGCACCATCTTCTTGGCCGCGACAATTTTGTCTTTTTGATAAGTAATTGCGCGTTTAATAAAATACAGGAACAGGGCAGCAATTATCCCGCCCAAAACTGGCGAGAGGACCCAGCTGGCAGCGATCTCTGCCAACTTGCCCCAGTTGGCAATTTGCCAGCCACCGGCGGCAATTCCCGCCCCAAGAACACCGCCAACAATAGAGTGAGTGGTTGAGACCGGTAGTCCTTTTGCCGTTGCAATGTTCAACCACAGTGCGCCTGCGAGTAGCGCTGCCATCATGATCCAAACAAATGTCTGAAGATCTTTAACAATGTCTGGACTGATGATGCCCTTGCGAATCGTCGTTACAACATCGCCGCCGGCAATAATCGCCCCGGCAGATTCGAATATGGCCGCGATGACAATCGCCCCACCCAATGTAAGCGTTTTTGAACCAACGGCCGGACCAACATTGTTGGCAACGTCATTGGCGCCGATATTTATCGCCATGTAGCCGCCGATCACTGCAGCAGCTACCAACAAAAAGCTCCCCGGAACATTGTTGGCGTACACTCCAGCATAAAGCATCACCCCGACAATGAACAAAATAGCGACACCAAGACGCAGCATCTCGGTTCGACCCGCAATTGTTGCACCTTCAATCTTATCTAAGGTTTTCAGTTCCATTTCGTTCTCAACCTTAATGGTTGCCTGGTTTGAGAGGCACGACCTTAGTAAATTTGAGGAATCAAGTTTTGTTCATCCTTCGGCGGCCTGACATATCCTCTGGCGGCCGTTCGCTTCGGAAGTTTCATCACTTTCGGTGTGAGGTCTTCAAACGGTATGAGACTGAGGAGATGGTGTATACAGTTCAGCCTGGCGCTCTTTTTGACATCAGCCTCCACCACATACCAGGGTGCCTGCTTGATATCTGTATGGGAAAACATGGCGTCTTTAGCTTTTGAATAGTTGACCCATTTCTGGCGGGATTCCATATCCATCGGGCTCAGCTTCCAGCGTTTGGTTGGGTCCTTGATGCGTTTTTGAAAGCGACGTTCCTGCTCCCCATCGCTGACCGAGAACCAGTATTTGACCACCAAGATTCCTGAGCGAATAAGCATGCGTTCGAATTCCGGGCAAGACCTCAGAAACTCGCGGTATTCGTCCTCGCTACAAAAGCCCATGACCTGCTCGACACCAGCACGATTGTACCAACTGCGATCGAACAGAACCATTTCACCAGCAGCAGGGAGATGGGGAACATACCGCTGGAAATACCATTGGCTCTTTTCCCGCTCAGTCGGTGTGCCAAGTGCAACGACTTTGCAAATACGAGGATTTAGCGACTGGGTAATGCGTTTTATAGTCCCGCCTTTGCCTGCTGCATCGCGACCTTCGAACAGGACAACAACCTTAAGGCCCTTAATCCTGATCCACTCCTGTAGCTTGACCAGCTCGATTTGTAATTTAGCAAGCTCTTTCTCATATGCCTTATTTTTGAGCTTACGTGTTTCAGCTTTCTTATCCATCAAGATCAACTGAACATTATCTTTTTCGACGATCTTCCTTTCAGCTATTTTTGCCGTCTTTTTCGCTTCCTTTCGTTTTCCTTTTTTTGCCACCTTTTTTAATCCTTTTAATGATACTTCGGTTACTGATTTGTCCGCGCGAAAAGTTGTTCGTCATATTTTCTGTTGTTTTCCCGAACCATCAATAAATGACAGCAGAGGGCGCCAGACAGGTTTAAAATTGTCGCCCCGTTGGTTGTGAAAATCGAACAGGCTTAAGCCTTTTTCTGCCAGGGTAGGATAGATTTGCGTGTCCCGTGGACGCGTAAATCTTCGCAACTCCAACTCTCCCAAAAACTCATCCAGACGGTCAGCCATTCTCGTTCTACGGTGTATACGATTGCCGATGATACCAGGTGCTCGCTTCGATTTACGAACGGTTTCAGCCTTCTGAAATTCCTTGATGAACGGCCTTATCGTCTGTTCGCCGAAGGTTGATGGCAAAATGGTGTTGGCCCTTCGTGGACATGAGGGAGCATGAACAAGGGCGTCTTGTTTGCCGACAAAAGCCCTTGTTACGTTAGGCGTGGACTATTTTTTCTTGCCCGATTTTTTGCTCGATTTCTTGGCCTTTTCTTTCTTTACTTTTTTGCTCTCTTTTTTGAGAATTTTTCTCATTTCTTCTTTTAGTTTCTTGATTTTCTTTTTCAGCTTTTTGATCTTGTCTTTTCCGTCTGATGTTGACATTTTTTTTCTCGTTTCTGATGCGTTAGTGGAAGGTTTTTTTGAAGTCTTGCGAATTGGTTTCGCTTTTGCTTTGTCCGTCGACGCTGCCTTTGTCTTGGCCTTTGCAGTGGTCGCTTTTGTCGCGACTTTCACGGCTGGCACAGCACGCCGTTTTTTCTTGGCCGTCGCTCTTGGTTTGGTCGTCGTTTTTTGAATGCTTGTTCCGGCCAATAGCAATTTTGCTGAAGCAATAACCTGAGGGGCGCTCTTTTCACTGATACCGGGCACAGACGCCAATCCCTTGGGTGTGGCGGCCGCAATTTTTGCAATGGTGCGGTAGTTCGTCTTTACACACGCCGCTGCCAGTGAGGGA
>JABIFY010000150.1 GCA_018650465.1 Alphaproteobacteria bacterium
CATATCGGCAAACTATATAAGGTAACGGGGTCCCGCCTGATGACTTTCGCTGACGCGGTCAAAGAGATCAGTGCAGCTTGTGGTCGCCATATCCAATTCAGCGAGGTCTCTCATCAAGAGTACAAAAAACTCCTTGAAGCAGCTCACCTGCCTGATGATCACGTTTGGCTCGTCATGTACTTGTTCACGACCGTTATGGACGGTCGCAACGAACACCTGAACGACGGCATTGAACAGGCATTGGGTCGTCCGCCCAAGGACTTCACTGCCTATGCCCGCGATGTCGCGCAAAGTGGTGCATGGGCCCTGGCAAGCTGATCAGATTTGAAAAAGGCACTTGGGCATGCGCCCTGGCACTTGAGCCGGGACACTCGAATAAGCAAAGGAGAAGAAAGTGAAAAATTCAATAATTCTTAAAACCATATTACTGATATCAGGCCTGATTGCGGCAGCAATTGGAGGAGGAATTCTATTTTTTCCGGCCGATTTCTATGCAGCATACAATATTGATCTTGGCCAAAATATCAGTTTGCTAAATGAAATGAAGGCCTCTGGTGGCGGATTGCTGGCAACAGGATTTGTCATAGTGGCGGGCGTGTTTGTTGCAAAGCTGACATTCACGTCTTCAGTACTCGCTGCTTTGTTGTACCTGTCCTATGGGTTGTCTCGAATTCTAAGTATGACAATAGATGGAATGCCTGTTGAAGGACTTCAGCAGGCTGCATTTTTGGAAATCGGAATTGGGCTGTTTTGTGTGTTTGCCTTCGCAAAATATCGAGAAAAAGAGGAGGCATAGATATCGTCATGACAGTTCAAAACAGAAAGGTACTGATTATCTATGCCAGCCAATATGGTTCAACAGGTGGCATTGCCGACGCCATCAAAAAGGAACTTGGTGAAAACGGCACCATAGTGGAAACGAAAGCAATCAAGGAGGTAACAGACCTGGATCGTTACGACGCTGTCATTATTGGCAGTCCAATCCAATATGACCGGTGGATACCAGAAACCAGGGAATTCATAGCGACACATCAGGAGATCTTGAAGAAGCTGCCTGTTGCCTTCTTTTTTTCTTGTATGGCTTTATCACTGAGGAGCAAAAAATCCCGGCGACAGGGGCAAATATATTCAGACTATTTGCTCAATGCATTCCCTGAAGTTAAGCCATTGGCTATCGGACAATTTGCGGGCGCTCTGGATTTGACAAGAATGTCCATTTTCCTGCGAATGGCTTTTCGATTTATCATGGTCATTACAGGTGCTAAAGAGGGAGACCATCGCGACTGGAATGCTATTCGGACATGGGCCAGAGACGCTGACCAAAGGCTGTCATTTGCAAAGGGAAGATTTTGAAGGTTTGTATTATCGGTGCTTCCGGGAAGCTCGGTCAGTATATGCTTCAGCATGCGCTGGATCGTGGGCACGAAGTAGTTGCTGTATGCCGTGAGAAAAGCATAGAGAAGCTATGTTCTTTTCAGGGCCGCATCACCATTGTTCCCGGGGCGACGAACGATCGTCAAGTGATTGAGAAGGCGGTCTCAGGGTGTGACGGTGTCTTGACAGTGCTTGTCCCATGGGGCGTTCACAACTATTCGTCCGGGACCGCTCAGGCCGTGCTCGATTACGCATCTCACGATGCCAGACTTGTGTTTTCATGCGGTTGGCACATCACGCGAGATGGTCAGGATGTGTATTCGCGCCAGTTTATTTGGCTGCTGGACCTGGCTGGTTGGTTAGCACGATTAGTCCATATAGTTGATATTGACGACCAGGTGGAGGCATGTCGGCGAATATTCGATAGTGAAGCGCGATGGACAGTCGTAAGGGGAAGTGACCTTGAAGAGGGTGACAGTCAAGGCTTGCCTGTCTGGAGTCAACATGTCGGTGACCCGGTTCTAAAAAGCAACATGACACGCAGAGTGGACTTTGCCTTGTTTATGATTGATGCCCTGGAAAACCAGGATTTGGTTCATCAGGCACCAGCGATTGTCGGCTGCCAAACTCCCTCGGCTCTCTCCCAGACCGTCGCATGATTGTTAAAGGCCTGCTTTGAGTGAATATCAGACTAAATTGGCTGATCAAATATTGGTCTGCTAACCCCCTCAAAACAGGCATCACCGCCCGGCAAGTCCGTCAAACGCAGGAAAGCGGGTGAAATACAGGACCTTGTAGGAGGACCATTAATAGCCACAAGCGGACACTGGCCATCCGTTGAAATCGAACTATTGTTTCTAAGCATAACTGCGAAGGAGAACAATCTTGATGCGCTGGCTAATTGTTTCATTGATTTCGATCTCGATGTACGCGTTGAATGCCGGACCCGTGGCCGCGGAGAAATTCAGGATTTCGACGGCCGAAAACGATCAGATGCGAGCTTTGGTTCCGCTTATCGAGGAAGCTTACAGACGTATCGGCCACGAAGCAGAAGTCGCCTTTCTGCCAACTCTGCGCAGTCTTCGTTCGTCAAACTCTGGCAAATTCGATGCCGAGTTGGTCCGGACGACTACAGCTGTGCTCGAATACCCAAATCTTGTCCAGGTTCCCGAACCGTTGCTTACGATCTCAGTTTCCGTCATTGTCCAAGAGGGTTCCGACATATCAGAGGCCACTTGGGAAACCGTTGGAAAACACAGCATAATTTATCCGCGTGGGTATGTCCTTATTGACGCCAGAACGCGGGGCATGAATGCGACAGTTGCCTCGCAGCCGAAAAGCATTGCCCGCATGATAGCCAACGGTCGTGCCGACATCGGCATCGTATTGACCCGGGACGCGAAAAAATTGGCATCCGAAATGGCCTCACTGCGCGTGATTGAACCGCCGATCGAAACCGTGGTGCTCTATCACTTTGTGCATTTCAAACATCGCCGCCTGGTGCCTTTGTTGGAGGAAGTACTGATTGAAATGAACGAAAGCGGTAGGGCTCAAGAAATTTTACAGAGCACGCAATAGGACACCGGGATTGTTCGGGAAAGGTCATTTCCGGAAATATCGGGGGCTCGGGTTTACTTCCGCTTTGCACTCAACGGTGGGCCTTATGCGGCAACAAGCGGAATGCGAACAGGCGAAGTTAAGCAAGTCACATATCCTGGCCTCACAATCAAAATGACAGAGAAGTTTTGCGTTTTTTTATTTCCTCGCAGTTGACAGTACAGGATTGGTCGAATGTCATCCGTATTGAATCCACACGTGCTGTTTTTTCAAGTTAAAGGGTATTCCAGATGAGTGATCAAAGTGATCCTGAACTCTATTTTTCAACGCATGTTTTTTGCTGCACTAATCAGCGCGACCCTTCTGATCCGCGCGGTAGTTGTCATGCGCGTGGCGGCGTTGGTTTGCGCAACATGTTCAAGAAAAAAGCCAAAAGTGCAGGTATTGAAGGTGTCCGGGTGAATGCTGCGGGCTGTCTTGATCGGTGTGAGTTTGGCCCGGCAATTGTTATTTATCCGGAAGGCATCTGGTACACGATGCAAAATGAGGCTGATGTGGATGAAATTATTCAGACGCATTTGATCGAAGGCGGTCGGGTTGAACGACTGATGCTTAAACCCGATCAGGTGCCACCACAAACAGACTGATTATCTGATGCTTCTCAATAGACATCTCACGGGCAAAGTGCAGGATGGTTGCTGCTGTATCACCTGGTGTGGCCTGTGGGTGTTCTATGTGTAGTTGATCCAGGTTCGTGGCCAGGCAACCTTTTGGTCTCAAATTTTCTTTTCCAGCGTTGAAGGGTTTCCTGTCAAACGGCATGTCTGGGCCACAATGACACTGTTCCTCGCCTGTTCCTGTACCCGAAAGCGAATGGCAGTCCGAATGCCCAAAGGGTCTGGCTCATTCCTGATTTCAGGGCTGAAAGTCGCTTCAGGTAAGGGCGTTGACGAATGAATATGGGTTTGTGAAATCGTACTGTGTATCGGAAGAAGCCATATTTAGTCCGGATAATACTGATTTTTTAAACACCCGTTTGACAATAGCCCCACAAAAATTGTAAGTTTTCGGTGTTGCAGATGCAAATCGTTTGCATTTGCGTTTAGTCAATCCATCCGACCTGGTAGAATGGCAGCTTGTTGCGGAGTTCAAGTGACCAGCGGTCAGGTTTTACCAAATCAGTTTAAACTGGAGCCAGACGAGTGAAATTTACATCTACTGTTGTGCGCGGCTTTTTGGGGACAGCCATCATCGGCGTCGCTGCCATTGCTTCAACCGCTGCTTATGCTGCCGGTGAAGTAAACCTCTATTCTTCCCGTCAGCCGTTTTTGATGAAGCCCTTGCTGGACGCCTTCACCAGGGAAAGTGGTATCAAGGTCAACATGGTTTATCTGAAAAAGGGTATGCTTGAGCGCCTGAAATCAGAAGGCAGGAACAGCCTCGCTGACCTGATCCTGGTTTCCGACATTGGCAACCTGCATAACCATGATAAAGCTGGCCTGCTGCAAGGCATATCTTCTGCCAAGCTGAGTGCAAATATTCCGTCTCACCTGCGTCATCCAGAAGGCAACTGGTTTGGTCTCACGACCCGCGCCCGTATCATCTATGCCTCCAGGAAACGTGTGAAGCCGGGTGAAGTGACGTCCTACGAAGATCTCGCCAAACCTCACATGAAGGGGCGTGTCTGCATTCGTTCCGGCAAGCACGTTTATAATGTTTCCCTGTTGGCCTCGATTATTGTTGCCAAGGGTGAAGTCGCCGCCAGGGAATGGGCTGCTGGCCTTAAAGCAAACCTGGCGCGCAAACCACAAGGGAATGACCGCGCCCAGGTCAAAGCCGTTTACGAAGGCGAATGTGATGTCGCCGTCGGCAATACCTATTACATGGGTAAAATGGTCACCAATCAAAAGAAGCCTGTGCAGAAAAAATGGGCCGCGTCTGTGAACGTGATTTTCCCCAATCAGGGTGATCGCGGCGCACACGTAAATGTTTCTGGCGCCGGTGTCACAGCCCATGCCAAGAACAAGGCCAACGCGGTCAAGCTGATCGAATTCCTGAGCGATGATGCCGCGCAGAAAATATATGCTGAGAAAAACTTTGAATATCCTGTCAAAGCGGGCGTTGCGATCCATCCAATTGTGGCTTCCTGGGGCACATTCAAGGCCGACAAGGAATCCTTGGCAAAGATCGCCAATCAACGCACATTGGCATCCAGGCTTGTTGATCAGGTTGCCTTCAACAAGTAAGGCAGTCGCGATAAACAGCGTTTTCCAAAACGTTGTAGGGCCGAATGACAATTTTGCGTCATTCGGCCTTTCGACGTCTCTGGATCACGCGGTAGTTGTCAGGTTTATCAGAGTGACTTTCGAGCAAGACCGGATTTAATTAATGGCGTCAGATATCGCAATCGGCACAGAGAAGCGCATGAAAAAGCGCCGGCCGTGGTTGGACGGCTGGACCGCAGGTGCGATTTTGATCGCCACGTTGGCCTCTTTACCCATCATTGCCGTCGGCTACCTGGCTCTTACACCTGAAGAAAACATCTGGCCCCATCTGGTCTCCACGGTTCTGCCGGATTACATCACCACAACCCTGATCCTGATGATCGGCGTTGGTATTGGCACCTTGATCATCGGCGTCAGTACAGGCTGGATTGTCACCATGTGCCGCTTCCCGGGGAAGCGGTTTTTTGAATGGGGCATGCTGTTGCCCATGGCCATGCCAGCCTATGTGATTGCCTATATCTATACGGATATCCTGGAATATGCCGGCCCCTTACAAGGCATGTTGCGCGAGATTTTTGGCTGGACCAGCAAGCGTGACTACTGGTTCCCGGAAATTCGCTCCCTCGGCGGGGCCATCGCCATGATGACTTTGGTCTTGTACCCCTACGTCTATTTGCTCTCACGGGCGGCCTTCCTGGAACAGTCCGTTGGCGTGCTTGAAGCCAGCCGGGCCCTGGGGCGCGGACCCTGGCGCAGCTTTTTTGTCGTTGCCTTGCCACTGGCCCGCCCGGCTATTGTCATCGGTATTTCCCTCGTGCTGATGGAAACCCTGAACGACTTTGGCACTGTCGACTTCTTTGCCGTCAACACCTTTTCGCTGGGCATCTATGATGTCTGGCTGAACATGAACAATGTCAGCGGGGCGGCACAACTGGCTTCGGTGATGCTGCTATTTGTGGTCTTCCTTGTGTTGTCGGAACGCTTTGCCCGGCGCAAACAGCGGTTTCACAATACCTCCAGTAAATACCAGGAATTACCCGGCATTCATTTGCCCGGTCGACGGGGTTGGTTGGCAACGCTTGCCTGCGCCACGCCTGTGGTGCTGGGCTTTCTCATGCCGACCATCGTCCTGATCGTCTATGCCTGGCAGCATTGGGATCCTGAACTGAACGCCGAAATTGCGGGTCATGCCTGGAACAGCATCCGGCTGTCGACAATTGCCGGTGTGGTTGCCGTGCTGATCGCCATTGTCATGGCCTATGCCGCCCGTATTCAGGGCGGCAAGATCTTGTTGGCCGCCAACCGCGTTGCCGCCATGGGTTATGCGGTGCCGGGTGCCGTGCTGGCGGTGGGTGTGATGATCATGCTGGGCAATCTGGATAACGGCATCGATGGGATTGCCCGCGAACAATTCGGCTTTTCCACCGGCCTGATTTTCAGCGGTACCATTGCGGCTGTGACGTTCGGTTATCTGGTGCGCTTTCTGGCCCTGTCACTGGGCACGGTGGAAGCCAGTTTGGGCAAGGTCACCCTGAATATGGACGGGGCATCGCGTAGTCTGGGCCGCGGTACCTTCGCCACCATGCGCCTGGTGCACCTGCCCCTGATGCGCACAAGTATTCTGACGGCGGTCATGCTGGTCTTTGTGGACTGCATGAAAGAACTGCCCATGACCGTTATTTTGCGACCTTTCAATTTTCAGACACTGGCAACTTTCGTACATCAATATGCCTCGGATGAACAGTTGGGCGACGCATCACTTGCTGCTCTGTCGATTGTCGGTGTCGGCATCATTCCGGTTATCGTACTGAGTTTAGCTATCGCCAAATCACGGCCAGGCCACAGTAAAGATATGAGTCAGGGGAACTGAAAAAATGGATGGGCTTCATATGGTGGGCATCGAACATGCCTATGGCAATACTAATGTCCTGAACAATGTATCGCTGACGGTGCCGGCCGGGGAGCTGGTTTGTCTGCTGGGACCATCTGGCTGTGGCAAAACCACTTTGTTGCGCATTGCCGGGGGCATGGAAAAATTGCAGGCAGGCACTGTGACCATTGACGAAGAAATTGTCGCCGAACCCGGTCACCAGTTACCACCTGAAGACCGCAAAATTGGTTATATGTTCCAGGATTATGCCCTGTTCCCGCATCTGACCATTATCGACAATGTGACCTTCGGCCTGTTTCGTATGGATAAGGCCGAGGCGGTTAAGCGCGCCATGGAGATGCTGGATCTGGTTGGCATGGCCCAGCATGCCGCCAAACATCCGCACATGCTGTCGGGCGGCCAGCAACAACGTATCGCCCTGGCCCGGGCCCTGGCACCGAAGCCGCGGCTGGTATTGCTGGATGAACCCTTTTCCGGCCTTGATACCAACATGCGGGCAAAAATTCGCGAAGAAACCCTGATGATACTGAAGCACACCAATGTGGCCACCATGATGGTCACCCACGATCCCGAGGAAGCCATGTTCATGGCGGACCGGATCAAGGTCATGGGCGATAACGGCAAGGTCCTGCAGTCCGGTCGTCCGGCAGACATCTATTACAAACCGGTTGATGAATATGTCGCCCGGCTGTTTGGCCCGATGAACCATATCGACGGGATTGTTCATAACGGGGCCATTGGTTCGTCATTTGGTGACATCAAAACTGACGACGCTGAAAACGGTCAGGCTGTGCGCCTGTTAATTCGCCCGGAAGGTGTTGTTCTACACGATGGCAAGGGCACCGATGGTGGCACGCCAGTGGATGTGGTCTCGGCACACTTGCTGGGTGACAGCTCCATCGTGCGCTGCAGTCTTAGGGAAGGGGCCAACAAGGGGGCTGAATTTCAGGTCCGAATCGCGGGAGCTTTTGACGCCGCAGCCATGGGGCAGGTTCACGCCCATGTAGACCCTCGACATACATTTGTGTATCCTCATGACAAGCAATAAACGCGGAGACACCGGCATGGTGGAAATAACTCGATCCTTTGAGATCGAAGTCGATATCATTGATGATGATCATCGTCGCCTGGTTGATTCAATAAACGAAATCATTCAGGCGCTGAATAACGAACAGTTTGAATTATGTGCTCAGCTGGTGCCTGATTTTGTTGATCTGTCCAAACAGCATTTCCGCCGCGAAGAATCCTTGTTGGCCAAATATGACTACCCCCAGACGGATAATCATATCAAACACCATGCCAGCCTCGACGATAAAATGGAGACCATGCTGGCTCTTGCCACCAAGGTTGCTGACAGCCCGCCCGCGGCAGAAGCTTTGCGCAAGGAACTGATCTTCTTCATGATGGATGACATCATCAATGAAGACATGGACTTCAAGTCCTTTATGGTCAACGCAACGGCTGGCAAGGCTTAGAACTTTTTCGTTCAAACCGAATAATCTTATTGGCTGTTGCGCCACCCGCTGCTGTTATGTCACCTGATCCCGCTGGTAATCATCTTCAAGACGAACAATGTCGTCTTCGCCAAAGTAGTCGCCACACTGCACTTCAATCAAATGCAAGGGTTCTGAGGTCGGGTTTTCCAGTCGATGGTTCTCTCTCTGGGGAATATGAACCGACTGGTTTGCTGACAACTCAAATACCTCGTCTCCGCGTGTCACGATGGCGGAGCCTGAGACAACCGTCCAGTGTTCGGAGCGTCTTTCATGATACTGCAGGCTAATACGTCTGCCAGGTGCGACGCAGATACGCTTGGCCTGAAATCCGGGACCGGCACCAATCCCCTGGTACCACCCCCACGGACGGTGTACCTTCAGGTGTGAAATGTACTCTGGCCTTTGATCTTGCCTTAACTGTTCGACAATAAGCTTTACATCGTCAACTTTATCCATTGTCGAAATCAGTACGGCGTCTTCTGTCGCGACAGCCACCAGATTATCAATACCGATTGCGGCCAGAAGGGGACCTTCGGATCTCAGGTAGCTGTTTGATACTTCACTTGCGATGACATCCCCAACAACAAGGTTGTGGTCTGAATCGAGTTGTCCCAATTCCCAAAGCTTCGACCATGAACCCACATCGCTCCAGTCCATATCGACGGGAATGACGGCTGCCAAATCTGTTTTCTCCATTACCGTGACGTCAACCGAACCTTCTGGACATTCCGCAAAAGCGTCAGCGCCAAGTCGAATGAAATCATGGTCCCTGGAGGCCTTGTCCAGGGCTTTGCGGCAAGCCGCCAACATGTCCGGGGCATGGCGTTGAATCTCTTCGAGCCAAACCGATGCTTTAAACATAAACATACCACTGTTCCAGGCGAAGCCACCTTTCTCCAGCATGGACTTCGCATCATTCAACGGCGGCTTTTCGATAAACAGATCGATTTCAAATGCACCTTTGATATCAAGTGGTGCACCCGCCTGAATATAGCCATAGCCCGTCTCCGGTGCCGTTGCCGAAATACCAAATGTGACCAGACGTTTGGCTGCTGCGGCCTGTTGAGCGAGTGTGATCGCTTTTGCGAAAGCTTGCGTGTCACCAATGGCATGATCGGATGGCAACAGCAATATTTCTGCGTCAGGTGTTTGTTCTTGTGCAATAAGTGCAGCCACTGTTGCAGCTGGTGCGGAAGATCGACCGACAGGTTCCAGCACGATTTTGCCATGCGTAACGCCAGATTTGCGCAATTCTTCCGCGACCAGAAATCGATGTTGTTCGTTGCTGATCATCAGCGGCGCAGAAAATTCGGCACCAGTGACACGGTTAATGGTTTCCTGCAGCAGCGTTTGTTCGCTGACAAGAGGCAGAAATTGCTTGGGGAAGGTGGCGCGTGACATGGGCCAAAGCCGCGTACCAGATCCCCCGCAAAGGATAACAGGAAAAATCATTGCTTCGACGCTCTCTCAAGGACGGGTCGGATACCCCGGTGACGATATTTTTGTTTTGTATGTTCGAAAAGCCGGTTCACTGTCATGTCCGTTCGGCAGGAAACTGAGGTTTGGGACCTGTTTTATTGCCGGGAACGGGGAAATGAACAAGGCCAGCTACCCGCAGAGAAATATCATTTTTTCGAAATTGATACAATTAGCCTCTCTATTATCAATGCAGGTACGCCCGGTTTCAGGACAGAATCTGTCGGAAATTCAATGTCGAATGACAATCGAAGCGCCTAAAAATTATTGAACTTTTCCAAACAATAAAATAATTGAGATTCGGGGGACCACCATGGCCAAGGCCAAAAGCACAAACGATCAACACAAAAACCCTAAAAGCGATATCGAAATCGCCCAGGCAGCGACAATGCTGCCGATCCAGGATGTGGCGGCGAACAAGCTGGGGATCGGTCCCGAACACCTGGAGGCCTACGGTCACTACAAAGCCAAACTGTCTCTCGACTACATTGATGGTCTGCAAAAGAAAAAAGACGGCAAACTGATCCTGGTGACGGCTATTTCCCCGACACCGGCAGGTGAGGGCAAGACGACCACAACAGTCGGCCTGGGTGACGGCCTGAACCGTATTGGCAAAAATGCGATCATCTGCCTGCGGGAACCCAGTCTTGGCCCCTGCTTTGGTATGAAGGGTGGGGCCGCCGGTGGCGGAAATGCCCAGGTCGTGCCCATGGAAGATATTAATCTGCATTTCACTGGTGATTTTCATGCTATCGGCGCCGCCAATAACCTGCTGGCGGCCATGATCGACAATCACATCTATTGGCATGAAAACGATAAAACCGGCCTTGATAACCGTCGCATTACCTGGCGTCGAGCGGTGGATATGAACGACCGGTCTTTGCGGGATATTACGACGTCCCTGGGTGGTGTGGCCAACGGAGCCCCACGTCAGGGGGGCTTTGATATCACGGTGGCGTCCGAAGTTATGGCGATCCTTTGTCTGTCAAATAACCTGGAGGAGCTGCAACGTCGTCTGGGCAATATCATCGTCGGGCACTCCCGTGACAAAAAGCCCGTGACGGCACGGGATCTGAAGGCAGAAGGGGCCATGTCCGCTTTGTTAAAGGATGCCATCAAGCCAAATCTGGTGCAAACCATGGAGAATAATCCGGCTTTCATCCATGGCGGACCGTTCGCCAATATCGCCCATGGCTGTAATACCATTATGGCCACGAAAACGGCTCTGAAACTCGGAGAATATGTCGTCACAGAAGCGGGCTTTGGCGCTGACCTTGGCGCGGAGAAGTTTTTTGATATCAAGTGCCGCAAAGCTGGCCTGAAGCCGGACCTGGTTGTTCTGGTGGCAACGATCCGGGCACTGAAAATGCATGGTGGTGTGGCGAAAGAGGACCTTAAAGTCGAAAATCTGGAGGCCCTGGACAGTGGCTTTGCCAATCTGGAACGTCATCTTTCCAACATTTCGCATTTCGGTATGAAAACCATTGTTGCCATCAACAAATTCTCGGCCGATACAGCGGCAGAAGTTGAACTGGTCAAGAAAAAATGCGCTGACCTGGGTGTCGAGGCTATTGAATCAGATCACTGGGGCAACGGCAGTGCCGGTGCCGAGGACCTTGCCAATGCTGTTGTCGCCAAGATTGAAAAAGATGAGTCAAAATTTCACCCGCTATATCCGGATGAAATGACCTTGTGGAACAAAATCCGCACGGTTGCCACTTCATTGTATGGGGCGGAAGAAGTCATTGCCGATAAAAAAGTGCGGGATCAGATCAGCACCTTGCAACAGGACTACGGGCACTTTCCGATCTGTATTGCCAAGACCCAGTACAGTTTCTCCACGGACCCCGATCTGAAAGGTGCCCCCAGCGGCCATGCCGTGCCAATTCGTGAGGTTCGCTTGTCTGGTGGCGCCGAATTCCTGGTTGTTGTCTGCGGCGATATCATGACGATGCCCGGACTGCCACGCACACCCGCGGCGACCAACATTCATATCGATGAAGACGGCCGCATCGCCGGTTTATTCTAGATCGACCAGGGGCATACTTTCAGACTTTCACCCGTTCGCTTTTTGGATCGTAAAAGGGCCGCAAGGATGCCGTTGCAGAAAACCGTTCGCAGGCGATTTCGATTTCGTATTTGCCGTCGTTGACCCAGGCGGCATCAACGCCGTCATCGTTTTTCACATATCCCATGCCAAGGGATTTGCCGACCGCGTGGCCAAACATGCCTGACGAGATGTAGCCAACGATCTGATTATTTCGCCAGATCGGTTCGTTGTGATACATCAGCGGATCTGTGTCATCGAGGGCAAACTGCACCAGGCGTCTTTTCACACCGTTCTTCTTTTGCTCTAGCAGGGCATCCTTGCCGATAAAGCCGCCGGGCTTGTCCCAGGCAACGGCAAAGCCAAGACCCGCTTCAATCGGTGTGTCTTCATCCGTGATATCGTGGCCCCAATGACGATAGGCTTTTTCTGTGCGCAGGGAATTCATGGCATGCATACCCACATGTTGCAGGTCAAAATCCTCGCCTGCCGCAACAATGCTATCGTAAACACCAGTCGCGAATTCGGTCGGAATATAAAGCTCCCAGCCCAGTTCGCCCACATAAGTGATGCGAGAAGCCCGGACGAGCGCATAGCCCAGTTCAATTTCCTGGCTGGTCGCAAAGGGAAAAGCCTCGTTCGACAGATCAGCCGGTGTCAGGCTTTGCAACAGGTCGCGGGATTTGGGTCCCATGATGCTGACCATTGCCATGCCAGACCCCACATCAGTTAAAATGGCGTGGGCATCATCAGGAATATGACTTTGCAGCCAACTGAAATCACGATTGGCCGAAGAAAAGGCGGTGACAATCATGAAACAGGTGTCGCCCGTGCGGGTGATCGTCAAATCAGATTCGATGCCGCCGCGTTCGTTTAGCCATTGTGTGTAGACAACCTTGCCCACAGGCACAGAAATATTGTTGGCGCAGACCTGGTTAAGCACTGCTTCGGCGTCGCGTCCCTGGAACAAAAACTTGGCAAATGAGGACTGGTCCAGCAGGCCAACACCTTCACGAATGGCCATATGTTCACGTGCTGAATGCTCGAACCAGTTCTGGCGCTTGTAGGAATATTCGTATGCCGGGGTCACCTCTTCGGGGGCAAACCAGTTTGCCCGCTCCCAACCTCCGGCTTCCCCAAAGCAGGCACCCTTCGCGATCAGGCGGTCATGCAAGGGGGAGGTGCGCGCCATGCGGGCCGAAGCAAACTGGCGAAAGGGCCAGTGCATGGCATACAGCAGACCCAGGCCTTCAACCGTGCGGTCGTGCAGGTATTTTGCATTGCCCTGGAAAGGCAGCATGCGGCGAATATCGACGTCCCACAGGTCCATGGGTGGATGTTTGTTGACGATCCATTCGGCCAGGACCTTGCCGGCACCGCCCGAGGACTGAATGCCGGTGGAATTAAACCCGGCGGCCACATAGAAGTTTTCAACCTCAGGCGTCGGGCCCAGCAGATATCGGTCGTCCGGGGTGAAGCTTTCAGGGCCATTGAAAAACAATTGAATGCCGACATTTTCCAGGGCGGGTAGTCGCTTCAGGGCTGTCTCCAGGATCGGCTCAAAATGATCAAAATCATCCGGCAACTGGGTGAAAGAAAAATCTTCGGGAATACCGTCCATACCCCAGGGCTTGGAAACCGGCTCGAACGCCCCCAACAAAAGTTTCCCCGCATCTTCCTTGAAATAAGCACAATTGTCAGGATCACGCAGTACCGGCAGGTCTGGTGTCATGCCTTCAAAATTTTCTGTGACAATATAGAAATGCTCGGCAGCGTGCAGCGGCACATTGGCGCCTGCCATGCGACCCAGTTCGCGGGCCCACATACCGGCACAATTCACAACCACTTCCGCCTGAATATCGCCTTTGTCCGTAGCCACACCCGTGACCCGCCCTTCTTTGGTATGAACAGCGGTCACTTTGGTGTCTTCAAAAATTCGTGCACCGCCCATTTTGGCTCCCTTGGCCAGGGCCTGGGTCACGTCAATGGGATTAACCTTGCCGTCCTTGGGCAGGTACACCGCACCTACCACATCATCGACATTGATCATGGGCCACATATTTTGCGCTTCAGATGCGGAAATCACATCAACTTCCAGGCCAAAACAACGCGCCATTGAAGCACCGCGTTTCAGTTCTTCAAAGCGGCCTTCATTTGTCGCCAGACTCAATGAGCCATGTTGGGCAAAACCTGTTGCCTGTCCGGTTTCTTCTTCCAGTTTGCCAAAAAGCTCTGCTGTATACTGGGCCAGTTTGGTCATGTTCTGGGTTGCCCGTAACTGTCCGACCAAACCGGCCGCATGCCAGGTGGTGCCGCAAGTCAATTGTTTGCGTTCCAGAAGAACCACATCCATCCAACCCAGTTTGGTCAGATGATAAGCCAGTGAACAGCCAACAACGCCGCCGCCAACAATGACGACCTGGGCTTGCGTGGGGAATTGCTTTGACATATTTGCGCCTCAGAATTTCAGATAACAGGAATCTCGGAAAGCAAAGTACGGGCAGGGCGCAATATCCGTAAGGGCATATGCGCATGATTTCCGCAGAATTATGCCGTCTCTTGCAGACAAGTTCGATGCAGTATTGCAGAATATGTTTCTTTTTTGCATTCGACCTAAAGCGAAAAAGATGCTGACGGACCGTATCGACATTCGCAACCTGGTTTCGCGTTCAGCCAAAACACTCAAAGAAAGTATGAGATGCCTCAAATGACGACAAAATCTGATCTGAATGCAAGTGGCCTCGCCAATAAACGCGCACTGGTCACTGGTGCCGGCGGCGCCATCGGCCGTGAAATCGTTTCCTTGTTTGTGGGCGGAGGTGCCAGGGTCGTGGCGACAGATCGTGATGCGACAAGCCTTGCCGGTCTCGCTGAACAATATGGCGATCAAGTTTTGACCATAGTCGCAGATGTTTCCGATCCGGACGAGATGGCGGCTGCGACAGACGCTGTTGTCGCCGCTTGGGGCGGGCTCGATATTGCTGTTTTGTGCGCCGGTGTCGAAGGCACAGTGAGTAACATTGTCGACGCCGATGTGGCTGATTTTGACAGGGTCATGGCGGTCAATGTCAGGGGCGTTTGGCTGGGGCTGAAATACGCGGTTGCAGCCATGAAGCAAACCGACGCAAGTGGTGGCAGCATTGTCGCCTTGTCGTCAAATGCCGGCATGGCGGGCGCTGCCAGGGCTTCGGCCTATTCCGCCAGCAAGCATGCCGTGATCGGACTGGTCAGGAGCATCGCTGCCGAAGTCGGACGGGATAATATTCGGGTGAATGCGGTCTGCCCTGCACCCATTGAGGGGCGCATGATACAGTCTCTGGAAAAAGGTTTTTCTCCCAAGGAACCGGAAAAAATACGTAAGACGCTTGAGGGCAAAATCCCGCTGGGTCGTTATGGCCAACCCGAAGAAGTCGCTGCCATGGTTGGCTTTCTGGCCAGCGATAAATCCGGGTTTTGTACCGGCGGCATCTACGCGGTCGACGGCGGCAAAACAGCGATCTGATCCAGATCGCTTTTAATACAAGCCGCTTTTAATCCAGGCCGCTTTAGTGACGGCGTAGTTGGCGATCAAACAGGGCCAACATTGTTTCCCAGTGACGCTCCGCGGCGGGCTTTTTGTAGACAGCCCGCAAGGGGAAGACGAAGCCGTGTTCTGTTTCAGGATAAATCTCGATAGTGTGGTTAACGCCAGCTGATTGCATGGCACCGGGCATGGCGGCCAGTTCTTCCGCTGGCACATGTGGGTCGTCGGAGGCAAAGCCCAGATACACCTCAGCCTTGATCTTGTTGGCGACCAGATGCGGCGAGTCCGGCTGGTCGGTGATGATCTTGACGCCATGATAAGCGGCAATTGCGCCAAATCTGTCAGGGAAAGCCGCGCCCACAGACATGACAAACTGTCCGCTCATGCAATAACCAACGCAGCCGATGGGGCCTGGTGCCGCTGCATCACATTGATCGATGTAGTCGAGCATGGCTTTCGTGTCATCCACCACGCGGGCGTTGCTCAAGGTGTTCATCACTTCATACATGCGGGCCAGTTGTTTTTCATCTTCCCGGATTTGCAGGGGATCAAAGCCATATTGGCCTTCACGGCCGGTGCGATAATACATGTTAGGCAACAACACCGTGTAGCCAACCGTACCAAGACGACGCGCCATATCGCGCAATTCTTCCCGCATGCCTGGCGCATCCTTGTAAAGAATGACAGCGGGGTGGGGGCCATCCTGTTCCGGGTGGCAGACAAAGACGTCCATGATGCCGTCGTCAGTTTTGATTTCGGTTTCGAATTCCCGCATGATTTTTTGCTCCCCTTTTGATTGTTGCAGATAGATTGACCGAAGCGGCTTGCTCCGGCAACGCCCTTGCCTGAAAATGATATTTAATTTGATGTCGATACTGACCCGCAATGGAGTGCGTTATGAAAGCTGCCCTGATCGAGAAATTTGGCGGACCCGAAGTTCTGGTCTACGGCGATATGCCGGACCCCGTTCACGGCCCGGACGAAGTCCTGGTTGATGTTCATTGCGCCAGTGTGAATGCCGCCGACTGGAAAGGGCGGTCTGGTGCCTATGGCGGCACTGTCGACTTCCCTTATATTCTGGGTCGCGATTTCTCCGGGGTGATCAGTGCCGTGGGCGCAAATGTAAATGATCTGCAGATCGGCGATGCCGTCTTTGGCGTCTGCGACGTGGGTCAGGAAGGCGCTTATGCGGAAATGATCGCCATGAAGGCGTCGATCATTGCCAAAAAGCCTGAGTCTCTTTCTCACGAGGAGGCTGCAGCCCTGGCCCTGACGGGGCTGACAGCGCTGGTCACGGTGGAAGACACCCTGAAACTGCAATCCGGTGAAACGATCCTGATCCAGGGGGGCGCTGGCGGTGTTGCCGGTTTCGCTGTGCAACTGGCAAAGCATATTGGTGCCCATGTCATTACAACAGCAAGTGCTGGCAATCATGAGTATCTGCAAGGCCTCGGGGCGGACCGGATCGTTGATTACAACAGGGAGGACTTTACCGAAGTTGTCTCCAATTGCGACGCTGTGTTTGATACTGTCGGGGGGGATGTTGCTCAACAGTCTTTCTCTGTCCTGAAGCCAGGGGGGCGGGCCGCCTTCATTGCTTCAGGCCAAACCGCGCCGGAATCACCACGGGATGATGTCACTTCATTAAGGCCTGCTGTCGGCCGGGACCGGCGTTTCCTCGAGCGCATCATCGACCTGGTCGAGAAAAAAGCCGTGCAGATACCGGAGATTAAAACCTGGCCGCTATCAGAAGCGGTGCAAGCCCATACCGTCAGCGAGGCGCGTCATTTACGGGGCAAACTGGTTTTCAAAGTTCGTTGAATGTTTCGTTCACGAAAGCGCTAATCACGATAAGGGTGGTCCAGGTACAATTCCGGTTTGAAATCCATGCCATGCCCTGGCCGGTCTGGCGGGGTCAGCATGCCGTCGGTTGGCACCAATGGGTCCACCCACAATTGATCATACCAGCCCATATTTTCCACCCATGACGCGTTCGGAATGGACGCAAGCAGATGACTGCTCAGCTCCGGGAACAGATGAGGCGCGATCTTCAGACCGGCTTTATGGGCAAGGTCGCTTATGACGCGCAGCTCAGTATAACCGCCCCGCATGATATCCGGTTGCAGGGTCGGGACCTTGCCGCTGGCGAGAAACGGTTTCAGATCATGATGGGTAAAATGGTTCTCGCCAGTGGCCAGGGGCGTATCGATGGCATCTGCGATTTGGGTGTAACCGTCAAAGTCATCTGCCATGACCGGTTCCTCCAGCCATGAGATGTTTTGCTCCGCGAATTTCCCACCAACTGTAATGGCCTCTTCAACGCTCCAGCCCTGGTTAACGTCGACCATTATTTCAATGTCATCGCCAAGGGCGGCCCGCATATCCCGGACATTTGCGATATCTTCGTCATGGGTGAACAGGTGTGCGACCTGCATCTTGATGGCCTTATACCCATCGGCGACAAACTTCTCCGCCTTTTCGATCATGCCGTCGTGACCCAGGCCGCGATAACAGCCAGACCCATAGACAGGCAAGGGGTTCGGTTTGCCGCCCCAGATCTGCCACAGGGGTTTGTTGTCGGCACGCCCCACAGCATCCCACAGGGCAATGTCGATGGCAGACATGGCCATCACCGTGATCCCCATGCGGCCCTGTATAAAGGTAGACAGCCACATCTTTTGCCAAAGACCTTCCACATCTCTTGCGTCTTCACCAATCAAACCGGGGGCCAGCATCTCCTTGATACACATTTCAAGTGTTCTGATGCCGCCAGCCAGGGGATGCAGATGGCCAGTCCCGATAATCCCAGAAGCAGTTTCGATTTCAACAACCAGAAGGTCGATCATTTCCAGCGTCAGGAAACCGGTTTGCGGCGGGTCTTTAAAGGGCACCGACAACAAGTGGGTGCGGATATCAGTTATTTTCATTACTTATCTTCCTTGCCGTTAATGTGGGCAAAAAACGGGCTGTTTGAACGATCCTTGCCTGAAGTCGGTTCAGACGAGAGATATGTTTCCTGAAAACAGGTCCTGCGGCAAGAATCTTCCCGACATTTCCGGCACTTATATGCCGATTGATTATTACATATGGTTTATTTTCAGATTCCTGCACATTTTTTCAAATAGTGCTTTACAGGTTCGGGGGCAGGGCCTATAACCCCCCTCGTCGCCGCAGGGAACATGGCCAACACGGTCAACGACTTGCAGCGATTTTTTGTTCTCTAGCCAGTTTTGATTTAGCTGGGTCAGACTTAAGTGTCTGAAATGATTGCAAAAATATCCGATGAG
>JABIFY010000151.1 GCA_018650465.1 Alphaproteobacteria bacterium
CAACTTCGTAAATACGACGATACTTCACACACCCCCATTTTCGCCCTGAGCGCCGCTGCGACCGAAACCGATATTGAGAAGGGCATGGATGCAGGTTTCGATAAGTACCTCACCAAGCCCCTGGTTATTTCCGAGATCGTGACTGCCATCGAAGCATCGCTTTGACCGTACGACTATCAATTTTTTATGGCTTTTTGTTTCTGTCCATCGGGGTGTTTGTGCCCTTTTGGCCGGTCTGGTTGCAAAGTCAGGATTTAAGCGCCGGGGACATTGGCCTGTTACTGGGCAGCGGCACCGTGTTGAAAATCATTGGCAGCCCGATCATTGCCCGCCTGGTGGATCGCAGTGGGGCGCGGCGCAAGGCGATCATTATTTTGTCCTTGCTCAGTCTGGCAGCGGTGGCGTTGTTTTTTGTGGCCGAAGGGTATCTCGCCCTGTTTGCGGCAACCGTCATATTGGCCTTTTTCTTCAGCCCGCTTGTGCCGCTCAGTGACAATTTGACCCTCATGGCGGCGGCCAGTGGCAAGGTTGATTATGGCCGGGTGCGTTTGTGGGGCTCGGTCGCCTATGCCGTGGCGGCGATATTGGGTGGTATTTGGTTGCAGGGCAAAAGCGAAGACTGGATTCTCTGGCTGGTCTTTGGCACCACAGCGCTGATATTTGCGTCGTCGCTATTGTTGCCCAAGGTTGCCACGTCTGCCGTCAAAGCAACGTCACAGTCCCAAATGTCTCCGGTGCCCCCCATGCCAATCCTGCCGCTGTTGCGTAGCCGCATTTTCTGGATGTTTTTGCTGGGGGCGGGCCTGGCTCAAGGCTCACATGTGATGTTTTACGGCTTCAGCACCATTCACTGGCAATCGGTCGGTATCAGCCGTGAGGTTATCGGCTATCTCTGGGCCATCGGTGTTGTGGCGGAAATTATCCTCTTTGCCTATGCCACCGCGACCATGAAAAAGGTTGATCCTCTCACCCTGATCCTGATCGGGGCGGCGGCGGGTGTTGTGCGCTGGGCGCTGACAGGTTGGACGGATGATCTGACTTTTCTGTTTGTCTTGCAGGCCCTGCACGGCATCACTTTTGGCGCAGCTCATTTGGGGGCCATGTATTTTCTCGCCAGGGCCATCCCGCCTGGTTTGTCGGCCAGCGCACAAAGCCTTTATTCGTCGGTATCGCTTGGTTTGATTTTTGCCGTGGCCATGCCAACGGCCGGTTTGTTGTATGCTGAATTATCCGGCCAGGCCTTCTATGCCATGGCGATCATGTCGGGTCTTGGCTTTGTGATTATCGCCGGCCTGTCACGCTTTTGGAACCGGGGCGAACTGGAAGTTTCACAAACCTGAATTTGATCGTCAATTCCGTAAATCAAACAGGGGCCGCAAACGCACGCCGATCCAGGTTCCGCCCAAGGCAAACACGGCCCACATCCAGCCATGCAAACTGGTCGATGCGATGCCGGAGAAAAATGCACCAATGTTGCAGCCAAAACCGATGCGACCCCCATAACCCATCATCAAGCCGCCGATGACAGCCGCTGCCAGACTGGGCATCGAAATTTTGAAGGTTGGTGCGAACCGTCCGGCCAGACCGGCGGCCAGCAACGCCCCGATCACGATGCCGATATTCATCACCGACGTTTCATCTGCCGCCACAGGCTGCACCAGGGCATTCTCCGTGAAGCCACCGGACCAGAACCAGCTGCCCACAGGCGACCATCCCGCCAGGGTGGCGGCCTTGGCACCCCACAGGGTAAAGCCCCAGGTGATTGTCCAGGGGTGACCAGAGAGGCCCAGGGTGAGCCAGTTCAACAAGGCCAGGGCAATGGCACCCCAGGCCAAAGCCCAGGGCCCGCGATACAAACTTCTCCACGACCAGGCTTGTGCAATTTGGGATTCTGGTCGACGTCGCCATTTCTTAAGCAACAAATAGATCGTGCATAAGACTAAAATTTGCGCCAGTGCGGCCAGCGGCCAGCCCCAGATATTGCCGAGAGCGATGCCCGGCAGGCGCGGTGTGTTGACCCACCATTGCATGTCCAGGGAGGCCCAAAATGATCCGGCGCAAAATGCGATCAATGTCACGATCATACGCGGGTTGCCGCCACCGACTGTAAACAAGGTGCCGGACCCGCAGCCGCCGCCCAGTTGCATCCCCAGACCAAAGAGAAATGCACCCACGGCGACTTGTGTGCCCAGGGGGGCGATGGCACCGCCAACCCGTGTCCCCCACAACTCACCATCTGCCAGGGCAGGGGCAAACAGCAACGTGGCGACCGCCAGCATTAACAATTGGGCTTCAACACCTGCCGTTTGTCGGCTGATCAAGGCCCGTCGCCAGGCACCGGTAAAGCCAAAAGCCGCATGATATAGCACCAGCCCCAGGGCCAGACCCAAAGCATAGAGGCGTGCCTGGTGCCAGCCCTGAAACTGAACCATCCAAAGGCCGCCAGCAGATAAGGCACCCGCTGCCAGAACGACAATCAATTGCGTGGAGTTCGGCCGGGTGTCAGATGACGCGGAAAGTAATGTCATCGATAATTAGCCTTGATAATCTGGGCCACCTATTTCACTGCGTCCCGGGCGATGTCGGAAAATATTCTGTCCAGTTCACCGGCCAGCCTGGCCAGGTCGTCGCCATCATATGGGGCGAAGGTCGTCCCTGGTTTGCGATAGCTTAAATGAACTTTCCCCGCTGCATCTTCCGTCAGGTAAAACCGCAAAGGCGCTTCGATCCCGGCATCAACATTGGCGTCCAACATGCGTACCGCGAAGTCATTGCGGAAAACACCGATCACCATATTGCCCGCAATGGTAACGCCGCGGGACTTGGCCCCGGCACTGGCGCTGGCCCGGGAGACGATACCCATACTGTGATTTTGAATGGCGGCTTTCAGTTTTGTCCAAGCCTGGCTCCAGGGCACATTCATTTCCAGCCTGATCATGCCAGCTGTGTCGCTTGCCTGCGCAGGTGGTGGCACAAGGACCAGAAATACAAATAAACCAAGAACCATGAATTTCAGATTTTGACGCATGATAGTTTCCGCTGTTGCCGGTTTCAGTTGCTGACGCATTATCCGGCTGATGTGCCCCTTGCGAAACGCCTTCTCACCCCATTGTGAGCAATGGTGACATAGCCGGGCAGGGCAGATGTTTGATACTATCGATAAGAAGCAAACCCGTTGGAGGATATATGTTTTACCGGTCGGCGCGCACCCTCGCGCAAATTACCGTGCTCGCCTTTATGGCGGCAACAACATCAGTTGTGTCGGCTGAAACGGCTGTCACGCCTTTGGTCAGCGTGCAATGGTTGGCGAAAAATCTGGAAGAAAAAGGCCAGGTACTTGTCGACCTCAGGGGGCAGCGCAGTTATGTGGCAGGGCATATTCCGGGGGCGGTGAATACTGACTATGGGCTGGATGGCTGGCGTCAGACGATCAATAAAATTCCCGGATTGTTGCCCACCAGTGGTTTGGCCCTTGATGTGCTTGTCAAAAAGATTGGCCAGTTGGGTGTCGGCAATACGGCCCATGTGGTGTTGATCGCACCTGGCTGGAGCGCCGGTGACATGGGCATGGCAACCCGCCTTTACTGGAGTTTCAAAGTCCTTGGGCACGACAGGGTGTCTATCCTTGATGGCGGCATGACAGCCTGGCAGGCAGACGTCATGCCAGATGGCAAAACACCACGAAACCCGATCAAATCCGGGTCTGAATCAAACAAGCCCAAGTCCTTTGTGGTGGCAATACAAAGCCATATGTTAATGGATATGGAGGATGTTGTCGCCGCTGGTGCACGCGGCGAGCTTATGCTGGATGCCAGACCCACCATGCAATATATGGGACTGCAAAAAAGCAGTGCTGTCCGAAGGCCGGGCACGTTGCCGGGCGCCATAAGCCTGCCGGGACAATGGTTGACGGACAATAGTGGCGGCAATTTTCGTGCGCCCGAAGCTTTGAAGAAACTGATGGCAACAGTCGGGCTTCAGGATGGTGCGGACATGTTTGTCTTTTGCAACACGGGTCATTGGGCGTCGATCACCTGGTTTGTCGCCAGTGAATTACTGGGTCAAAAAAAGGCGCGGCTATATGACGGCTCTCTGGCTGACTGGACAGCGCGGAACAATGCGCCGCTGGAGCGCAAGATCAAACTAAACTAGATTTTCTTACTCACCCTGCGGGTTGTTTTTTTCGGCCCACGGCCCCAGAACATTGGCCCAGTTGGCAGCACTTGGGCCATCCAATTCGATCACGGTGTGGCGTTTGCCTTCGCGAAAGCGCAAGCGCAGCAGTTTCATGCCACCCTCGAAGACAATTTCTTCCATGCGTACTTCGCGACCATAGGGCAGGTCAAACTTGCCGAGATCGTTGATTTCTTCTTCGAATTCTCCGGCCATCAGTTTTGTCCGAATGTGAAAGCATTTTCCAGGACAAATTCCCAGTTCGCCGGGGTGTCGGGAAAACCTGGGCGCTCGTCCATGGAGATCAGGATTTCGCCCTGTTCTCCCAGACCCCGGATAATCGGGACGAAGTCGTCAAAAGACTTAATGTCGGGATGAAACCTTAATATCTGGCTGATCAAAACCATAATTTGTTCTTTCCTGTAGGGTCGTGTCATCAACAGGTGGTTAATCACCAACCCTGTTGCTGAACCGTCCGCGATACAAAACACGGGTCGGGTCACTAAATTCGCCTCTCTTGTGCAGCACATTGTTACATATGATGCCTTCACCTGCTGACAAGCGGCGGCGTAAAATCATCGGATCGCCATGCTTGTCGGACAACAAGGCTTCCAGGGCCGTGCGGGCGGACAACATCTGCGCGTCATCCGGCCATTCGATGCTGACAGTACGGGCTGTATACCGCATGGACAAATAACCACTGGCGGGGTCGGTCATAAAGACCGGGCCTGTGCGGGCGGGCCTGATTTCGCTGCCACCCAGGGTGTTGGCCGGGACGGTCATGGCATCGGGCCGCATCAGGGCGCGAACAAAGTCCGGATTCTGATCGCGCAGCCGGATATAGATAATGTCTGGATCAATGAAGGCACTTTCGCCGCCGCTGGAAGCTTGCTGCGCACAATAAAGCGTCATGCTTCTGATGGGGTTGTCTGCCTTGTGATAATATCCATCCGTATGCCAACTCAGGGCCCGGCCGGTATAGGGTATATATTCGCCCTTCATTGTTTTTCGATCTGACGGGTCGACGGGTGTGATGGTCGAAATATCGTCATCGTCCGCCAGTAAATGGCCGCGTAAATTACGAAAACCCAGCGCGCTCATAAACCGTCGGAAGGCTGCACGATCAGCCAACTGATTATCGGCGGCACGAAACAAGGCCATATTATGGGTCTCGCAGGCCGCGTAAATTTTTGTGATGGTGACCGGGTTCAGGTTTTCCGGATCGTCGATCTCGATGATTTGATCCACTGCCGTGTTGGCCAGTTTCCAGCTTCGCCACGTGTCGTAGGCGACAGTATTTTCAATATCAAAAGGGTCGCCTTGCCAACGTTTCATGGCGGCTGTTGAACTGTCTGAATCTGAATTTTTCACGATATATCCACTGTTAATCCGGTATCCATCGGGTCTCTGGGCAGGAAAATTAAGGTGAATGGCAAATTTATTGAATCAACTATATAGATTTTTTATATAAGAAAAAGCTGTTATACACATGATGTTACAGGTTTATTCTATTAATTAGAAGAATTCCAATCTAGAAAAAATGAAAATTCATGTGAGAATCTTCTGGCCATCCGTTTGAATATGAGCATATTATAATGTACGAAAAATGGAAGGTCACCTGCGTGTGATATATGCGCCGCTTCCTGAACAGGGGTAAACTCTGTCAGGTCGTGTGCGGTCGGTCGAAATAATAGCGTAGCCCACATGCTGGCGATCCTTTAGGGAGGGATACAATGACAAAGAAGATTCGCGATACCCCGATGCTGGACGAGCTGGAAAACGGGCCTTGGCCCAGTTTTGTAACTGGCCTGAAGCGTCTGGCGAACGACGAAAGCAAACCGCACGCTGACATGATGAAAGATCTGTTAGGCCAGCTGGAGCATTCCTATGAAACCCGCAAGGGCTTCTGGAAAGGTGGCACCGTTGGTGTTTATGGTTATGGCGGTGGCGTCATTCCGCGTTTTTCCGAAGTCGCCGAGGATTATCCTGACTCCAAAGAATTCCACACCCTGCGTATCCAGCCACCAGCGGGTATGCATTATGACACCGCCACTCTGCGCAAGATGTGCGACATCTGGGAAAAACATGGTTCCGGCTTGATTGCCTTGCATGGCCAAAGTGGCGATATCATGTTCCAGGGCTGCTCGACGGAGAACGTACAGCCAGCCTTTGATGAACTGAATGAAAACGGTTTTGATATGGGTGGCGCTGGCCCGGCCCTGCGCACCTCCATGAGCTGCGTGGGCCATGCCCGCTGCGAGCAGTCTTGCTATGACGAAGTCCGCGCCCATCGCATGATCATCAATGATCTGATCGATGAGATGCACCGCCCGGCTTTGCCCTATAAATTCAAGTTCAAGTTTTCCGGCTGCCCCAACGATTGTGTGAATGCGATCCATCGTGCGGATATGGCCGTTATCGGCACCTGGGCCGATGAAATCCAGATTGATCAGGATGAAGTCAAACTTTATCTGGAAGACGTTGGCCGCAAGTATTTCACTGAATCCGTTCAGATGAATTGCCCGACCAACGCCATTTCCCTGAATGACGATGACACCATGGAAATTGACGATAGCAGCTGTGTGCGTTGCATGCACTGTATCAACGTCATGAACAAGGCTTTGTCCCCAGGTAAAGACAAGGGTGTTACGATCTGTCTTGGTGGCAAGCGTTCCCTGAAGATCGGTGATCTGATGGGCTCGGTCATTATTCCATTCATGCGCCTGAATACAGATGAAGACTATGAGCGTCTGCTGACACTTGCCCAGGATACCGTTGATTTCTTCGCCGAAAATGCACTGGAGCATGAACGCATCGGCGAGACCATCGACCGGATCGGTCTGGTGAATTATCTCGATGCCGTGGGCCTCGATATTGATCCAAACATGATCGCCCATCCGCGCACCAACTCTTATGTCAAGACCGATGGCTGGGACGAGGAAGCTGCCAAGTGGTTTGCCCGCAAGGATGATCAAGCCACAGAAGCAGCAGAATAATTATTCGCATAAACAAGATGGTTGGAACTGTTGATCTAACCAAAGGGGATGCCTCGGCACCCCCTCTCAACCAATAAGCTAGAGCGTTTCCGAACTTTACGGAAACGCAGCGTTGCATCAAACCAAAGGTGCGCGCAAATAAACGAAGCAGAAGCGATTCCGTTTAAATCGGAATCGCCCTATTTACCCGGAGGCCTGTATGTCCGAAATGCGTGAACCGATTGAAAGTGGCGTCCCCGATCCCTTTCCGCTGATGCACCCGACCCTGAAAGCCAATTACGGCAACTGGAGTTGGCATGATCGTCCGCGTCCGGGGGTCCTGCATCATGTGGCTCACAGTGGCGATGAAGTCTGGACAGTTCGCGCCGGAACACCGCGCCAGTTAGATACTTTTGCCATTCGTGAATTATGTGACATCGGTGACAAGTTTGCCGACGGACATGTGCGTTTCACTACCCGTTCGAACATCGAATATATGGTCTCGGACGAAACCAAAGTCGCGCCCCTGATCGAAGCGCTGGAAGCTGCGACTTATCCGGTTGGTGGCACGGGGAACTCTGTTTCAACGATTTCCCACACGCAAGGCTGGCTGCATTGCGATATTCCAGGCACGGATGCCTCGGGTGTTGTTAAGTCCTTGATGGACGAACTGATGCACGAGTTCAAAAATGAGGAAATGCCAAACCGGGTGCGCCTGACCACGTCTTGCTGTCAGATCAACTGTGGTGGCCAGGGCGATATCGCCATCAACATTCAGCACACCAAACCGCCTTTGATCAATCACGATCTGGTGGCCAACACCTGCGAGCGGCCTTCTGTTGTGGCCCGTTGCCCGGTGGCGGCTATCCGTCCGGCCCTGGTTAATGGCAAGCCGTCGCTGGAAGTCGATGAGAAAAAATGCATGTGCTGTGGTGCCTGTTATCCACCTTGTCCGCCCATGCAGATCAACGATCCGGAATATACCAAGCTGGCCGTCTTTGTCGGCGGCAAACATTCCAACGCCCGTTCAAAACCCACGTTCCACAAACTTGTCGCCGCTGGCATTCCCAACAACGCACCGCGCTGGCCGGAAGCTGCTGAAGTGGTCAAGACCATCCTGCGTGTCTACAAGGAGGATGCCCGTGACTGGGAACGTGTTGGCGAGTGGATCGAACGTGTGGGCTGGCCCCGGTTCTTTGAGCTAACCAATCTGCCCTTCACCAAATATCATATTGACGACTGGCGTGGTGCCCGGGGTTCTTTCAATGCCTCAACCCACGTTCGCATGTAGATTTTTGTAACCGGAGACCCTGTTCCATGAAGTTCTCTATCCTGGTAAATGAAGGACCGTTTACCCATCAGTGCTCAGACAGCGCCTACCAGTTTACCAAAGCAGCGCTGGAAAAAGGGCATGAAATATTCCGCGTATTTTTCTATTACGACGGTGTCAATAATGCCAACAAGTTGGCCGAACCGCCTACGGATGACCGTAATCTGACGGCCAACTGGTCTGCCTTGGCAGAGGAGCACGGCGTGGACCTGGTGGTCTGTGTTGCAGCCGCACTGCGTCGCGGTTTGAAAGATGATATCCTGGCCTCCGGATTTCGCATTTCCGGCCTTGGCCAATTGATCGAAGCAGGCATTCAGGCGGATCGTCTGGTGACTTTTGGAGACTGACGAATGTCTGATAATAATGAAGCCCCCCCGCCCATTCCACCCGATGATGACGAAGATGAATTCGGCGTTATTAAAAAGTTCTGTTACGTCAACCGCAAGGCGCCCTATGGCACGGTTTACGCCCTGGAAAGCCTGGAAATGGTTTTGATTGCGGCAGCCTTTGATCAGGACGTCTCTGTCGTTTTCATGGATGATGGTGTCTACCAGATCAAGTCGGATCAGGCCCCGGAAGCGGCGGGCATGAAAAACTTTTCCAAAACCTATCGGGCCCTCGAAGGCTATGATGTGGAAAAGCTTTATGTCTCGAAGGAATCCATGGAAGAACGCGGTTTGACGACCGACGATTTTCTGGTTGATGTTGAAGTTCTGGATGCCGCGGCCTTGTCGGCTTTGCTGGCGGAACAGGAAGTGGTGATTACCTCATGAGCAAATTACACACGGTGAACAAATCACCCTTTGACCGCAACAGTTTCGACACCTGTTTAACCCATGCGGAAGACGGCAGTGCAGTTCTGTTGATCGAGGATGGCGTCTATGCGGCCGTTGCGGGTGGCCAAACGGCGGCCCGCATTACAGAGGCCTCAGCCCGATTGAAAGTTTATGTCCTCGGCCCCGATCTGGCGGCCCGTGGCATGGCCGATGATCGCGTCTGCGCAGGTGTCTCGGTTGTTGACTATGGTGGATTTGTGGATTTGGCGGCAGAACATGATGCCGTACATTCCTGGCTATAAAATTATCTGAAATTGCGCAATATTTGCGTTAGAGTTGAAAAGAACCAAAGGAGCATCAAAAATGGCATATGAAATTAACGGCGAAACTTATGAGGCCGACGAAGAAGGCTACATCACCGATATCGGTTCATGGAGCGAAGGCCTGGCTGGTCTGATCGCCGAGGACGAAAAGATTGAAATGACCGATGAGCATTGGGAAGTCGTCAATTTCCTGCGGGAATATTATGACGAATACCAAATCGCCCCGGCCGTTCGTGTTCTGACCAAGGCTGTTGGCAAAAAATTCGGCAAGGAAAAGGGAAACAACAAATATCTCTATTCCCTGTTCCCTTACGGTCCTGCCAAACAGGCTTGTAAGATTGCCGGTCTGCCCAAGCCTACTGGTTGTATCTAACCCTCGACGAATGTTGAAAATCTGACGGGGTCGTTTGGTGTGAGATATCACTAAACGGCCCCGTCCCTGGGGACTTGCGTCTTATGTCGTCTGTAACCGTTGTTTATGCCTTGCTGTTTTATGCCGCGACCGCGATCCTGATCGTTGGTCTGGGGCTTAAGATTATGCAGTATTGGCAAACGCCACAGCCCCTGAAGATACCTGTCACGCCAGCCCCCATGACCGGGTCCGGCGTGGTCAGCCGCTTGTTCAGCGAAGTTGTTTTTTTCAAAAGCCTGTTCAAATCCAATAAGTGGATCTGGCTATTTGGCTGGGTTTTTCATGCGGCCCTGGCCGTGGCGTTGTTAAGGCACTTTCGCTATTTCACCGATCCTGTCTGGGACTGGGTTGTTCTGGTGCAGCCCTTTGGCGTCTATGCAGGTTTTGCCATGATGCTGGGCTTGGCCGGATTGCTGCTGCGCCGGTTTGTGGTGCCGCGCGTGCGTTATATTACCAGCCCATCCGACATTCTGTTCTTGGTCTTGCTGTTGGCAATCGGGGCCAGCGGTCTGTCCATGAAGTATGTTGCCCCCACCGATATCATCGCACTCAAGGCCTTTATTTTGGGGCTGATGTATTTCGACTGGCAACCTTTGCCCGGGGATGCAAATCTTCTCATCCATTTGGGCCTGGTGATTACCTTGATGATCGTTTTTCCCTTCAGCAAATTATTGCATGCGCCGGGCCTGTTTTTCAGCCCCGCCCGCAACCAGCCTGACGATGTGCGCACAAAGCGCCATCCCGGTGCATATGAGGCACAAAATGAAGCGCGGGGATCCTGATGGCTGATTTTGACACACCTGAGCTCAAGGATTTTCTGGAAACCCCGGCGCTTTGTCCGGGTGCCATGGAACATTCAAAACCCTTTGTCGCAGCCCCCAATCACCAGGAAGACCTGGGCTTCCCGGGTGAGCTGGTCGAGAATTGGCAGGAAAAAGCCATCGACCGTATGGGTGAATTGCTGGACACCAACCGTGCTTTAAGGGTGTATCTGGACAGTTGCGTCAAGTGCGGGGCTTGCACAGATAAATGTCATTATTTTCTTGGCACAGGCGATCCCAAGAACATGCCCGTTGCCCGCCAAGACCTTTTCCGCAAAGTCTATCGTCGTAACTTCACCACTGCCGGAAAATATGTGCCGTGGCTGGTCGGGGCCGAAGACCTGACAGAAGAAGTGCTGGACGATTGGTACAGCTATTTCCATCAATGTTCGCAATGTCGTCGTTGTTCGGTCTATTGCCCCTATGGCATCGACACCGCCGAAATCTCCATGGCGGCGCGCGACATCATGGATCACATCGGCGTCGGCCAGAAATATTCCAACGAGATCATCGGGAAGTTGCACAAGATTGGCAACAATCTGGGCCTGCCGGAAAAAGCCCTTGCCAACACCCTTGAGGGCCTCGAAGAAGATATCGAAGATGAAACCGGTGTGGCAGTTAAAATGCCGCTGGATGTACAGGGGGCTGATATTTTGTTGGTCACCCCCAGCGCCGATTTTTTTGCGGAACCCCATGTTGATGGCCTGATCGGATATGCCAAGGTTTTTCATGCCGCAGGGGCCAGCTGGACGGTTTCTTCCTATGCCTCCGAAGCCGCAAACTTCGCCATGTTCATTGGCAGCCAGGCCCAAATGCGCCAAGTGGCCCAGCGTATTTATGATGCGGCCAGGGACCTGGGTGTGAAACGTATTATCCTTGGCGAATGCGGCCATGCCTGGCGTGTGGCCTACAGCTTCTGGGATACCCTTGTGGGGCCGTTCGACTTTCTTGATCCGGCCTATCCGCACCCAGTGCATATCTGTGAATATACCGACGACCTGATCAACCAGGGCAAGTTGCGCCTCGATAAATCTGCCAATGACGATATGACCTTGACCTTCCATGACAGCTGCAATGTGGCGCGTGCGACCAGCATGGGTGGTCGGCCTGGCGGACAGTTTGAAATTCCGCGCAATGTCATCAAGGCCGTGTGCAACAACTTCCATGACATGGCCGACGACACCATTCATGAAGCGACTTTCTGCTGCGGCGGTGGCGGTGGTTTGTTGACCGATGATTTGACGGAATTGCGGGTCAAAGGCGCCAAGCCACGCATGCAGGCGTTGAACGCCGTGGTCGAAGATCATGGTGTAACTCATATGGCGGCGATTTGCGCCATCTGCAAAAGCCAGTTTTCCAAGGTCATGCCTTATTACGGCCTGGAGATGGATGCCATCGTCAGTGTGCATCAGCTGGTTAGTAACGCGATTGTTCTGGAAGGCAGTATCCAGGAAGAAGAACTGGACGGTTCAGCAGAAGACGAGGATGGCGCGGGTGATAGCGCGGCTACAGAGGTCACAGTGGCCAGCGAAGACTAAAAGGCGGACGAATATTATGAGTATTTCCACAGAAGAGACTGACAAAGCCGAGACCGACAAAACAAAGCTCACCACCCGACGCTATAAAGATGGCGACGATGCAGCGCTGCCTTTTGTGAAGGAAATATTCGACGCCGACGAAAGTTATAAATGTCCGACCTATGTCCACCGCACCCCGCCCTGCCAGGGCAGTTGCCCGGCAGGCGAGGACATTCGCGGCTGGCTGAGTATCGTGCGCGGGATCGAGAAGCCGGAAGATGCGGAAACACCCTGGGAGGAATATGCCTTTCGCCGCATGACCGATGCCAACCCCCTGCCTGCCATCATGGGTCGCGTCTGCCCGGCCCCGTGTGAAGACGGCTGCAATCGCAACGAAGTTGAAGAGCATGTGGGCATTAATTCGATTGAACATTTTGTTGGTGATTATGCCCTTGGGCAGAAGCTGACCTTCAGTGACATTGGTGAAGAGACCGGCAAGAAAATCGCCATCATTGGTGGCGGTCCCGCTGGACTGGCGGCGGCCTATCAGCTGCGCCGTCTTGGCCATGGCGCCACAATTTTTGACGATCATGACAGTCTTGGTGGCATGATGCGTTATGGTATTCCGGGGTACCGGACACCGCGCGATGTGCTGGATGGCGAAGTCAAACGCATCACGGATATGGGTGTTGAAGTTATTCTGGGGACCCGCGTCGGGGTCGACATTCCCATGCAAAAAATTGAAGACGATTACGACGCCATTGTCATCGCCATCGGGGCCAAGCAAGGCTCCGCCTTGCCTTATCCGGGCGCTGAGAAGGCCAGCAACTGCATTTCTGGCGTGGCATTCCTGGAAGCATTTAATCAGGGCCGATTGCAACATGGCTCGCAACGGGTGTTGGTTATCGGTGGTGGTGACACGGCCATGGATGTGGCCGCTGTGGCCCGTCGCTTGGGCCACATCACTGAAGTATCAGAAAAAGACCGGCCTGAAATGGTCGTGCTGGGCCATACGGCCCATGATGTGGCGACCGCCGCCAAGCGCCAGGGCGCGGATGTGACGGTGGTCTATCGCCGCCCGGTTTCAAAAATGCCGGCCACTAAAATGGAAGTCGAGCATGTCACTCAGGAAGGCGTTGTTATTCGCGACAGCCTGATCCCGATTGAAGTGATTCTTGGTGATGACGGCCGCGCCACCGCCCTGCGCGTAAAAGCAGTCAACTGGGAAGGCAACCAGATGACGGAAGTGGAAGACAGTGAGTTTGATATCGAATGCGACCTGATTGTCGGCGCCATCGGCCAGCAAGGCGACTTCGCCGGTATGGAAGACCTCGACAATGGCAAGGGCCTGGTAACGGCGGGCAAGCATTATGAAATTCCCAACAAGCCTGGCTATTTTGTCGCAGGCGATATCATCAAGCCGCATTTGCTGACCACGGCCATCGGGCATGCCGCTGTGGCGGTCGAAAGTATTGATCACTTCCTGAAAGGCGAAGACCTGAAGCGTCGACCCAAGGTCGATGTACATCGTTTTAATCTCTTGCAAAAACTTCAGGATAACGGCCAGGCACCAGAAGACTATAATCACGAACAGGTCCGCGGCACGGACCATGATAATTTTGCTGTTCACAACTACGAAGACCGCTCGGCTCAGGAAATTATACCGTCGGACCGTTTGTACCTGGGACACTGGGCCTATGAAGCCCGTAACCGCCGCCCGGAAAAACACATTGGACCAGATGCTGTGCTGGGGCATTTTGATGAACGCATCGATGTGCTGAATGCAGAACAGGCCAAGGCAGAAGCGGAACGCTGCATGAGCTGCGGCATGTGCTTTGAATGTGATAACTGTGTGGTGTATTGCCCCCAGGATGCCGTCTTTCGCAAGCGCAAGGATGAACGCGCCTTTGGTCGCTATGTAGATACGGATTATGGCAAATGCATTGGCTGTCACATTTGTGCCGATGTCTGTCCGTCCGGCTATATTGAAATGGGCATGGGAGAATAAGTGTGAAGTTGCCTGCTGTTATATCCTTCTTGCTGACAGTCGTTGTGCTGGCCGTGCTGGCCTCACCGACATATGCAGCCGGTCGGGTTTCGATTCCTGAACCGGCAAAAGGCAAGGGCGATCAATGCGTTGCTGACAGTGATTACATGCGCAAGAATCATCCCTCCCTGTTAAAGCACCAGCGCGATGACACGTTGCGCCAGGGCATACGCGGCAATGAATTCAGCTTAAAAGGTTGCGTGGCCTGTCATGCGGTTGAGGGCAAGGACGCCAAGCCAGTGACCTATGAAGATCCCAAACATTTTTGCCGCACGTGTCATACATATGTGGCTGTCACGCTGGACTGTTTCGAATGTCACGCCTCGACGCCGGACAAAAAGCGCAAGGCGGATGATTTGCCAAAGAATCATCCACCAACGAACGCATTATCTGGTTGGCGAAATTCACCCTCTCAAACCTGCCAGGGAGGATAGCCCATGTCTTGCGGAAATAGTTGCAATGGTGATTCGCCATCCCGGCGCGGGTTTTTGACCCGTATGGCCACAGGTGCCGCTGGCGCTGCTGCCGGGCTGACCCTGGCACCCGGCATTACGCTCATGTCCCCCGCCCTGGCTAAAAACCAGGCACGTGGTAAAGGCGAGGCGGCTTCATCGAAAGTGCGCTGGGGTATGTTGGTGGATGCCAACAAATGTGACGATGGCTGCACAGCCTGCGTCGATGCCTGTGCAGACGAAAATGGCTGGCGAGAGGGTGAAAGCGCTTCAACCGATCCCTTACAGGCAGCCCAGTGGATCCGCCAGGTCAAGGTTACCGATCCCGGCACAGGTCACAGCCAGACCTTGCCCATGATGTGCCAGCATTGTGAAGAACCGCCTTGTGTTGATGTGTGCCCGACGGGGGCCTCCATGAAGCGGGCGGATGGTATTGTGCTGGTCGATAAACACAGCTGTATTGGTTGTCGCTATTGCGTCATGGCGTGTCCCTATCAGGCCAGGTCTTTTGTCCATGAACCTGTTACGGACCAACGCACGCACGCCCCGCGCGGCAAGGGCACGGTGGAAAGTTGCACCTTCTGTGTTCATCGTGTCGACGAAGGCGAACAACCCGCCTGCGTCGAAGCCTGCGGCGGCACCAAACGCGGCGCCCTGACCTTTGGCGATTTGAATGATCCCGACAGTGATATTTCGAAAAAGGTTGCCGAATACCCGACCCAGACAATCCGCTCTGATTTAGGGCTGAAACCTGGTGTACGTTACATGGGGCTGGACACATGAGCCGGGAAATATTCAAACGCGTTGAAGGTCGCAGCCCGGCTTTTCTGCTGTTGATCGGTGGTTTGGGGCTATTGGTGCTGCTGGGCATGGGCTCGGCCTGGACCATGGAACATCATGGCCATGTCATTACCGGCATGAACAACCGCATCGTCTGGGGCATGCCGCATGTGTTTGCTGTCTTTTTGATTGTGGCAGCCTCGGGGGCACTGAATGTCGCTTCCATTTCATCTGTATTTGGCCGTACCGCTTACAAACCCCTGTCGCGTTTGTCGGTCATGTTGGCCATCGCCCTGCTGGTCGGTGGCTTGAGTGTTCTGGTCCTGGACCTGGGTCGACCCGACCGCCTGATCGTGGCCATGACGACCTACAATTTCCGCTCGATCTTTGCCTGGAACATTTATCTTTATGTGGGCTTCATTGCCATCGCCGGGGTTTATCTCTGGCTGATGATGGAACGCTCTCTGAATAAATACAGTAAACCCGCTGGACTGGTTGCCTTTATCTGGCGCCTGGCACTGACAACAGGTACCGGCTCGATCTTCGGGTTTCTGGTCGCGCGCCAGGCCTATGATGCGGCGATTATGGCTCCCTTGTTCATCGCCATGTCCTTTGCCTTTGGTCTGGCCATTTTTATTCTTGTGATCATGTTTTCTTCCCAAGGCACAGGCCGGGTTCTTGGCGAAGCCATGATGCGGCGCCTGAAAAATCTGTTGGGTGTTTTTGTCGCCGCCGTGCTTTATTTCACGGTCGTCCAGCATCTGACGAACCTTTATGCGGCTGAACATCATGCCGTGGAACGTTTTATCCTGGCGGAAGGTGGCATTTACACCAAACTGTTCTGGGTTGGACAGATTGCCATCGGTGGCGCGCTGCCTCTAGTCCTGTTGTTTACACCCATGTTCGCCGACAGCCGGAAAGCGATTGCCCTGGCCGCCCTTTCCGTCATCGTTGGGGGCATGGCGCAACTTTATGTCCTCATTATCGGCGGACAGGCCTTCCCCCTGGTATTGTTCCCCGGAAAAATTGTCTCCAGCTCTTTTGCTGATGGATCAATTGCGGCTTATAATCCGGGCCTGCCGGAAATTGGTCTTGGCATTGGCGGCGTTGCTCTCGCCCTGGTGATTGTGGCAATGTCGGTCAAGATACTGGCCCTGCTGCCCCGTACATTAGCTGACACCTTGGCAGACGCTGACACAGACCCTACATAAGTCTGACAGGTTCCTGAAATGGGCCGCACAACTTTTTTGATATTTTGCAAGGTTTCAAGATGACGACGTCCCGTGAAGAACACCCCTTTGCTGCCTATGTACGTATCCTCGCCCGTGGCCGGACCATTTCGCGTGCTCTGACGCAAGACGAATCCCGCGATGCCATGGCCATGATCCTTGCCGGTGAGGTTGAAGACGTGCAACTTGGCGCTTTCTTGATGTTGATGCGCTACAAGGAAGAAACCGCCGAAGAAGTCGCCGGGTTTGTTGAAGCCTGTCGTGCAGCGCTGGATGTTCCGGAAGGGATCAGTGTTGATCTGGACTGGTCGTCTTATGCCGGCAAACGTCGCCAGCTGCCCTGGTTCATTCTGGCCGCCTTGTTGCTGGCCCAAAGCGGCGTCAAAATTTTCATGCATGGCACCGAAGGTCACACACCGGGCCGGATGTACACCCGCGAAACTCTTGAATTCATGGGCCTGCCGGTGGCAGAAACCCTGGCCGAGGCCGGAAAGCATATTGCACAAAGCAACTTTGGTTATGTGCCCCTGGAAGGTTTACTGCCGATCTTGCGTCGGATCATTGATTTGCGACCCATACTGGGCTTGCGCTCACCCGTTCATACCATCGCGCGCATGATCAATCCTCTGGCTGCGCCTGCCATGATCCAGGGTGTGTTTCACCCGGGCTATACGGATACTCATCAAGGTGCAGCGGCGCTGATGGGCCAGGCGCACATGTCGGTTTTCAAGGGTGAGGGCGGAGAAATTGAACGTCGCCCCAACAAGCCACTGGTCGTCAAATCACTGCACGAGGGCGTCACGTCCGAACTGGAATGGCCGCCCTTGCTGTCTGAATCGCGCCAGCCCCATGATAACGATATGGATACGTCTCGTCTGGCAGCCGTGTGGCGGGATGAACTTGAAGACGATTATGCCGTTGCTGCTGTCACTGGCACAGTGGCGCTGGCTTTGGCGACCATGGGCAGGGCCAGTGATCCAGCAGATGCTCAGGCTCAGGCGACAGCCATGTGGCAGGCCCGTGACCGTGGACGGTTTGGAGCCGCTGCCTGAGATTTGAAGAACTGATTTGACGAACTGATTTGGTGAATCTGGCATGACACATTTCCTGGTTTCCGCGGCTCATAAATCATCGGGCAAGACCACCATATCGCTGGGACTGTGCGCCGCCTTTGCAGCGCGTGGACGCGTTGTTCAGCCATTCAAAAAGGGACCGGACTATATTGATCCCATGTGGCTGGGGCGGGCCGCCGGGCGGCCTTGTCACAATCTTGATTTTTACACCCAGTCCCGTGATGAAATTACGGACGTCTATAGACGCATCTCAGCTGACGCTGACGTGACAGTTGTCGAAGGCAACAAGGGCCTCCATGACGGTATGGACCCGGCGGGTAGTGATTCTACCGGGGCCTTGGCTAACCATCTTGGTCTGCCCGTTGTGCTGGTCATTGACACACAAGGTATCACCCGCGGCGTGGCTCCCTTGATCCTGGGCTACCAGGCTTTTGATCCAGACCTGAAAATCGCCGGGGTGATTCTGAACAAGGTTGCCGGGGATCGTCACGAAGGCAAACTGCATGCTGCCGTTGGACATTACACAGATATTCCGGTGCTGGGGGCTGTGCACAGGTCGCGGGACCTGGAAATCGAAGAACGCCACATCGGCCTGACGCCCACCAATGAAGACGTCGAGGCGAACCGCCGGATCAAGTGCATCGCGGATCATATCTCCGAACATGTCGATCTGGGGTTGTTACTGGCCATCACGCGCGATCTGAAATCGGACCCGGCACCAGCGGCAACCGTTCGAACGACGGCACCGGTATCAATCCAGTCAAAACGTGTGCGCCTCGGTGTGGCGCGCGATGCAGCCTTTGGGTTTTATTACGAAGCCGATCTTCAGGCACTGACCGAAGCCGGTGCCGATCTGATCTTTTTTGATACCCTGAAAGACAACGACCTGCCGGATGTCGATGGTCTGATCTTCAGTGGCGGATTTCCTGAAACACAAATGGAAAAGCTGGAAGCCAATTCCACCATGCGGGCACAAATCGCGGCGGCAATTGAAAACGGCATGCCGGCCTATGCGGAATGTGGTGGCCTGATGTATCTGGCCCGGCAAATAACGTGGCGCGGCAAGACCAGCGATATGGTCGGCGTTATCGGCGCCGACGTCGTGATGGAAGAACGCCCGGTTGGGCGGGGCTATGTGCGCCTGTCTGAGACCGATGGAGGGCTTTGGCCGATCACTGGATCAGCGTCAGATGCAGAAATTCCAGCCCATGAATTTCACTATTCCCGCCTCGAAAATCTTGATCCCGGCACCCGTTTCGCCTATGAGGTCAAACGCGGAACAGGTGTAGATGGCGTGAATGACGGTATTGTTTACCGGAACCTTTTGGCCAGCTATGCTCATTTTCGTGATGTTGAGGATAATCAGTGGACCAGCCGGTTCGTAGATTTTGTTCGGCAGGTAAAACAGTCGACAACGATATCTTCTGAGAAAAGAGCAAACGCGTGAGTGAAAATCCATCCGCCGATCCATCCCATGATCCCTCCCATGATCCGTCCGCTTCGGGCACAGTTTATCTGATCGGGGCAGGGCCTGGCGATCCGGACTTGTTAACCGTCAAGGCAGCGCGTTTGTTGTCTTCCGCCGATGTGATCGTTTATGACCGGCTGGTGTCTGATGCTGTGATGGACCTGGTGCCCTCAACAGCACCGCGCATCTACGCAGGAAAAGCCTCTAAAAATCATTCCATGCCCCAACCAGACATCAACGCCTTGCTGGTCACCCTGGCGCAGGAGCACAAAACTGTCGTGCGTTTAAAGGGCGGCGATCCTTTTATCTTTGGCCGGGGCAGCGAAGAAGCCATTCACCTGGCTGAAAATGATGTGGCTTTTCAAATTGTGCCAGGCATCAGTGCGGCGTCTGGCTGCAGTGCGTACCTTGGTGTGCCGCTCACCCATCGTGGTCTGGCCACTGGCGTGCGATATGTCACCGGGCATACCCAGGAAGAAGAACTTGATCTGGATTGGGAAAACCTGGCTGATCCCGATACGACCCTTGTGGTCTATATGGGTCTGGCCAATCTTGGTGCCATATCAGATCGCCTGATCGCAGCAGGGCTTTCACCGGACACACCCATTGCTGCCGTTGAGCGTGGCACCACGCCGCAGCAACGCCATTGCATCAGCACTCTGAAAAATGCCGTTGTCGATGTAACAAAAGCCGAGCTGGGACCGCCCTGTCTGATCGTCATAGGCAAGGTTGCAAGCATTGCCGGAACCTTGCAGTGGTGGCAACCGGGCGACTAATCACAAGTGACTAAAACCCTGCGGTTTGCTGTTCACAAATTGTTGCGGACGACAGATTTTATTTCAGGGAATCTGCTTTTTGTGCTAAGGTTTTTCTATAGATATCGCTATGGATATCGAACGACTGGGAGGACAGGTATCTGCATGGAACCACCAGACAGTTGGCTTTCTCTTTCTGTTGAAAGAGGACGGTAGGCGATCTAACTCATATATGAATTGTTGTGGAATTTCTGTTGGTTAGCCAACTAAAAGTCCAAATCGATTCTGGATATTGATCGCCCCGCAGACAATTTAAACGGAACATCGGGCGGCTTTGCTTCGTCCGCTATCAAGTGCCCGGCTTATCAGTTGGGACAAGGCCTCAGTGCCAGATAAATGCCAGCCCCGCCCGGGGATGAAAACCGGGACGGGGCTTGCTTTTTGGCGTTCAGGAAAATGAACTGTAGATCAGGGCGGGGAATAACTAATCGCGTAGAGCTATTCAGGAAAGACTATTCGGGAAGGGCCGGGGTCTTCTCCGCAAAGTGAGCCCGCCAGCGTTTGATGATAATGGGCAGCAGGCCAACGGCGGCCAACATGCTGGCTGCCGTGACAATTTTCAGGACAAGATCCTGGCCACCTGTCGCCGCTTCTCTGCCAGCATAACCCACATAGGTATAGGCCCAGGTGCCAGGCGCCATGCAGATAAAGGATGCGATTAAATAGTGCCGCATGGGAATGGCTGTCAGACCCAGTAAATAATTCAGGATGTTAAAGGGGAAGACGGGCACCAGTCTGACAAAGGCCACAAACCGCCAGCCCTCGGCATCGACGCCTTCCTTGATGTGACCAAGCTTGCCACCGATTTTTGATGTGGTGAGATCGCCTGCGATATACCGGGCGATCAGGAAAGAAATAGAGGCACCAATGGTCGCGCCCGTCAAGGCAAGGAAGCCACCCAGTACAGGACCAAACAATGCCCCGGACGCCAAAGTCAGCAATGACCCTGGCAGGCACAAAGGCACAGCAATAATATAAGTCAGAACAAAAACAATGGGTGCCCACATACCGAATTCGTTGATGCGGTTTTCCAGAACATCTGAGTCCATCATATCACGCATGGACCACATCCAGATCATGGCGCCCACGAGGCAGGCAAAAACGGCAATGCGAATAAGGCCCTTGGCGTTCATTTGCCGCCTCGTTTGAAAAAATCCGGATAGTGGCCGATGCGACTAACCAGTGGCAGCAACAAGGCATGGATGAAGCCAAGTGGAGGCGAGCTTGAGTAAGGTGTAATGCCGATGGTCATCAGATCGTGTCCGGCCTGAGGTTGCGCCCGATAGGTGCCAAACAGGCGATCCCACCAGGGCAGGTTAAAGCCGTAATTACTGTTGGTTTCTTCGATGCGGGTGGAGTGATGCACCCGGTGCATATCCGGTGTCACAACAAACAAGCGCAACACCCGATCCAGATCCAGGGGCAAGCGGAAGTTGCCATGATTGAACATGGCCGTGGCATTCAAAAGAATTTCGAAAATGATGACAGCCACGACGGCTGGTCCCAGGATGGCCACAGCCGCCAGCTTGACGCCCATGGAGAACAGAATTTCCAGGGGATGAAAGCGGGCACCGGTGGTGACATCAATATCCAGGTCAATGTGGTGCACCATGTGCAGTCGCCAAAGGATCGGTGCCGCGTGAACCAGCAGATGCTGCAAATAAATCAACAAGTCCAGCACAATCACGGCAATTATAATTTCAATCCAGCCCGGCAAGTCGATCATATTCAACAGGCCCCAACCATTCAGTTCTGCCCTGGCTGCGAAGCCAGCTGCCAGGACCGGCACGAACAAACGCAAGATCAGGGAATTGGTCGCGGTAATGCCGATATTGACCAGCCAGCGTCGGGATTTGGAATGAACCAGCGAACGCCTTGGCGCAAGAATCTCACCCAAGGCAACGGCGGCAAAAATACCGACAAAACAACTCAGGCGGATCAGCGGTTCGTGTTCAACGATGTACGACACCACGCGCGGGCACTCCTTTGGGATTACTATAATGAGTCTGGCGATTAATATCGACCAGGCAAGTCTTGACCACGACTTTGTGATGATGCATGTGTGCTGGCAACAAGGAGGGGCTATGACGATCCTGTCATCGATGGTGTTTAACGGTGCGCGTAAACGATCACATACATTGATCCTGGCCCATGGGGCTGGCGCACCTATGGACAGCCCTTTCATGGCGACTTTTGCAGAAGAACTGGCAGCAGCCGGGCTTTGTGTCGGGCGTTTTGAATTCCCCTATATGCAGCGCCGCCGTGCGGAAGGCAGCAAGCGTCCGCCAGATCGTGCCCCCAAATTGCTGGATGCCTGGACCGAGGTTATCGACGCGGTTCGGGTCACCATGCCCCAAGGTGGCAAACTGTTCATTGGCGGCAAATCCATGGGCGGGCGTATGGCCAGTCTGATTGCGGACGAGCAAGGCGTCGACGGCCTGATCTGTCTTGGCTATCCCTTCCACCCGTTTGGGAAGCCTGAAAAAACCCGCACAGAACATTTACTGGACTTGAAGACGCCGACCCTGATTGCGCAAGGCACACGCGATACCATGGGTGGGTTGGTCGCCGTGCAAGGTTACAGCCTGTCAAAAGCAATCCGGCTGCACTGGCTGGACGACGGTGACCACAGTTTCAAGCCACGCAAAAAATCGGGCCGTACAGAAGATCAGAACTGGTCAGAAGCCATTGCCGAGGTGGCGACATTTGTGAAGGGGTTTTGATAGAATACTAAAGGAATGGTCACTCGGGGCTTGACCCGGAGTCTCTGCCGAGCTGCGGTTAGGCAGTGCCGCTTTCGTCGCTACAGAGATTCCGGATCGGGGTCCGGAGTGACACCGGGGAAATTGTGTGCGCCCCGTTCAATCCGCTTTCTGATTTCGCGCGGCAGCACCGGTTTCAATGGCGGCGGCATGCAGGCGGTCGACATTCAGGCGATGACGGATCATTTCCAGCAGACGTAATTCTTCTTGCTGCACACTGCCATCCGCGGCGGCAACATCACAGGCCAAGGCATAGGCGGTCATGCACAGGCGTTCTGGCAAGCTGTCGGCGACGATGCCGATTACTGTGTCCATGCCATTTTCCTGGCCCAAAATTTCAGCGCAGTTTTCGGCGATTTCCGGCAATAGTTTTTCATCAAAACTTTCAAAAGCAGGCATCGTGCGAACGATATCACCGATCAAAAGCAATTCGCGGTCTGTCATGTCTGAATCCGCAGCGGACATCAGGACCATGGTGTAGATAAGCGCCGTATGTTGCATGTTAAATACCTTGTTAGACTCTTGTTGTTGAGCAAAGCGCTCAAAAATATTTGTCCCTATTCTCCCACAGGTCAGGGATTAAGGAAATGGCGTGTTTGTTGAATGACGTCCGCTAGCCCCAGACGTTGAACCTCGACCCCTTCCGGGAAGGCGTCCAAAAGTCGCGTTGGCAGTGCAGAATCCAGCATCACAAAAACGCCGCGATCACTGTTGCGTCGGATCAAGCGACCATAAGCCTGTTTCAGCTTCAGGCGCGTCAGCATGTCATCATATTTGCTGCCACCAAACGAGGATTTGCGGGATTTGTGCAGGATTGATGGCCGCGGCCAGGGCACCCTGTCAAAAACAATTAATCGCAAGCTGCGTCCCGGCACATCCACGCCGTCCCGCACAGCATCCGTGCCCAGCAGGCAGGCATCTTCTTCGGCCCGAAAAATGTCGACCAGGGTACCCGTATCCAGCGCATCCATGTGCTGGGCATAAAGACCCAGACCCGCCTCATCCATGGCCGCGGCAAGGCGTTGGTGAATGGCGCGCAAGCGCGAAATGGCAGTGAACAAACCCAGTGCTCCGCCTTTGGCGGCGAAAAATAATTCCCGAAATGCAGCTGCGATCTGATCTGCATTGTTGCGGTTAAGGTCGTTAACGACAAAAACCTTCGTGACATTACCATAGTCATAAGGCGACGCCAGGCTGGTGCGACGTGCTGGCAAAGCCAAATGCTGGGCACCGGTGCGGAATTCAGCGCTGGCCCAGTCGTCTTCACCCATACTGCGATCGCGCAAGCTGGCTGAGGTCATCAGCACCCCATGAGCCCGCCTGAGCACAGCTTCGGAGAGGGGGAAGGTGGGATCAACCCAGTGGCGGTACATGCCGATATCTGTGGTCCGGCCATCGCTGCGTTCAACACCGAACCAGTCGCAATATTCATCCGGCAAAGGTCGACCCAGATTGTCCAACATCATGCGCCACGCCGTGGCACTTTCGGCCCGGCGTTTCAGGCCACGGGCAGCCGCATCCAGGCGGCGGCGGCTGTCGCTGTCCAGGGTTTCAGCTTCATCTTCCAGGCGCGCCATCATTTGTTTGGCCAGCCGGTGCATGGGTTTGGCTAGGCCTTCAAGGGCTGCCGACAATTCTTCTGCGGCCGACACCATGGTTTCGGTCGGGTCGTTGGTCGTGGTCTCCAGGCTATAATTGCTATCCGGCCGGCTTTGGCGGGCAATCACAAGTTTGTTCGTCTCGGCCAGAAATATTTCCGCCGGGCCACTTGGCGCGCCGTCAACCAGGCGTTTGAGCCAACCTTCACCGGGCAAGGCAGCGGCGGCGCGTTTGATGGCGCTGAGGCTTTTTTCGGCCTTGTCGTCATCACCGATCAAATCACCGATGCGGGTCTCGAGGCCACGGGCGCGGCGGCGGCGATTGCCTTCGGCCCCACGCACCCAGCGACGCAATTCCGCAGCTTCCATGCCGCTGAGATGGGCGGCAAAGGCACTGTCGGCGGCATCAAAGACGTGGTGACCTTCATCAAAGACATAGCGTGTTGGCAGCTCGCTCGTGTCGTCCGCCATGGCGGCCTGGATCATCACCAGGGCGTGGTTGGCAACCACAATTTCGGCCCGGCGTGCTTTGCGCTGCACATGTTCGATAAAACATTTACGGTAATGACTACAGGCGGAATAGACACATTCGCCGCGCCGGTCGGCCAAGCCAAGCGTTCTGGCCGTGCCAAACAAATGCACCAGCCAGGCCGGAAAATCGCCACCGATCATGTCGCCGTCGCGCGTCGCCCCGACCCAGCGTGACATCAAGGCAGCAGAAACTGTCAGCCGGCCTTGTTGGGCGCGATTGGCTTCTTCTTCCAGATTCAACAAGCAAAGATAGTTTTCACGACCTTTACGCAGCACTGCTTTTTCCTGGCGGACGGCAGGATCGGGATAAAGTTTTTCCAGTTCCTGGTCCAACTGACGCTGCAGGTTCTTGGTATAGGTCGATAGCCAGACCGTACCTTCATTTTTTTGCGCCCAGACGCTGGCGGGTGCGATGTAGCCAAGTGTTTTACCAACGCCGGTACCCGCTTCCGCCAAGACCATGTTGGGTGCGCCGTCGACGTCTCGGGGGGCGAAGGCCTGGGCTGCGGCGGCGGTATAGTCACGCTGTTGTTGGCGGGCTTCAGCCGAACTGTCGAGTAATTCATCCAGTCGCGCCAGGGCCTCAACGTCAGACACAGGCTCGTTCCCGGCAGGCGGCGGGGGGGCTTGTTCTTCGATTTCCGGCAAGCGGTTCCAGATATCCAGGCCTCGCCGGGGGTCGTCAACTTTTGTGGCACCCAGCCAGGCCGCCCAGGGCCAGCCAGAACTGGCCATGGTACTGACCAGGGCGCTCAGATATTTATCCCGGGATGCATGGTAAAATTCGCTAGCCAGTATTTTTGGAACTTCCCACAGGGCCAGAACCTGATCTTCCAGGTCATCTGAGCCCTCCACCCCTAAGGACGTGGCTACACCATTGACAGTTGGCAGGCAAAATCGGGCCGGGCGCACAAAAGCATAAAGTTCCAACACATCCAGCAAAGCCAGGTTATCCCGCCGTAACCGCCGCATGACAGTCGGTCCATGGCAAACAATGACAGGTGTGTTGGCCGCCCTATGGGCGGCTTCCGGCAGATCCAGGTGTTCAATTTCACCATCTGCCGACAACCAGACGGCCCGACGCGGGCCAACGACCATGGCCGGGGCCGACATCGCGGGCAAAGCAGGGCGTTCCGGCGCGCGGGGAAGGGAAAATGGGTCGTTGTGACTTTCTGGCATGAGCGGCACTATACCGATGCCCTCAAATACCTGCCAGAGCTGCCCGGAATTATCGGCCTCAGGAAGATCGATCATTGACGAAAAGCCGCGCAGAGCCTAGTTTCCAGCTTCTTCTTAGCAATCAAAAGATTAAATCAAATGTCGAACAAGGCAGAGGCCGCCTTGGCCAGCAAAGCATGGCCATTTCTGGAAGCGCAAAGCATTGTCAAACGGATGGCCAAGAAAGCCCCCGGTTCAAATGACAAAGGCTATGTGTTGTTTGAAACCGGCTATGGCCCTTCAGGGTTGCCACATATCGGTACCTTTGGCGAAGTCGCACGCACGGCTATGGTCCGTCACGCCTTTGCGGAAATTTCTGACCTGCCGACCCGACTGTTTGCCTTTTCGGATGATATGGACGGCCTGCGCAAAGTGCCTGACAACATTCCCAACAAGGAAATCCTTGAACCCCATTTGGGTAAGCCGCTGACGCAAGTTCCGGATCCTTTTGGCACCCATGAAAGTTTTGGGCATCATAACAATGCTCGCCTGCGTGCCTTCCTGGATGAATTTGGCTTTGAGTACGAGTTTGTCTCGTCGACGGATAAATATAAAGCCGGTGATTTTGACGCCACCTTGTTGCAGGTTCTGGAAAGTTACGAAGCTGTCATCAGCATCATCCTGCCCACTCTGGGGGCAGAACGCCAGGCGACCTACAGTCCTTTCCTGCCCATATGCCCAGAGACCGGCATTGTTTTGCAGGTGCCGGTGATTGAGCGTAATGTCGATGCGGGCACTATCGTTTATCAAAATGAAGACGGCTCCAAAGTGGAAACGCTTGTAACCGGCGGTCATTGCAAGCTGCAATGGAAAGCCGACTGGGCCATGCGCTGGACGGCGCTGGATGTTGATTATGAAATGTCCGGCAAGGATTTGATCGAGTCTGTAAAGCTTTCCAGCAAAATATGTCGCGTGCTCAAGGCGCAACCGCCGGAAGGCCTGACCTATGAGTTGTTTCTGGATGAAAATGGCGAAAAGATTTCCAAGTCGCGCGGCAATGGACTGACCATTGAGGAATGGCTGAAATATGCTTCCCCCGAAAGCCTGTCGCTGTACATGTTTAATTCACCGCGTAAAGCCAAGCGTCTGCATTTTGATGTGATCCCCAAAGCGGTTGACGAATATCTGTCACACCTTGGCAAATATGCTGAACAAGACGACGACAAACAGCTGGCCAATCCCAGCTGGCATATTCATACCGGTCAGCCACCGGTAGAAGACGTGCCGATCAGTTTTGCCATGCTGTTGAACCTGGCCAGCGTTTGCAATACCGAAGACCCGGCAGTTCTGTGGGGCTTCATCAGTCGTTATGTGCCGGGTGCGAAGCCTGAAAACCATCCGATCCTGGACCGTCTGGCGGGCTATGCCATTGCCTATTACCAGGACTTTGTGCGCCCTGATAAACACTATCGGGCACCGACAGGTGTTGAAATCACGGCCCTGGGCCAACTTGCCGACAAGCTGGAAGCCCTGGGTGCAGACGCCGAGCATGAAGCCATCCAGACCGAGGTCTATGCCATCGGCAAGGAAAACGGTTATGAAAACCTGCGCGACTGGTTCAAGGCTTTGTATGAAACCTTGCTCGGCCAGTCACAAGGCCCGCGCATGGGCTCGTTCCTGGCGCTGTATGGTGTCGACGAATCTGTGACCCTGATCCGGCGTGCCCTGGCAGGCGAAGACCTTGCGAACTAAGTGGGCTGGCTGATTGAGCGACATCCAATAAACAGGCCGAAGATGGAGCGATCCACCTTCGGCCTTTTTGTTGGCGATTAGATCAGGCGAACAAGTCGGACCCCTTCGCGTAATCCATATATAGATCATAAGCCTTGCGGGCGACGGGACCGGGTTGCAGGTCACGGTCTTCAACCCGGGTGACGGGCTGGACCTTGCCGTAATTTCCAGTGCTGAAAACTTCGTCGGCGCTCATGACGTCGTCCATGGTCAGGGTTGTCTGTACGACGTCGGTGCCGTCATTTTCCAACAACTCTGCGATGCGCTTGCGGGTGACGCCAGCCAGGAACGTACCGTTCAAGGCCGGCGTATAAGCCACGCCGTCCTTGACGATCCAGAGATTGGCCGTGGCGAATTCAGCCACATTTCCGTTGGCATCCTGTATGATGGCATTGTCAAAACCGAGGGCTGCTGCTTCGCGCAAGGCACGGGATGAATTGGGGTAAAGCGCACCAGCCTTGGCTTCGGTGATGGCCATGTCCTGGGCCGGGCGACGACGTTTGGACAGATGCACCTTGAAGCCTGTGAAGCCAGGCAGGGGCGCGTCATAAACTGATAAACAGAATTTGGTGCCTTCAGCATCAGGAATAACAAAACCCGTTGTCGCATAATACATGGGACGAATATAAAGTTCGGATTCTTGCGGCATCTTGCGCACGCCTTCGCGGCAAAGCGCAGCAACTTCCTCAACGGTCTTGGTTGGTACCAGTCCCATGGAAACGGCGGAATTGTGCAGGCGCTGACAGTGGGGGTCGATGTCAGGCGCGCAGCCATTCATGGACCGGGCACCATCAAAGACGGAGGATCCCAGCCAGAAAGAATGATCTTCCGGGCCAATTAATTTTTGCGGCTCTGTGTGCCAGCTTTCTTCGGCAAAATATGCGCCTGCCATTGCTACGTCCTTTTTGAATATTTTGTATTTCCGGGGGTCAGCGAAATGAATTTGGGACAAGAATAACCCTGATTTCAGTAGGTTCCTAGTCGTCGTTTGCACCCTGACAATGATCTTTAGACACAAAGTTTCCAAAAACAGGCACTTCTTGAAACTATGTGACGAGGTTAGAGTGATCCCATGTGTGGACGCTACAGTTTGACGACACCGCCTGAGGCCATGTACCAATTATTTGGCCTGAAGGAACTGGTGAACCTTGCCCCCCGTTACAACATTGCACCAAGCCAGTCTGTGCCTGTTGTGCGCATCGGCGATGCCGGGCGCGAGATGGCTATGATGCGCTGGGGCTTGATTCCGTCCTGGTCGAAGGATACAAGTTTCGCCGCCAAAACCATCAATGCGCGAGCCGAAACTGTGGCTGAAAAACCATCCTTTCGCAAAGCCTTCAAATCCAGTCGCTGTCTGATTCCGGCGGACGGCTATTACGAATGGGTCAAGGGCCCCGACGGCAAGCAACCCTGGCTGTTCCAGCGGGCCGATAAAGGCGTCATGGCTTTTGCCGGATTGTGGGATCGCTGGGTCTCAACTGAAGACGGTGAAGTTGTCGATAGTTGCAGCATCATCGTGCGTAGCGCCGGAGAATTCACTCAAGCCTTACATCACCGCATGCCGGTCATCACGCCGCCAGATCAATTTTCAACCTGGCTTGGCGAAGGGGCCAACGACATGGAAGCTGTTCAGCGCATCATGGATGACGCCACTGACGAGGGCATGACGGTGCACGCCGTTTCCAAACTTGTGAATGCGCCACGCAATGATGTGCCCGCCTGTCTTGAGCCCATAGAGTTATCGGGTGAATTGCCTGACGAATTGCTTGCGAGTGGCAACAATGATACACCCGACGCGGATGAAGGTGGTGAGGACGAACCGCCCGCTCAAGGGAGTTTGTTTTGATTGATTTGTATCCGCTGGTGGCCCCTGTTCTGAAGCGTATGGACCCGGAAAATGCCCATCGCCTGACGATCCGGGCATTACGGACAGGGCTTGTGCCCTCGCAGTCTGCCGCCGATCACAAGGTTCTGGGTATCGATGCTTTTGGCCTGAATTTCCCCAATCCCGTCGGTCTGGCCGCAGGGTTCGATAAAAATGCCGAAGTGCCGGACGCCATGCTGGGGCAGGGTTTTGGCTTTGTGGAAATCGGCAGCGTGACGCCGCAACCACAATACGGCAATCCCAGACCACGCCTGTTTCGCTTGCCCCAGGACATGGCTGTGATCAATCGCAATGGTTTCAACAATGAAGGCCTGGACGTCGTCGCCGCACGTCTTGAGGCTCGAAAAGGAAAATCCGGATTGCTGGGGGCCAATGTGGGTGCCAACAAGGACAGTGAGGACCGTATTGCTGATTATGTGACCGGCATCGATCGCCTGGCTGGTCTTTCCGACTACATGACCATCAATATTTCCTCGCCCAATACGCCAGGCTTGCGTGACCTGCAAGGCAAGGCGGAAATGGATGAATTGCTCACCCGATGTTGTGCAGCGCGGGATGCCCTTGTTGCTGCCGGACAGTCCCGCAAACCCCTGATCGTCAAGGTGGCACCCGACCTGGATGACCTGGGACGGGAAGTCATCGCCGAGGCCGTTTTGGCCCATGGCATTGATGGTTTGATCGTCAGTAACACAACCCTTTCACGAGATGGATTACGACACGCCAACAAGTCGGAAGTTGGTGGCATGAGCGGCGCACCGCTCTTTGCCCTGTCGACGGATGTCTTGCGCGATATGTTTCGTCTTACCAAAGGCCGGATCACCCTGATTGGTGCAGGTGGTATTTCAACTGGTGCCGATGCCTATACCAAAATCAGGGCGGGGGCGTCATTGGTGCAATTCTATACAGCCCTTGCCTATGCCGGACCGCGTTTGGTGACGACAATCAAAAAAGATCTGGTCGCCTGTCTGAAACGTGACGGGTTCTCGTCGGTCGCGGACGCCGTTGGCGCTGACCACACCTGATTCTTCTTCTTCAACTGGAATTCTTCTATGACCTTGCCTTTGATAAACGGCGTCTCGGAAATCGCCGAGCAATATGATGCCCTGATCCTTGACCTCTGGGGCGTCGTGCATAACGGGGTTGAACCCTATCCTGGTGTGCTGGATTGCATGTCGAAATTACACGAGGCAGGCAAGAAAGTTGTGCTGTTATCGAACGCGCCGCGCACATCAGACAAGGTCAAAGACCAGGTTGCGGGATTTGGTGTGCCGCGCGAAGCCTATGATGTGTTGGTCACATCCGGAGACGTCACACGATTGCATGTTGAACGCCGGGATGATGACTGGCATGCGGCCCTGGGCCAGAACTATTTTCATGTGGGCCCGAAACGAGACCACGGATTGTTGCATGGCACCGGCGTTGACGAAGTTGATGACCTGGCCGATGCCGATTTCGTTCTGACCTCGGGTCTTTATGATGACGATGTGGATACACAGGCGGATTACGATGATCTGTTTGCCCAGGCGCGCGCAATGAACCTGCCCATGATCTGCGCCAACCCGGATTTATCGGTTATGCGCGGTGACAAGATGGTGTTATGTGCCGGATCGCTGGCGGTACACTATGAAAATATGGGCGGCAACGTGCGCTACAACGGTAAGCCCCATGCACCGGGGTATGAACTTTGTTTTGAACGCCTTGCTGGCATCGATAAATCCCGGATCATCGGTGTGGGTGACAGTTTTCGCACTGACATTGCAGGTGCCAATAATGTCGGCATCGACTCTCTGTTTGTGCTGGGCGGCATCCATTCTGAATTGCTGAATGACAACCAGCCTGATGCGCAGGCCATTGAAGCCGCGGCGGTGGAAGCCGGGCAGATGCCGACCGCCGCGATTCCCGGATTTTACTGGTAAGCCGGAACTTCTCTCAGAATTGTAAAACCCTGCAGGTAACCCAGCGCCCCAATGCTGTGTACGCCCCCAATATCCGGGGCTTGGTCTGATTTCAGGGCGTGGAACATGCTGGCCAGGGTTTGCACCGTCGTGTTGTTCCAGGGCGCTTTGGCCAGGTTCAGACCACCCGTGATTGTGAGTGGGAATTCCTCAGCGAATGCAGGTATGCCCGCAAAGTTTTCGACAAAACCGGTCGCCATCAGAAAACCCATGGGCACAACCGAATAACAGGAATAAATGTCCAGTAAGGCCTGGTTGTTGCGGAAAACAGATTTGAAGTCGACGTTGGCTTCAGCGCAGGCAATATTGAAGGATGTCGCCATGTGATCATAGCTGACGATTTCTTTAACAAACTCCGGTCCGTCTGGACAAAGCTGCTGCACATCACAGGCGGCAATCTGACTGTAGCTTTTCAGTCCAAAATCAGTTTTTTGCAGAACCTCGTCACTGACAATGACCAGGCAGCCATCGTAATCGACGGACGGATTGGCGCAATCGACGCCCCGAAACAGTGGCGTCACAGGATTAAACCAGGCATCTGCCGGTCGGGGCGCATTGGGATTTTGGGTTTGCCAGACACGCCAATGGTTTTCAAAAATATACTCTGACGTACGTCTGAAATCATCTGCGCTGATGTCGCGATGCGTAATGAAGGCCTGGGCGAGTTTTTCGTAGCCGTCCAGAATGCCGCATTTACCTTCTCCATAAATCTTCATCAGACGATTGCGCTCGTCTTTCCGGCCTTGAAAATCAGACTTCATGTGCTCGCGACCCTGAATAACAACGGCATCGATTTCACCTTCCGCCATGCGTTGCCGAGCCTGATTGAAGGCAACCAGGGGCGCACAGGCACAGCGCAGGCGATGGGGCGGCAAGTCGGTTTGCCAGCCATCGGTACTGCTGGAAATTTCATATTCCGCTACCCGGTAATTCTTGTCTTTCAGCTGTTTTCTGGCGGCGTCGGTGCTGGACAGGTCACCAGCACCGTCGACGACAGAGTCTGCGGCAACGATATACATACCGGTCAGGTCACCGCGCCGCGCACATTAAACCGGTCTTCTTTCCAGGTGTCGTTGGCCATGATATCGCTGAGGATCTCCACCGCATCCCAGACGTCAGCAAAAGATGTGTACAGCGGCGTGAAGCCAAACCGCAGAATATCCGGCTCCCGATAATCGCCGATAACGCCTTTGGAAATCAGAGCTTGCATGATCGGGAAGGCATTTTTGTGCAGGAACGATACCTGACTGCCACGCACCACGCGATCACGCGGGGTTATGGTCTCGAAGCCCAGGCCTTCACATCGGCTTTCGACAAGGTCCATGAACAGGTCGGTCAGGTCCAGGCTCTTGGCACGGATTTGATCCATGCTGACATCGTCCCAGACATCCAGGGCACTATCCAGCGATGACAAGGCGAGGATGACGTGCGACCCGGACAGGTGACGCGTAATGCCTTCGGCAGGGACATAGTTGGTGTCAAAATCAAAAGGTTTGGCGTGTCCCATCCAGCCATATAAGGGCTGGCGCGCCTCTGCCTGTAATCGTTTGGCGACAAAACAAAAGGCAGGGGCACCCGGTCCGCCGTTGAGGTATTTATATGTACAGCCCACGGCCAGATCGACATTTGCGGCGTTCAGGCCCAGCGGCACCGCACCGGCAGAATGGCACAAGTCCCAGATCATGAGGGCACCCTTGTCATGGGCGGCCTTGGTCAGATCGGCCATGTTATGTTGTTGGCCAATTTTGAAATCCACGTGGGTGATCAGCACGGCAGCAGTATCTTCGCCGATGGCGGCCTTGATGTCACCGCCTTCGGGCACCAGGCGCAACTCATAGCCATCATCCAGCAAATCAATCAGGCCCTGAACCATATAAAGGTCGGTGGGAAAGTTACCTTCTTCCGAGACAATCACCTTGCGACCGGGACGCAGTTTAACCGCCGTGGCGACCTGTTTAAAAACATTGACCGACGTGCTGTCGCCGACCACGACTTCACCGTCATCCGCACCGATGAGCTTGGCAATGCGGTCGCCAATGCGGGTGCCGGAATTAATCCAGTCCGCATCATTCCAGCTGCGGATCAGGCCCTGTGCCCATTCTTCGTGCACCACCTTTTGTACGCGAGCGGCAGATGCCTTTGTTACCGGACCCAAGGAATTGCCATCCAGGTAGATCACACCTTCTGGCAAGATGAAGGCATCACGGCTTGAGGCAATGGGGTCGGCGGCGTCACGGGCAACGCAATCGTCACGGCTGGTCATAGGGAAAAATCTTTCATTTTAAGCTTAAAATATCTGCGACAAAATGCCGGAAAATGGTCTCCTTTGCAAGGAATACTGCGGTGGGTTTATGCTGCCTGGTCAAAGGCTGTGCCGGAACCAAATTCCTGGGGGTGGCCCTTTATGCTGGCTCGATCCACATTCAGTAACTACATTTGAGCGTAAATATTTTTGCATGGAGTAGGCATAGTGACGACCTTTATTGATATCCTGAACCAGCATCCCATGGTGGCAGCACCAGGTGCGTACGATGCGCTGAGTGCACGTGTAATTGAGGATGCCGGGTTTCCCTTGGTATATTTTATCGGACTGGGAAACGAAGCGAGTGATCTGGGGTTTCCGGATATCGGTTTGACAACAGCGACAGAAATGGTGCGCCGTGTTGGCAATGTTACGCAGTGTGTGGACATACCGGTGGTGTGTGATGCCGATACGGGTTTCGGTGGTGCGATCAATGTGACGCGAACAGTGCGCATGTTTGAAGCCGCCGGTGTTTCCGCCATTCACCTGGAAGACCAGACTTTCCCCAAGCGATGTGGCTTGTTGGCCGGTAAACAAGTCATTCCACGCGAGGCTTTTGCGAAGGTGATCGATACTGCACTTAGCGCCCGACGCAACGAAGATTTTTGCATCATCGCACGTTCAGACGCCAAGGTTGCGGAAGGTGTAGAAGGTGTTATTGAACGACTGAAACTTTACGCTGAACATGGTGCTCATGCCGTTATGGTTGGGGATTTTTACACCCTTGAGGAGTTCGCACGAATTTCGGCTGCTGTGCCGGTACCGCTAATTTCGGTCGCAGCTGATAAGGATCACTTCGACTTACAGCCGGATTATACCATTGATGAATGGCGACAAGTCGGGGTTCGTATGGCGCTTTATTGGCACCTTCCATTATTCGCAGCGCTTCAGGCCGTGCGTGATGCGGTGAACGTATTAAAGAATGATGGTTCAACCGAAAAACTGTCAGACAGGATTGCAGGCTACAAGGAATATGCGGAGGTGACCAATTTGGAAGAATGGATGCGGTTGGACGAAAACCAGTGAAGTGCTCGCCCTCACGAAATAGAATGGATCAGGTTCTGTGGGCTGAGGCCAGATAATGTTCCGACTGCATTTCGATCAGGCGGGATTCGGTGCGGGCAAATTCAAACTTGCCGTCACCCTTGGCGTAAATATCTGATGGCCCTGCATCCGCAGTGCAAATCAGATTGACATTGTGGTCATACAGAACGTCGATCAGGTTGATCAAGCGCCGGGCTTCGTTGCGCTTCTCCGGGCCAAGTTGCGGAATACCCTCCAGAAACACGGTATGGAATTGCATGGCGATTTCAAGATAATCCGCTGCGCCCAAGGGCTTCTCACATAAGCCAGCGAAGGTAAACCGGGCTGTGCCGTGGGCCGCGGCAGGCACATCCAGGGTTCGCCCCTGCACTGTGAGGGTTTGCGCCTCGGCTTTTGCGTCATCTGTCAGGCGGGCAAATGTTTGGGCAAAAGCTGTGTCACTGGCCGACCCCAGGGGCGTGAAGAATACCGGTTTTTCTGTCAGACGCTGCAGGCGATAATCCTGGCCACCATCCAGTTGCAAAACATCCAGCCTGGATTTCAGCATATCGATAAAAGGCAAAAACAGGCTGCGGTTCAGGCCGCCCTGATAGAGGTCATCCGGTGCCCGGTTTGACGTGGTCACGACGACAACGCCATTGTCGAACAGGGATAAGAACAATCGCCCCAGGATCATGGCATCGGCGGCGTCCGAAACCTGAAATTCATCAAAGCATAACAAGGCGGATTCGTCGGCCAAAGCCCGTGCCACCACCGGGATTGGGTCCGTATCATCGCCCTTGTTTTTGATCTTCTGGCGAAAGGCGTGAATGCGGGCATGCACGTCCAGCATAAACGCATGAAAGTGCGTGCGGCGTTTGCGCGGCACCTCGACGCCCTCAAAAAAGATATCCATCATGGCCGTCTTGCCGCGACCCACGCCGCCATAAAAATAGATGCCCTGCGGTGGCTCCGCATTACGCTGGCGACTAAAAGGCAGGGTCCAGCCGCTTTTGGCGCGTGGATCATATCCCTTTAGTTTCAGGTGCAGCAGTTGCAGTTTCTCTGCCGCCAGTTCCTGGGCCTGATCCGGTTGCCACTCACCCTTGTGGATGAAATCCCGATAGGCATGGATAGGACCTGCGGCAATATCTTCAGGCATATCAGCTGTTAAACTTGTTGCTCAGATCGGCGAGGGCCAGAGACATGTCATCGCCCTGGGCACGCAGGCCATCTATGGTACCAGCCTTGTCTCCGTCGGTGCGGTTTTGTCCCAGCTTGGCCTTGGCATCCAGTTTTGTGATATCGATTTCGAAAGCGACGGTTGCGCGGATCATCGCCGACATGAAGTTTTCAGACCCCTGATAGGTCCAGGGTGGCTCGAACTGCGCTTCATTCTCGGCAATCAGATTAACCAGCATCTGTCTCTTGGCGGTTTCGTCCTCGATGACGCGGGGAACGCCATAAGCATGTATGGCGACATAGTTCCACGTGGGCACGGCAGGCTCGTCCGCATACCAGGCCGGAGAAATATACCCATGCGGCCCGGCGAAAATAACCATAAATTCGGCATCGTCTGAAAACCCCATCCAGTGATCGTTGGACTTTCCCATATGGGCGATCAGCTGACCATGTTCGCCCACAGACGGGTCATACATAAAAGGCAGATGCGTGCCCGTAATCCTGCCGTCCGCGCCCGGACCCGTCAGGGCCGCGAAACTGTTTTGCTGGATAATCGCTGTGATCTCATCGCGATCTTCAATTTTCAGAATATCTGGTGTGTACATAATGCTCTCTCTTAACACAAAAAAGGCCGCCGGTTGAACCCGACGGCCTTTTGAATTTTTGCCAAATTGGGTTCAAACGGGACTGGCCTAGCGCCGTTCGACCATCATTTGTTTGATGCTGGAAATAGCCTCTGCCGGGTTCAGGCTTTTCGGGCAGGTCTTGGCGCAGTTCATGATGGTGTGACAGCGATACAGTTTGAACGGATCTTCGAGATCGTCCAGGCGCTTGCCGGTATCTTCGTCGCGGCTGTCGATCAGCCAGCGATAGGATTGCAACAAGGCAGCCGGGCCGAGATAGCGGTCCGAATTCCACCAGTAACTCGGGCAACTGGTTGAACAGCAGGCACACAGGATGCATTCCCAAAGACCGTCGAGCTTGGCGCGGTCCTCGCGGCTTTGCAGACGTTCCGTTGTAGCCGGGGCCGGGGTCGCGGTTTTCATCCAGGGTTCGATCGAGGCGTACTGGGCATAGAAATTGGTCAGATCAGGGACCAGGTCCTTGATCACCGACGTATGCGGCAGCGGATAAATGTTGACGTCACCTGAAACAGCTTCGGTTGCCTTGGTGCAGGCCAGTGTGTTGGTGCCGTCGATGTTCATGGCGCATGAGCCACAAACGCCTTCGCGGCAGGACCGGCGGAAAGCCAAAGTGGGGTCCAGGTCGTTCTTGATCTTGATCAGACCGTCCAGAACCATGGGGCCACAGGTATCCAGATCGACTTCATAGGTATCGATCACGGGATTGTTGCCGTCATCCGGGTTCCAACGATAGACGTTGACCTTCTTGATCCGCTGCGCCCCGGCCGGAGCCTTGACGACTTTGCCTTTACCGACCTTTGAATTGGCGGGGAGTGCAAATTCAGCCATCTTTTCTTCCTTATCCTCGTGTGCCCTGAGACGTCGTCAGCTTTTAATAAACGCGCGCCTTGGGTTCGATGTAATCGATCTCGTCAGTCATGGTGTAGGTGTGAACGGGACG
>JABIFY010000152.1 GCA_018650465.1 Alphaproteobacteria bacterium
ACAGGACCGTAGCGGGAAAACACGGGCCAGTGCGTTGATCGTGGCATTAACGGACGAGGCCGAGGCAAAAGGGCCAAAATATTCGCCCGGTTTGTTGCGCGCCCCCCGGTGTTTGGTGATCTGGGCCCAGTCATGATCACCCCGGATCAGGATGTAGGGAAAGGACTTGTCGTCTTTCAGCAGGATGTTGTAACGCGGCTTCAGCTTTTTGATCAGATTGGATTCCAGCAACAACGCTTCCGCTTCGGTGTGCGTGGTGATGAATTCCATGGTTGTGGTTGCGGCCACCATGCGCGAGATGCGCGCCCCGATTGTCCAGGGCTTGGTATAGGCGACGACCCGCTTCTTCAGGTTTTTGGCCTTGCCGACGTACAGAACCTGTCCCTTTTCATCCATCATGCGATAGACGCCTGGGGTGCCTGGCAGGGTTTTAAGATAACGGGCAACGACTTTTGCGCCAGATTCAGGTGATGATTCAGCCGAAATTTTAGTTGTGACAGATTTGTCAGTCGGGGCTGACCCGCCTGGCTCAGCCTCCAAGGCACTGGAATCAGGTGATTTATCTGCGGCCTTGTTTGTCATCGGTTTTTATCGTCCAGCATCAGCGAATAATCGAACTTGATGAGCTTAATCCGGGCAGCCTGGATCACCTATGGCCATAAACAATATGGTAATCGTTGATGTGTAACTAGTTTGTAACACATCTGTGAAGCTATCCACGATTCCTGTGGATAAGGTTGTGGGTAAGCAGGTGTGCGCAGCGTCCTGGCCCCGAAAACCCTTAGGTTTGTCGTGGTTGCATAAAAAATAGGCACAAATTATAAGTTATTGATATTAAACAACTAAGTAAAGTCAAGAGGGAAATCTACTGTGTAGAGATGATTTTTTCACCAATTGAAGTATAAAAAAAACCGGTTATTTGGCCCTGTGCACAAGTGAGACAAATTTTAGATACATTCTTCATGTTCAACCTGCGTCTGGCAGATCAACGCGAAGCATTTGATATCGTTCAATTTCCACGCCCACACCGGCTGCTTCCGGTACGATGTCGGGTTTCTCAACCTTGACTTTTACACTGTGAACACGGGCATCTGCCAGGCAAAATTCCGCTATTTTGTCCGCCAGTGTTTCGACAAGATTGATGTGTCCGGCAGCAATTATTTTTTTGATCCCGTTGACGGCGGTTTCATAACTAACCGTATTGTTGAAATCGTCAATCAGGGCTGCGCCTTTGTCGTCGGTTGTCAGATCCACGTTAATACACACCAGCTGATGGGCGTTTTTTTCATGGTCATACACACCGATCATTGCGGGTATTATCAGATCGCGCACAAAAATCCTGCGTGAGGTCCCGCATTGAAGTCTTTGTGGTGCATTCATGATGTCTGTCTCCGCCATGCCATATTCCGGCCGTCTATTCCGCCATACTATTCGCTGTATAGCCGCTCCAGGCCATATGTTGACCGCCGTCCAGGGCAATCATTTGTCCGGTCATGGCCCGGGCGCCCAGGATATACAGTACTGCCTGGCAGATGTCATCCGGATTTGCTCCGTGGCCAAGTGGTAAGGGTGCGCATTGGGCTGCGAATTGTTCAGCTGTCTGGCGACTGCTGGCAAGTGTCGGGCCAGGTCCAATGGCATTCACCCGAATATCGGGCGCGAGGGCGAGGGCCATGGTTTGCGTCAGGGTCCAAAGCCCGGCTTTGCTGAGCGTATAAGACACAAAGGCGGGCGTCAGGTTCCAGACCCGCTGATCAATGATGTTGATGATATTTCCCTTGTTGTCGTCAGATTTTGGCCATTGCGCGGCAAAGGCCTGTGTCAGGACAAAGGGGGCGCGCAAGTTGGCTTCCATATGAAAGTCCCAGCTTTCGCGCGTCGTGGTCTTGATATCGTCATGCTCAAACGTCGAGGCATTGTTGATCAGCACTGACAAGGGGCAGCCCAGTGCTTCAGTGGCGCGATCAATCAAACCGACGGTTTCTGCTTCAATCGCCAGATCGGCCTGAACGACGACAACTTCACCGCCGAGAGCAAGAATCTCGTCCTTCAAAGACCAGGCATCCGTTTGAGATTGATTAAAGTGAATGGCAATGGCATGGCCATTTTGCGCCAGGGCCAGCGCCAGGGCCCGACCGATGCGCTGGCCAGCGCCGGTAATCAAGGCTGCCGGTCGTTTGGTCACTGTCCGGCTGGTCATTGGCCGCCCGTAATGGGCATGAGGGCCGCCATGGTAATGCCATGATCGCCAAACTGAGAGCCAATATAGGCGATGTAGGCAATCGTAAAGGCAACGCCTGTCAGCCGCCCGATAGGGGCGCGGCGCAGGACGAAGGGGACCAGCAAAAGCGAAGCTGCCAACATCACCCAAAGATCAAAATTCAGGATTTCAGCCGGCACCGGCACCGGCATGAGCAGGGACGTAGCACCGATGACGCCCAGAATATTAAACAAGTTGCTGCCCACGACATTGCCGATGGCCACATCAGCGTGTTTGCGCATGGCGGCAACCAGGGATGTTGTCAGTTCCGGCAGCGAGGTGCCAAGGGCAACGACCGTCAAGCCGATAACAGCCTCGGATACTCCGAAAGTGCGGGCAACGTCGATGGCCCCCACAACCAGCATCTGGGCCCCGGCGATCAGGCCAATCATACCCGCCACGATCATCAGTATGGATATGGGCAAGCTGGTTGGAAATCCGGAAACACCGTCGAAATCATCTTCTGCATCGGCCAAATCACCATCACCCCTGAGGGCCGCGCGATAGGCATGGATCAAGAAGCCTGCCAGCAGAGCCAGGAACAAGGCCCCCTGCCAGGTTACAAGAACGCCGCCCCAGCAAAAGGCAATGAACAATAGACTGGTCAAAATCATGACCAGATTGTCCCGATTGAGAGAGGAGCCGGTGCAGGCGATGGGGAAAATGATGGCAGGCAGACCCAGCACCAGAAGGATATTAGCGATATTGCTGCCAACAACATTACCTACGGCCAGGCCAGGTGCGTCATTCAGGACGGATTTAACGCTGACAACAAATTCCGGTGCAGACGTTCCAAGGGCAATAATGGTCAAGCCAATGACCAAAGGCGGCACATCCAGTTTCTGGGCCAAGGCCACAGCGCCGCGTACCATAAAATCGCCGCCGACCAACAGAATTATGAAGCCACCAGCCAGCAGGGCATACATCATCGACAGTGGTTCCCGTTCTTGATCAAACGCCTGATACTCCGTGTGCCGCGAATGCGGGGTCTGTCTCCCTCCGGATAAAGCTCCAGACGACAAACCTCCAGATGACAAACCTCAATACGACTGTCATCTATATTCTATATAGGAATGCCGATAATCCCTGCAACCAGTTAGGGCGATTTCGCTTAAAGCGGAAATGCATTGCCTGAAATCAGGCGTGAATACCTTCAACCACATCAGCATAGGCCAGAACCATATCTCGCAAAGTGACAATGCCCACCAAATCACGGTCATGGTTCAGGACCAGGCCACGCGAGACACCAAATCTGGACAGATGGCGGACGCCGTATTTGATATCCGTTTCGCTATCCAGGGTCAGTGTAGGTTTGGTCATGATCTCGTAAACATTAACCCGGTCTGGCGAGCGGCCTGCCGCGATGATTTCCTTGGCGATGTCGGAGACAACAATCAAACCGTATTCGTCATGTTCGTCGCGACGTTCGATGACCAGGGAACTGACGCCGTTTTTGCTCATGAGGATCATGGCCTCACTGACGGAACTCATGGGGTCGATAGTGCGGATTTCAGTCTTCATGACAGCCGCAACCTTGATGTATGTTGGATGATTCATATCTGATCCTCGATTTCGTGCGTAATTGTAGCTAATTGCGATGTCAGCCCGACGGCGTCCTCAATATTAACCTGAAAGGCGATGCCGGCACCTGGTTTTTCGTCGAATTCACCGGCCCTGGCAATTTCTTCGAGAATATCCCTGGACAACTGTTCTGCGACCAAAAACAGGCACAGGTCACGTTGCCCTGTCAGGGACAGGCCGAAGAAGGTTTGTTTTTTCTGGCCACCCTCACCGCGGGCTGATGTCACTACGGTGGCACCCGTAGCACCGGCTTCGCGGGCAGCATCAAGAACGGTGTCGGTGTAGTCGTCATCGACAAGAGCAATTATTAGTTTGAACCTCATGAGGTTTCTCCTTTGGTTCTGTGCGGGATTGAGGCTTCAGGGGAATCCTTCCGGGCGGCAAGTCGTGCGTCCATGAAGGCTGTAATTTGTGCATAGGCGAGCACGGAGATTATGGGAAACAGGCTGGCGAAGGCGATCAGGCCAAAGCCGTCGATCAAGGCGCTGCGTCCAGGAATTGTTGACGCAAGGCCAAGTCCGAGGGCCGCCACCAGGGGCACTGTCACTGTCGAAGTCGTCACACCGCCAGAATCATAGGCCAGGGGAACGATCATTTTTGAGGCAAAGAAGGTCTGGATAATTACCACGATATAGCCGCTTATGATGAACCAGGGCAGGGGCAGTCCGGTGACAATGCGAAAGGCCCCCAGGCTGACGCCGACGGCGACCCCGATGGCGACGGCAATGCGCAGGCCCCAGACACTGATGGCACCACCGGACACTTCGCTGGCCTTGATGGCAACGGCAATCAGAGAGGGTTCGGCTATGGTTGTGGCAAAGCCGATGGCGGCGGCAAAGGCATAGACCCAAAGATAGTCTTTCCAATAGGCAATTTCCGGAATGGGGCCATCGCCGTGAATGAAAGCAGGATCGGTAAGCTGCTGGGCCATAACCTCGCCCAAGGGGAACAGGGCTTTTTCGAGGCCCAGCAAAAACAGGGCGAGGCCCAGAATAACGTAAATCATACCGATAATGATTTGTTTCAAACGCTTGATGGGCTGGCGAATAACAAACAGCTGGAAGCCAAAAAGAATGATCACAATGGGTGACACATCCAGAATGGTCGACAGCAGGGTATGGCCAAATTGAAGCAGGAATTCGACCATCACAAAGCCGCCCACAACATGCCAAATGCCATGACAAATATCATCGGCGTCAGACTGGCGAAAGCGATCAGGCCAAAGCCATCAATCATGGGATTGCGACCCTTGATAACATGGGCAAGGCCAACGCCCAGGGCTGTTACCAGCGGCACGGTAATGGTTGATGTCGTGACACCACCTGCGTCATAGGCAATGCCAACAATGTTTTCGGGGGCGAAAAAGGTCAAAACAACGACGCTGGCATAACCACTGATAATCAGGTACTGGACCGGCCAGCCCTTGAGAATACGGATCACGCCAACCAGCAAGGCAATGCCAACTGATATGGCCACGGTCAGGCGCAGCAGCAGGGCATACTCAGCCCGGGCGGCTTCGGTGTTTTCGACCACGTTGCCTTCGGCCGCAATACGGGCGGCCTCTGCGGCAACGGCTGTCAGCGACGGCTCCGCCGCTGTGGTGCCAAAGCCCAGGGCGAAGGCGAATGTCAGAATCCAGAACAAGCTGCCCTTGTTGGCGAAAGCCCCGGCCATACTTTCGCCCAGCGGGAACAGGGCGAGATCAAGTCCTTGCATAAACAGGGTAAGGCCCATCAGCACCAGCAGAACACCGCCAGCCAGCCCCCATATGTCGGGCAGGGGCTGTTGCAGTACGGCCAGTTGAAAGAAGCCCACAACAACAACAATCGGCGCCAGATCGCGCGCCGAGCTGGCCATCATTTTCAACAGGGCAGTAATGCCAGCCATCATATCAGACCGCTGTCAGCAGACGGTGAGAAACCCGATCATTTGTTGCTGGTCGATCGTTACTGAACGAGTCTTGCACACCTGAACCTATCTGTGATTTTAGCCGTTATCTAGGCAAGCATTCATATATAAAGGAGGAACATTCTACAATTATCCCTGGGGAGAAATGATGAGGCATTTGGTCGCGCCAAATATAACAGGTATTGGAGCAATCTCAGAGAAAACAGACATAACGTTTTGCTGAAAAATTGTATGAAATAAACAGGTTGGACGTTTCCAAGGACTCGTTCAATGACCTGATAGTCATTGAAAATGCTCTAATGATCTGATTTGTGCAGGATGGCAGACATGGCGCCTGTGTCATAACCCAGTCCGGCAGGTGTCAACTTGATCGCCAGGGGAAAGGAAGGGATTGCCAGGCCTTTGCGGGCCAAGGCCGTCCAGACAGCTTCGTTCCTGAGGCCGTTGGCATCCTTTGACATCACAACACCGCTGCCGAGATGAAAATGATCGCCGTGCGGGTTGGGGAAGGTCGAAATGGTCACGTTACCGGTATCCGGCTCCGGCGTGCCGGATTCAGGGTGACTGGCCAGTTCCTGCAACAAGGTCAGGGTTTTTAATTGCAGCTTGTTCAGCTTTAGCGGATTATTTTTGGGTGCCATTTGATTCTCGGATCAGGGTAATTTCAATAAATTGAAGTCTAACGATGTTCGCGAGAAACAAACAGAAGATTTAGAATGATATTTTGAAGGTAGCTTTGTTCCGATTGCTTTTCCGGCAAGCAAATCACTTATGTGGAGCATGATAAAAAAGCCTGATGGATACGGGCCGTCACGCATTTGCGTGCAATGCACGACGCCAGTAGGACGGCCCCGTTTTTTCCGTCATAGTGGCGAAGGCCAGTATCCAAAGTGCAATTGGATTTGGTGTTGAATTTGGCAAAATTTCGATAGGCCAGTTGATCGTTCGATAGGCACATTTGATCGTTAAGGATTTTTTCAATGAGTATTTTTGTTCTGGTGCATGGGGCCTATCATGGGGGCTGGTGTTGGCGTGATACGGCGACAGTACTGCTGGCCCAGGGGCACACGGTTTATTGCCCCAGTCTGACGGGCCTGGGGGACAGGGTACACCTGGCCAGTCCTGAGGTCGGTTTGCAGACCCATATAAATGACATCGCCAATTTGATCCAATGGAATGATTTGCAGGATGTCATTTTGGTGGGGCATTCCTATGGTGGTCTTGTTATTGGCGGCGTCGCGGATGCCCTCGCCGACAAGATCAGGGCTCTGGTTTTTGTTGATGCCCTGTTGCCCGAAGATGGACGGTCCGCGATGGATTATCAGACTGCTGAAAGGGCCGAATATTTGCGGGCTCGTGCCCACAAGCATGATGGCTGGCGTTTGCCGCCCATATCAGCCGTCGTATACGGGGTAGATGATCCTGAAAAAGCGCAATGGGTAGATGGAAAATGTGTGGCGCATCCACTGGCAACTTTTGAGGATGCTCAGAAATTAACCGGGGCCTGGCAGCAAGTTGCATCCCTCAGTTACATCCGCTGCACGCAATCGGGTCTGGATTATATGGACCGCTTTTCAGAACATGCCGCAGCAGCGCCAAACTGGCGGATTCACTATATACCCACAGGACACGATTGTATGGTCACGGAGCCAGATCACCTGGCGGCCCTGCTAATGACCGAGGGTTGATCTGAAGGAATAAATATTCGGAATCCGGAAGTTGATTGGTGCCGGGAATAGTCAGATTTTGATGATACCCAGTGATACCGCCTTGGCTACAGCCTGCACCCTGTTTACACAATTTGTTTTGTGAATTGCATTATTGATGTGCCAATTGACAGTTCGTTCGGTGATGCCAAGAATCTCGCCAACTTCGGCTGAACTCTTACCCTTTGCACACCAATGCAGACACTCCAACTCACGTGGAGTTAAATCCGTTGTACCCAAAAAACCCTCACAGTTCCCCCCAGAAATCGTCTCAAATACCCCTACACACCAATAATTGCGGCCCCCACCGCAAGCTGTTCCATATGAGTACAGCAAAACTATGAATAAATATCCCTGCAAGAAATAACAGGTGGCCAAATCCCTTGGTGTCAGAACAAAATTACGACAAAATCAAAGCCGCTTGGCTGAGCTGGATTTCCCACGCAATTGTCGGGTGCCCGGCCGTCCGGCAGACGAGCGAGGGCGGTTGGCGTCGCGATCTTTGGTGCCACCGCCAGCGGCTGAACTTGTTCCCCGCGAGCCAGGTTTATTCAGACCGAGGTCGTTATCTCTCAGACGATGCATTTCATCTCTAAGGCGGGCGGCTTCCTCGAATTCGAGATCGGCCGCGGCGGCATGCATGCGTTTTTCCATATCCGCCAGGTGGGTTTGCAGATTGTTGCCGACCAGATGCGGTGCGCCTTCGTCGCCGGTGCCGACGGTGACGTAATCACCTTCCGTAACGCCATCGAGAATGTCGCCGATAGATTTTTTGATAGATTCAGGCGTGATGCCATTGGCCGCATTGTAGGCTTGCTGTTTTTCCCGCCGTCGGTTGGTTTCATCCAGTGCGGCAGTCAGACTGTTGGTCATGCGATCGGCATACAGGATAACCCGGCCGTCCACATTTCGCGCTGCCCGGCCAATGGTCTGTATCAGAGATGTACGGGAGCGTAAAAAGCCTTCCTTGTCAGCGTCCAGTATGGCGACCAAAGCACATTCCGGGATATCCAGGCCTTCACGCAACAGGTTGATGCCGATCAAGATATCAAAGGCACCCAGGCGCAAATCGCGAATGATCTCGATGCGCTCCAGGGTGTCGATATCGGAATGCAAATAACGCACCCGCAAACCGGCATCATGCATATATTCCGTCAGATCTTCCGCCATGCGCTTGGTCAAGGTGGTGACCAGCACCCGTTGCCCGGCCTGGGATGCCACTTTGCATTCGGCCAGCAAGTCGTCAACCTGATGTTCGACAGGGCGAATAATGCAAACGGGGTCAATCAAGCCTGTCGGCCGGATAATCTGTTCGGCGAAAACACCGCCGGTGCGCTCCATTTCCCAGGGGCCGGGGGTGGCCGAAATAAACATGCTCTGGCCGCGCAAAGCGTCCCATTCTTCGAACTTCAGGGGCCGGTTGTCGATGCAGGAGGGCAGCCGGAAGCCATATTCATGCAGGGTTGATTTGCGGGCGAAATCGCCTTTATACATGCCGCCCAACTGGGGCACTGTGACATGGCTTTCGTCGATAATCATCAAAGCGTTTTCAGGCAGATATTCGATTAAGGTCGGCGGCGGCTCGCCCGGTGCCCGTCCAGTCAGAAAACGTGAATAGTTCTCAATGCCGGCGCAGGAACCTGTGGCCTCGATCATCTCCAGATCAAACATGGTGCGCTGTTCAATACGTTCTGCTTCCAGCGGTTTTTCCTGCTGGCGGAAAACTTCCAGTTGGGCGGCCAGTTCTTTGCGAATACTGATGGCGGCCTGCTTCAGCGTGGGCTTGGGTGTCACATAGTGGGAGTTGGCGTATATCTTGATGAATTCCAGAGCATCCGTTTTGTGCCCGGTCAGGGGATCAAATTCAGTAATGCTTTCAACTTCGTCGCCAAACAGTGAAAGCCGCCAGGCGCGGTCTTCCAGGTGGGCGGGGAAGATTTCCACCGTATCGCCGCGTACCCGGAAGGTGCCGCGCACAAAAGCCGCGTCATTGCGCTTATATTGCAGCTCCACCAGCTGTCGCAGCAACTGGGTGCGATCCAGTTTTTGTGCGACTTCGATCTTGGCCGCCATTTGCTGGTAGGTTTCCACATCACCAATACCATAGATGCACGATACACTGGCAACGATGATGACGTCGTCGCGTTCCAGCAAGGATCTCGTGGCTGCGTGACGCATGCGGTCGATCTGTTCGTTGATCGAGGCGTCTTTTTCGATGTAGGTGTCCGACCGCGGCACATAGGCTTCGGGCTGGTAATAGTCGTAATAAGACACAAAATATTCGACGGCATTATTGGGAAAGAAAGCTTTCATTTCGCCGTACAACTGCGCCGCCAGGGTTTTGTTGGGGGCGAGGATCAAGGCCGGGCGGCCTGTCTCGGCAATGACATTGGCCATGGTGAACGTCTTGCCCGAGCCTGTGACGCCCAACAGCACCTGGTCCTGTTCGCCGTCCTTGATCGAACCCAGTAGATCCGCAATGGCTTCCGGCTGATCCCCGGACGGCACAAAATCCGAGACCAGTTCAAAGGGGATGCCACCCTCGGTTTTTTGCTGGGGAGGCTTTTCTGGACCAGGTTCGATGTCTGTTGCGGCGTTTGTCATCCAATGAATATAGGGGGCCAGGCGGCATGGAACCAGATCAGGTCTTGCAGATTGGCGAAAAAAAAGAGCAAACTCTGACAGCAGGTTTCAGCAGGGAAACATCATGGGCAATATTCAAAATATTCAGGTAGATCAGTACCGTATTCCCTTACCCGTGGTGCTGTCCGACTCCACCCATGGTGACATGACGGCGTTCGAGCTGGTCACCGTTAGGGTTCGCGACACGGATGGCGCCGAAGGTGTGGGCTATACTTACACGGTCGGGCGAGGGGGATCGGCCATTCGGGCGTTGATCGCCGATGACCTGGGCCCCTTGATGGTTGGGCGCGATGCGGACCTTGTTGAAGAAAACTGGATGCAGATGTGGTGGGCCTCTCATTATGTCGGGCGCGGCGGTCTAACTGTTCACGCGATATCAGCTATCGACATTGCCTTGTGGGATTTGAAAGCGAAGCGCGCCGGATTGCCGCTTTGGCGGTTACTTGGCGGGTCCGACAACAAGGTCAAGGCCTACGCCGGCGGCATCGATTTATTGTTCCCGCTGGATCAGCTGTTGAAGCAAACCGAAGATAATCTCGCGCGTGGGTTCAGGGCCATCAAGATGAAAGTCGGTCGTGACAACACCGCCGAAGACATCGAACGGGTAGCTGAAATGCGAAAGTTCCTTGGCGACGATTTTGCGTTGATGGTTGATGCCAATATGCGCTGGGGTGTGGATCAGGCGATCCGGGCCGCGCGCAAGTTACGCGACTTCGATCTGGTCTGGCTGGAGGAGCCGACCATCCCTGATGATTTTGCCGGGCACACCCGAATCCTGCAAGAAGGCGGCGTGCCCCTGGCGGCGGGTGAGAATTTGCATTCCCTGCATGAATTTGATCATCTGATTTCCGCCGGCGGCGTAACCTACCCCGAACCTGATGTATCGAACTGCGGTGGTGTGACGGTCTGGATGAAAGTAGCTGCCCTGGCTGCGGCGCGAAATTTACAGGTGACCTCCCATGGTGTGCATGATTTGCATGTGCATCTGCTGGCCGCCGTCTCAAACGCGTCGTACCTGGAAGCCCATGGGTTTGGTCTGGAGAAATTTATTGCCGAACCATTGCTGATCGTCGAAGGCCTGGCAACCGCGCCCGAGCGTCCCGGACACGGTATTAAACTTGACTGGAAAGGCCTTGAAAGCTTACGCGCAGGGTAACAAATGACCACTAAAAGCCACAAAATGCTCGCCAAATACCGGAGAATAACGCATGTCAAATAGCCCTTCTGACCATCATCTCGGTGCCGATACCTTCGATGCCTACAAGCCCGCAGAGATGGCAAAACGCGTCGAAGCCGCCGGGGTCGCCAAGGCCCGCATGGCCCTGATCCCGACCTTCACACTGGCAATTTTGGCGGGCGGTTTCATCGCCTTCGGGGCCATGTTTTACACCCTTTCTGTTACCGGTTCAGACCTTGGTTTTGGCCCGACCCGGGTGCTGGGCGGGGCTGTCTTTTCCCTCGGCCTGATCCTTGTTATCGTTGGTGGGGCAGAGCTTTTTACCGGCAATAATCTGATCGTTATGGCCTGGGCATCAGGCGACGTCAGCATGGCGTCCCTGATGCGAAACTGGGTATTGGTTTATGCCGGAAATATGGTTGGATCCCTTGGTGCCGTTGCCCTGGTGGCCTTGTCCGGCACGCTGTTTATCGGCGGCGGAGATGTTGCCGTAACGGCCCTGAAAATTGCTGCCGGGAAAACTCAACTGCCTTTTTTCGAAGCCCTGATCCGAGGGGTGTTATGTAATACGCTGGTCTGCCTCGCCGTCTGGTTAGCCTTCGCCGCACACACGGTGCCAGGCAAGGTTATGGCCGTTATATTTCCGGTCACAGCCTTTGTGGCTTTGGGCTTTGAGCATTCCGTGGCCAATATGTATTTGATTCCGGTGGGCTTTGTCGCGGCCCAGGATGTGGCAACCGTAACTACGTCCGGTCTGACAACCGAGGCCTTGTCGACCCTGACCCCAGCCGGTTTTATGGCGAACCTGATCCCGGTTACAATCGGTAATATTCTGGGCGGCAGTGTGTTGGTGGCGGCGGTCTATTGGCTCTGTTATCTCAGGCCCAGCAAGTGAAGCTATTATTCGATTTTGGCTTCGCCGAACATACCTGTCATGGCGTATTTCAGGTCGGCGCTGTGAATACGATATGTGCCAGGGCGCACGGCAACAAATTCAATTGAAACCTCGCGACCGACCGGAATGGCAATGCGGCTGATGTCCAAAGGCTGCCAGTCAATTTCCTCTTTAACGGCGGGTTTGGCGGGGGATGCCGGTTTCGCCGCGACGACGTCATCGTCATCATCCGCTTCTTCTGCCGGTGTCTTTATAGCCTCGCCTATGTCGTCGTCTTTGGCGTCGTCATCGTTCTCAATGCCGTCATCTTCAATTTTTGCGGCAACCATTTCTTCATCACTGGCTTGGTCGTCGCCATTTTCTTCAGTACTCGCTTGACCAGTATTGGCTTCGTCGGTTTCTGTTTCGCCTTCAGGTTTGGCGGAAAAGGGGTTTGCCGCTTCCTCAGCATCTTCTTCTGTTTCGCCTTCATCCTTCGCAGCAAAAGGATTGGCGGCCCCTTCGTCACCGTCTTCGGCCTCTTCATCGGCGTCTTCATCTGCACCCTTCGCCGCAAAGGGATCAGCGGCTTCCTGGCCTGGTTTACCGGCCTGTGCCTCAGCTATCGCCTCGGCGTTATTCTCTGCAACCAGATCCCGGGCACCCTGCTTGACAGGCGGGATCTCAGGCACACCATCTGCATTGTCGGGTCCGATGGCCTTGTCGACATGACCATCATTTCCGTGTGATGTGAACTCGGTTAGTTTGACCTGATGAACAGCAATGGCGCGCAAAAAATGCGCGCCCCTTAGAACATGTTCATTGTCTCCGACGTTTCGAATAAACAACCGATAAGGGACTCCGGCCTTGAACACAGGATCGTTCGGAGAAAAGGCAAACTCGGTTGCCAGCATGTGAACTTCCCGAACGTCCGACCAGTTCACCACAGGAATTTCGCTGGTGGCCAATTGATCGGGTTTGCGCAGCGACAAGGGTGACTGCAAATCCGAAAATTTGGTACAGCCCGTCAGCAAGGCGATACAAAGCAAAGCAATACAAGGTACCAGGGCCGTAATTCCGGCCGGGCCAAAACTTTTGGAAGCGATCATTTCGCGCATTGCTGATTTCCGATGTTCAAACATTCTGCCGGACTTTACCTGAGCCCGAAACGTCATACCAGACGTCATACCATACTCTGGTTACACACATTAAGAGGAAAATCGGCCTTATATTCATTGTTCTGCTCAGTTTCGTGTTGCGTCGGGCCCCCGGCAGGCGTAGATTTTCGCCCGTTTGGAGCAGTTTACTGCGCCAGACAAAACCATTTTAATCCAATTTACACAGGTGGACATCATGCCATTTATCGCCGACGCCCTGGGCCGCATTCAACCTTCACCCACAGTTGCCCTGACCGGCAAGGTGAATGAACTGAAGGCCGCCGGTCGCGATATCATCGGTCTGGGTGCGGGCGAGCCTGATTTTGATACGCCTGATCACATCAAGGCAGTCGCCATTGAAGCGATCAATCGAGGCGAAACCAAGTACACAGCTGTCTCTGGCACCATCGCCGCACGTCAAGCCATTGTCGACAAATTCAAGCGTGAAAACGGCCTTGAATACACCGTTGACCAGATCACAATCGGCTGTGGCGGCAAGCAGGTTTTGTATAACGCCATCATGGCGACGATGAACGAAGGCGACGAAGTCATCATCCCGGCACCCTATTGGGTGTCCTATCCCGACATCGTTTTGTTGGCAGGTGGCACACCGGTAGTTGTTTCTGCCGGGATCAACAGCGGGTTCAAAATGACCCCGGCTGATCTGGAAGCAGCCATCACGCCAAAAACAAAATGGTTGATCTTCAACTCACCGTCGAATCCGACCGGTGCCGCTTATACAGCTGACGAAATTCGTGCCCTGGCCGACGTCTTGGTCAAACATCCCCATGTCTGGATCATGACCGACGATATCTACGAGCATCTGGTTTATGACGGATTTGAATTCACCACCATGGCCCAGGTCGCACCTGAATTGTTCGACCGCACCTTGACGGTCAATGGTTTGGCCAAAGCTTATTCCATGACCGGCTGGCGCGTTGGTTATGCCGGTGGGCCAAAAGAAATCATCGCGGCCATTAACAAGGTGCAATCCCAGTCTACCACTCACACAAGTTCCATCAGCCAGGCCGCAGCTGTCGAAGCCTTGAACGGCCCCCAAGACTTTATGAAGGACTGGATCGAAACGTTCCGTGGTCGTCGGGACTATGTTGTTGAACAGCTGAACAGCATTCCCGGTCTGTCCTGCCCGACACCAGTTGGTGCCTTTTATGTTTATCCCAGTTGTGCCGGTGCTATTGGCAAAAAGACGCCAGGCGGTATGGAGATCAACAACGACACAGACTTTGTTACTGGCTTGCTGGAAGACGAGGGTGTGGCTGTCGTTCAGGGCGTGGCCTTTGGCCTGGAGCCGCATTTCCGTGTTTCCTACGCGACCTCCAATGAAAACCTCGAAAAAGCCATGGAACGTATTCGTCGTTTCTGCGAATCGCTCGTTTAGATAACGGACCGGGTTGAGCGTGGTGCATCGTCATGATCAAAATCAACGATCAAATCACGCTCGACCCGTCTGACCTAACGGAAAGCTTTGTCCGTTCCACCGGTCCCGGTGGGCAAAATGTCAACAAGGTTTCAACGGCGGTACAACTGCGCTTTAATGCAAGGCAGTGCAAAACCTTGCCAACGCATGTTTATTTGCGACTAGCCAAATTGGTTGGCAGTAAACTCACCAAAGATGGTTTCATAATCATCACTGCCAATAAGCATAGATCCCAGGATCGCAATCGCACGGAAGCCGTTGAGCGACTGGTAGAGTTAATCCGCGAAGCCGCCATCGTTCCAAAATTCAGACGCGCCACAAAACCCAGCAAATCCGCCAAGGCCAAACGGGTAGACACTAAAAAACAGCGAAGTAGCACCAAGCAAAAACGTGGGCGTGTTCCTCAATCTGATTATTGAGCTAATCAGGCATTTGATTATTTCCCGCAACCTGCACTTTAGCTCTGCTTGTCTGCTGCACGGGGCAAAGCTGGAGGTTAAATAGTGATTGGGAGTGTTTAATGAGCAGTATTTATAATTGTACCGGACACGAACTAAAAATACCCGACATCGTTGATAGCGACGGAGCCTGGTTGATCGATCGTTCTGGAAAACGCTATCTGGATCTGGAGTCCGGTGTTTGGTGCACACCTCTGGGACACAAAAATCAAAGTGTTAACAAGGCAATCACCAGGCAAATTGCTTCGATTTCGCATGTCGGTTTTTGTTACTCAAATGAAGTCGTGGAAAAGGCGGGTGAAGCCGTTATTTCTATCACTGACTTTTTTGGCGGTCAGTGCGTGTTTTTATGCTCGGGCAGTGAGGCTATCGAACTTGCCCGGCAGATGAGCAAACATCTTACCAATAAACCAACTACATTATGCCTACACGATGCCTATCTCGGGTCTTTCAGTTCAACGATATCGCGTGACAGCGGTTGGGCAATCTTTGATTGGAATGAATGCGCGACCTGTCCGAAAAGGCAGACATGTGACATCGAATGTCCAAAGCTTAAAGCAGTTCCCGATGACATTGCAGAGTTTGTGTTTGAACCGGGGAGCTCAGGTGGTTTTGTGCGCTTCCCGCCAGTGGCGTTGATCAAAAATATTGCTGAGATTGTGCAGTCACAGGGCGGTAAAGTCATTGTTAATGATGTCACAACCGGGATGGGCCGCACAGGCGAATGGTTCGGCTATAATCACTACCAAATTGAGCCAGATTTTGTGGCAATTGGCAAAGGCCTTGGTAACGGATATCCAGTAAGCGCGTTGGCCATAAACCGTAAAGCCGTTAGCCAATTAAAGTCCGGCACGTTCAAATATATGCAATCCCATCAGAATGACCCTTTGGGTGCCGCCGTCGCCCTGGAGGTTATCAGCCAAATCACAAGAGAAAACCTGATCGACAGGGCCGCAAACTTGGGTCGAACATTTCTGAAAGAGCTGCAATCGCTGGGCGACGACACAGTACCCGACTTAATAGGATAAAGCCCTGAAGTGATTCATACTTTGAGATTCTCCGACCAAAGAAAGTCTCAAAATATGCAGCAATTACTTGGCAAGGCCTTATCCACACCGTTAGGAGAGCACATCCCCCTTTGGC
>JABIFY010000153.1 GCA_018650465.1 Alphaproteobacteria bacterium
CGCAATCGCCCTCACAGGTGCCTACCCTCCATTTTCCCTGATCAACGACAAAAACGAAGTTGTTGGCTTTGATGTTTCTGTCGGCAAGGAAATTGCCCGCCGCATTGGCGTCAAGGCAAAAATCGTCACGACGGCCTGGGATGGTATTCTGGCAGGTCTGTTGGCCAACAAATATGACACCATCATCGGCAGCATGAGCATTACACCCAAGCGTCAAAAAATGGTTGATTTTGTTGGGCCTTATTATTCTGCCGGACGCGCAGTCTTTGTTCGTGGTGACGGGAACGTCCAGGCGCTGGCCGACCTGAAAGGGAAAACCATTGGCGTAACCCTTGGCGAAACCCACGAAAAATGGGCTCGCAAACAAGGACAGATGAACTGGACCCTGAAAACTTACAAGGGCTTGCCGGAACTTCTGCTGGAACTGGAGCACAAGCGTATCGACGCCTTGATTATCGATTCCATTCCGGGACGCGTTGCGATCAAGAAGAATAACCAGAACATGCGCGAACTCAACACACCCGAAATCGAAGGTGGTGCAGTTGGTGCAGGCATGGCGATCCGCAAGGGTAACCCCAAACTTCATGCCGCGATGACGGCTGCCCTGGCCGCGATGAAGGCTGACGGCACTTACGAAAAAATAGCTGTAAAGTGGGTTGGCGCGGATATTCGCTAATCACTGATCTTAAAGGAGCGCCCGGCCAATTTGGCCGGGCGACTATCGAGTATGAAACCAGAATACGGTAAAATGACCTGGGAAGAAGTTCGCGACTCAGACAAAGACCGGGTTGTTATATTACCTGTTGCAGCGACCGAAGATCACGGTCCTCATATGGCGCTGGACACAGATACATTATTGGCAACACGAATTCTTGACGAACTTGCGAACCGAATTCCGGACAAGGTTTTTGTGATGCCGCCAATCCCCTATGGATTTAACGAGCATCACAAGGATTTTCCAGGTGTGATCTGGATTCAACCTGAAACGCTGATCTCCTTTGTTACTGATATTACAGAATCACTGGCCCACCACGGTTTTCGCCGTGTCGTCCTGTTCAATTCACACGGATCAAATCATCCCGTGCTTGATCTGGCCGCACGCAAAACGGTTATCAAAAACGAAATCATCTGCGTTTCGGTTTCCTACTGGAACCTGATGTCACACCGCATCAACGAAATCCGCAAGTCGGCGACTGGCGGTGTTGCCCATGCCTGTGAGTTCGAAGCGTCGATGTATCTATATCTTGACCCCGAAAATATTCACCTGGAACGCGCTTTCAGCCAGAACCTTCACGATCCCGAGAGCAAAAATTTCAATCTGGATCTGGCTGGTGGCGGTAGTCGAGCCATGCATATGAACTGGTGGTCTGCCATTTCCCCGGACGGAACGATGGGTGAGCCTACTCTCGCAGACGCCGAAATTGGCAAGCAGTTCTTTGAAGCCGCTGTCGAGGAAACAATTGGCCTGATCGACGAAGTTGCCTCCCTGCCGATCCGGCAACGTGTTGATCACCATTAAGGCGACGTAATGGATATTCAACTAATCGCAAAAGTCTGGCCGTTTTTTGCTGAAGCGGCAGTGGTCACTGTTGAGATTTCGGTGCTGGCAATCTTGCTTGGTCTTTCAATAGGCTTTGCGGCGGGTCTCGGCAGTTTGTCACACAACAAACTCATCAGGCTGCCGGTGCGATTTTATGTGAGTTTCTTTCGTGGGACTCCGGCTTTGATCCAGCTGTTTTTGCTCTATTTCGGCGGACCGCAAGTCGGCATACAGCTCGATCCTTTTGAAGCGGGTGTTATCGGGTTGGGCGTCAATATTGGCGCTTATATGAGCGAGTCTATTCGCGGCGCGATTATCTCGGTCGACAAGGGGCAGACAGAGGCTGGCCGCTGCCTTGGTCTCGGTCACGCCCAGGTCATGCGGAAGATCATTATACCGCAGGCAGCTCGTTTGATGGTCCGGCCCTTAGGCGTCAATGCCATCGCCTTGATCAAGGGATCAGCGATTGTATCAACGATCTCGCTGGTTGAACTATCTTATACTGCCCACCGCTTTATCTCTTCGACCTACAAGCCTTTTGAAATGTTTATTCTGGCTTCAGTGTTCTATCTCCTCATCGTGACTGTCTTTTCGTACGGGGTACGCAAAGTCGATCAACGCGTAGCAATGGACTGATCACGATGGGACTAGATTTCAGCATCCTTCCCGAATATTCAGATTACTTTCTGACGGGAACCCTGTGGACCCTGGCCCTGACGGCCCTGTCGATGTTTTTCAGCATTTCAGGCGGTATTCTTTTCGCCGTCTTGCAACTGAACCGCCATGCCATAATTCGCTGGCCGACCTCATTCATTGCCTGGCTGTTTATGGGCACGCCGCTTCTGTTGCAATTGTTCCTGGTCTATTTCGGGCTGGTGCAGATCGGCATTGACCTGAACGCCTTTGTTGCTGGCGTTATTGCCCTGAGCCTGCATTTTGCGGTCTATAACTCTGACATCATTCGCTCGGCTATTGTGGCCGTTGATTCCGGACAGGTGGAAGCTGCCCGCAGTCTTGGTCTCAGCAATTTCCAGGCCTTGCGGAAAATTATTGTGCCCCAGGCTGTAGCAAATGTTACGCCAGCCCTTGGCAATATGATGATCGCCTTGCTGAAGGAAAGTGCCCTTGTTTCGGTCATTGGCGTCATGGAACTGACGCTGTCGGCGCAGCGGGCAATATCCGACAGCTTCCGTCCTTTCGAGTTCTACATCGCAGCTGCTGCAATCTATTACATTATCAACCTGGGGCTGGAACAGGCGGTTCATTTCGCCGAGCGCCGTACAGCCCGTTATCGATAGGTACCTGAAATGAGCGAAAACCTTATTGAAATCAGGGGGCTAAAGAAGAACTTTGGTGACCTTGCCGTTTTGAAGGGCATAGACATGAACATCCGCAAGGGTCAGATTGTCGCTCTGATTGGCGCCAGTGGATCTGGCAAGTCTACATTGTTGAGAACAATCAATCAGCTGGAAGAAGCAACTGCCGGCGAAATCTGGTTCGATGGCCAGCTCGTCAATCAGGATTTACCTCACCGGGCACGTGAAAAACACCTGAACCAGCTGCGGCGCGAAATTGGCATGGTCTTCCAGCATTTCAATCTGTTTCCGCATTTGACAGCCATCGAAAATGTCACCCTGGCACCCACGATGCTGAAGCTGCAAAACAAGTCTGATGCCCTGACAAGCGGCAAGGCACTTTTAGATAAAGTCGGTTTGGCAGATCGCATTGATCACTATCCGTCTCAACTTTCAGGCGGCCAAAAACAAAGAGTTGCCATCGCCCGCTCTTTGGCCATGTCACCACAGGTCATGCTGTTCGACGAGGTCACTTCTGCCCTTGACCCGGAACTGGTTGGTGAGGTCAATCGCGTGATGAAGCAGTTGGCCCAGGAACATATGACGATGATCATCGTGACACATGATTTGCGGTTTGCTGAAGATGTGTCAGATCATGTGGTCTTTTTGGCCGACGGTCTTGTTGTCGAAGAGGGACCACCTGCCCAAATTTTTGCAGACCCAAAACATGAACTGACTCAATCTTTCCTGAAACAGGTATTTTGATGAACGGTTCCAACCACTCCCATCTGTTTTACCAAAGCAGGAAGCGCCGCCCTGTTCTGGACATGGCGCGAGGTGTCTACATGTGGGACATCGATGGCAAACGATATCTGGACGGCTCTTCTGGTGCCATGGTCAGCAACATTGGTCATTCGAATGCCAACGTTCTGGAAGCCATGCGACGTCAAATGGAAAAATCAACCTTCGGCTATCGCCTGCATTTTGAAACGAATCCTTCAGAGCGTCTGGCCGAAAAAACAGCGGCCCTGGCACCAGAAGGCTTCGAGCGGGTTTTCTTTGTTTCTGGTGGCTCGGAAGCTGTTGAAAGCGCATTAAAGCTGGCGCGGCAATATGTTGTTGCGACCGGGCAGCCCCAACGCTGGAAAGTGATTTCCCGAACCCCCAGTTATCATGGCAGTACCCTGGGTGCGCTTGCCGTTACAGGATATGCCCCGCTGACGGATCCTTTTGCGCCGATGATGCAGGAGATGCCAAAAATCCCCGCCCCCCGAGCTTACCTTGATGGTTTATCTCTGGATGATCCGGCGACAGGTATCCACTATGCCGACTTCCTTGAGGAAAAAATCCTGGCCGAGGGACCGGAAACAGTTCTGGCATTCATTGTCGAGCCTGTCGGTGGAGCCTCGACCGGTGCCCTGGTTCCGCCGGCTGGTTACCTTAAAAGAATTCGTGAAATCTGTGACAAATACAGCGTCTTGCTTATCCATGATGAAGTGATGACTGGCGGCGGTCGAACGGGCTTGTTTTTTGGTGCTGAGCATTGGGACGTGACGCCGGATATTATTGCCCTGTCAAAAGGGTTCGGCGGTGGTTATATGCCCCTTGGTGCCATGACGGCGCGGGACGAATTAATCGAGGCTGTTTTGAACGAAGGTGGCTTCGCGCACGGATTTACTTACGCCGGAAACCCTCTGGCCTGCACCGCTGGTCTGGCTGTGATTGATGAAATCGAAGACCAGAAATTGTTGGACAACACCACCAGGGTCGGCAGTTTGCTGAAGTCTCGCCTGCATGACCTGATGGTAAAATATGAAATGATCGGGGATGTCCGCGGCAAAGGGCTACTTCTGGCTTTTGAACTGGTGAGTAATCGCGAGACCATGCAGCCCTTGCCGAAGGAACTGGATGCCCATCTCCGTTTGGTCGACATCGCCTATGACAACGGCCTGATCATTTACGCCCGGCGTACCAGGGGCGGTATCGAAGGCGACCATTTTCTGGTCTGTCCGCCCATGATTACAACGAATGAACAGGTCGATGAAATCATTCAGGTTCTGGACAAATCCCTCGCCCAATTTGAGGTCGAAATATCTCGTCTGCAAAAGGCCGGTTAGAAACAATGTTGAACAAGGTTTCTGAACTGGAAGTGGCAGTTGCATCTATCAAGGATGGGGACAGTGTCATGCTGGGCGGATTTGGTGTGCCCGGCACGCCATTTCAACTGATCGATGCTCTTGTGCACCATGGTGCGAAGGACCTGACGATCATCAAGAATGACGCCAACGAAACCGGAATGGGTGTGGATTGGCTGCTTGAAAACGGGCAGGTGCGTAAACTGATCGTTAGCCATATTGGTCTGAATGCCCGGGCCATTGAGATGATGAACAAGGGCGACCTTGAAGTTGAGTTCGTCGCCCAGGGAATACTTGCAGAACGTATTCGAACCGGCGGAGCGGGATTACTTGGGTTTATCACTGACATCGGCATCGACACTGAGCTTGCGGCCAACAAGATGAGGATGGAAATTGATGGCGTCCCAGGCATTGTCGAACATGCCTTGCGGGCAGACGTGGCGTTGATTCATGCTGATGTCGCTGACCCGTTCGGAAACCTAGGCTATGCGGCTGCCGCCCGAAATTTCAATCCGTTGATGGCCATGGCAGCCAATCAGACGATTGTCGAAGCGGAAAGACTGGTGTCGACAGGCGAGATTTCTGCGAACGATGTTCATACACCTGGACCATTTGTCGATCATGTCGTTGAACTGGATGAATTGCCGGAGGTCTATGGTGTCGTCAAACGCTAAGGAAAGAATGTTACGCAGGGCTGCACGGGACATTCTGCCTGGCATGACGGTCAATCTGGGCATTGGATTGCCAACTCAGGTCCTGAAATATGTGCCCGAAGATTCGCCCGTCTGCCTGCACTCGGAAAACGGAATTTCCGGCGTTGGCCCGAAAACACTTCCAGGGGAAGAAAACCGGAATTTGATCGATGCCGGGGGCGACTATGTTTCGGTGCGCCCGGGCGGTGCGTTTTTTGACAGTGCCGTTTCCTTCGCCCTGGTGCGGAGCGGGCGCCTTGATTTTTCTCTTTTGGGGGCCTTTGAAGTCGCTGCGAACGGTGATCTCGCCAACTGGACCATTCCCGGCCGATTTACACCCGGTGCCGGCGGCGCAATCGAACTTGCCCAACGGGCACGCATGGTTGCTGTCATTACGACGCACACGGACAAGAAGGGCCGTCCAAAAATTCTGGAGACCTGCCAGCTGCCTTTGACGGCACCGCGCTGCGTGGATCGCATCTACACAGACATGGCCGTTTGTGAAATTAGAAATGGTGAACTCTATTTGCGCGAGATCGCCGAAACCACAACAGTAGCCGAAGTCGTAAACTCAACTGGCGCTGCCATGATCCTGCCTGACGGGGCTGTGCCAACTTTTTGACGAGCTTTGTTGATTTGGCATCCTGAACACTCCTGATATTTCACTGCCAGTTCACATTCTGGGCGGACCAATCGCCTTTATTGGCGTGATATGCAGCGTCCCGTTACTACTCCTGACGATCTCGGCCTCCACACCATAAGTATCACGCAGCAACCGGGAATCAAGCACATCGACGGGCGGGCCGTCGGCAACAATTTCACCCTCCGAAAGAAAAATCATCCGGTCGGAAAATCGTGCGGCAAGAGACAAATCATGCATCGCCGAAAACCCGATTGTACTGTTCGCCTTGCAGTGACGGGCAACCTGGTCCAGCACCACCAATTGGTGGCGTATATCCAATGCCGCTGTTGGTTCATCCAGCAGCAGAACAGATGGATCGCGGAACAGGGATTGCGCCAGATATACCATCTGACGCTGGCCACCACTGATTTCAGCAAGAGTACGGGCCTGGAGTGCTTCGAGGCTGAACCGGGCAAGGGCCTTGCCTGCGTCATCGTGCATTTTGTCCGGTATGCGCATTCCCAAAGAACGCAATCGCCCCAGCAGGATTACTTCCAACACCGTCAAGGAAGAGGATACGCCAACGTCCTGTGGCATGTAGGCGATGGTTTCAAGACGGTCATCAGCAACCAGTGACCCGCTGCCATTCAGCCGGACATTACCTGTGGCCTTGACCAGACCGGCAATTGCCTTGAGCAGGCTTGATTTCCCGGTTCCATTTGGTCCGACAAGAGCCGTAAAGGTTCCCGGCTGAAGTGAAAATGCAAGTTTGTCCAGCACCGTCACGGCGTCGTAGTGAACGCTTAAATCTGAAATTTCCAACATCACCAATGCCTCTTTTTGCCACCCAGAATCAGGGCAAACAGGAACGGCACACCAATCAGGGCCGTAACAATTCCAACCGGAACAACAGCGCCCGGTGAAAGCAACTTTGAGGCAAGCGAGGCACCGACCATGATAATCGCGCCCATGATGCCTGAGGCGGGAATCAATATTCGCTGATCCTCACCAACCAGCATCCGCGCCACATGTGGCGCAACCAGTCCGACAAAGCCGATTGTCCCGACAAAGGCAACGGCGCCTGCAGTCAACAGCGATACGATGATGAATGTCTTTTTTCGCAACCGGCGAACATCAACACCCAGGCTTTGTGCGCGTTCATCCCCAAGCCGCAAGGCCGTCAGTTTCCAGACATCTCCCACCAGAAAAGCAACGCATGCGATCAAGATGGAACCGGACACCCAGACGGTGAACCAGTTGGCTTTCAGCATGGAGCCGAACAACCAGAAAACAATTTCCTGAAGCACCTCGGGCGCGGCCAGGTACTGGACCAGGGACTGCAAGGACTGGAACAGAAACAGGGCGGCAATGCCGGCAAGGATCATTATTTCGGATGTAACACCACGCAACCGGGCGACCCCGTAAACAATGGCACAGGCAGCCGCCGCCGCCAGGAAGGCAGCGACAGGGACCGTCAATTGCGGCACAAGGGGCAACTGCCAGCCGAATAAAATTGTTACCGCTGCGCCAAACCCGGCGGCGGCAGAGAATCCCAGGGTATAGGGGCTTGCCAGCGGATTGCCCAGAATGGTTTGCATCTGAACACCGGCGACCCCCAGTGACGCTCCCACGATGATGGCCATAAGTGTCATGGGCAATCGGATCGAATGAACGATCACTTTGGTTGTCGGATCGGTCGATAAATCGGGTGCGAACAGGGCAACCAGCACATCAAGAACATTGAGGAAAGCCGGTCCGACAAGAATATCGGCCACGATGGCAATGAAAAGCAGCCCGGCCATTGCCATCAGCCACCCGATTCGGCGATTGACGAGCCGCACATAGGCGGTTGCGGTTTGTGTCATGGACATGAAATAAACACGCCCGGGACAACCTTCGCTGTCCCGGGCGCCTCCCGTCAGTCTTTGAGTTTTACAGTGAATGTTCCGGTTGCCTCGACGGGCAGCCAGGTTTCATAGAAACGGCGGTGATTGGCCACTGGATCCACATCAGCAAAGGCTTTCGGGTGAAGCGCCTTGGCAACGTACTGCAGGAATGTGAAGTCGTAGAGCGTCCGCGCACCACCGTGATACAGGGCGTGCACATTTCCTGACTTTACAGCCTTGATGCCGGACCACCCTGGACGCCCGGTATAGGGGGCAAGCCGGGCGCGTGTTTGGCTAGCTGTCACCCCAAAGCCCATGAGCACAGCCTTCTTCTTTTTTGCCCAATATGAACCGGCAATGAAAATGGCTTCAGGGTCCGATGAAATGACATATTCGGGGTTGAGAGCCCCCCAGTTCTCAACCTTGCCCAGGGCGATGTTGTCGCCACCGGCAAAATCAATAACGCCGCCCCACATGCCCTTGCCATAGGAATTGCCATATTCTCCGGCTCCCTTGTTACCCAGCTCGACATAGACCTTCTTCCGGGGGGCAGCGGATTTGGCCACCCGCGCCAGGACATCACTAACCGCATTGGCATATTGATCGGCAAGTTTTCTGGCCCTCTCATCCTGGCCAAGAATTTTACCAATCATCAGGGTGCTGGTGACATGCTTTTCAATGGTTTGCGCATTGTAGTCGGCGACGACGACAGGAATCCCGGCAGCTTCCAGCTTGTTGACCACTTCCCCCAGGGCGCGGAACTGCCAGGCAGCAAGGATCGCGACGTCGGGTTTGGCAGCAATGGCCGTTTCAATGGAAAACGTCCCGGAATCGACCTCGCCCACATCAACAAGTTTGGCAATTTTCGGATTTACAGCCACATAGGCTTTCCATTGCGAATTGCGCCAGCCCCGCCAGGTAGACCGGGAAATAGCCACAACGCGGTCATAGGCGTTCGCCCCGCCAATGGCATAAAAATCCTCAAAATAGAAACCCAGCAAAATACGCCTGGCATCTGCGGGCACAGCGACTTGACGGCCCATGGTATCAGTAACAGTCACAGTTTCAGCCGAGACGGACGAAAGCGTGACGAAAAGGCTGACGGCTATCGCCGCCAAACCTGACAAAAGTCTGGATGACATGATTTTCTTCCTTGAAACAAATAGATTTTCGACAAGCCTGCGGTGTGATGCTGGCCCGGATTTATCGCTATAGATTCAAGGTTGGCCGTGCCCGGATGGCAGTAGATTTTCCGGTATACTTGTTCGCACCAGTTTGGTGATACGTCAGTTGATAGAAATAGGGTTCGCTGTCGAAAGCAACCTTCAAGACCGTGCCTGGCGCACCAAGCGGTGCAGTATTGCCAAAGGCCTGGCACCAATCGCAACCTGGTCTGGTTGCATCCCCCGGCTCTGTCGGCTCTCCGTCAAGAGAGAGGGACTTCAATCCATTTGGTGTGCAGATAGTGACAGTGGAATCGAAGCCAAGGACTTCAGCATCCGCAATAGATGGCAGGAAAGCACCTGTCATCAGTATTTGCATGATCAGCCATGCAAATGCTGGAAGAATGCCCAACGGTCTGAACTTATGAAAAATCCTCTGCATCAAGCTAATACTATAAACCCGCCAGCTTTTTCGCAATCAGATTAGGTCATGTAATTACTGGCTGTTTAAAATTTCTCCACGAAAGTGGGATAAATAGCCGCACCACAACTGGTGCCTTGCTAATGTCCAATGGTCCGACCCTGCAGTTCTGAGCTGACTTGAATTGCTGACCGTGCATTTTTCCTGGCCAAGCGAAGTTGATAAAAGAGGATTGCGGAAAATGCAGTGATCAGAACAATGACCAACCCATACAAATATTTTATCGTTGAACGCAGCGCCTTAACCTCACCTTGCCGTATGACCAGAAGCGCGTTTTCCTCTTCACCTATTTTCTTGATGACGTCACGAATTTGGTCCATGATAATTTTTCCGGAATCGGTCTTTACCATGGAAAGAGCGGCTTCAAAGCCTTCCGCCTTACGCAACTCAATGGTAATCATCAGTTCCGTTTTTTTGTCATTCACCAACGCTGTCAGAGCGTTGAAACTGTCTCGTTGTTTCGGATTATCGCTTGTCAAAATGCGTAGATCCAAAAGCTCAGAGTCGAGATGATTTAAAGCGGAATTAAAAGGGGCAAGATAATCGATGTTGCCAGTCAATATATATCCGCGCTGGCCTGTTTCCATATCCTGCAACTGCGACAGTACCCCGTGAAGGTCAGCTTGAACCTTTTGAGTATGCGTAACCCAGGACGTTGCATCTTGTTCGGCTTTGTCCACGTTGATGGAAAGATAGGCTAACACCACCAAAGCCAAGATGGGCAGCCCGAAACATAAAACGCTGAAAAAAGGGTGGTTTTCACGACTGATGATTTTGTTGGAAGCAGGTTCTATTTTCATGTTTCGATGACTACCATTTAATATCAAGAAAATCGAATGATTTTTCAATTTGGGCACACGAAGTGATTGCCGCCAGAATATCCGTTACTGATGCAGTGGACGGCTCCCACCCGCCGGCATTTAGGTGCCAAAATGGTGGTTCATTGAACCACAGGGAAACAGGAGCCGACCATGAATGAAGTTATCACCATCGGAGTTGATCTTGCAAAGAATGTCTTTCAGGTTCACG
>JABIFY010000154.1 GCA_018650465.1 Alphaproteobacteria bacterium
CGGGTGAGATCGGCTCGATTTCCGGCCTGGATGCCATCGTGCATTTTTCCAACTGGCCACGTGACTGGCAGGCCGATGCGGACTGGTTGCGCTATCGTGATCAGGGCGGTTACACCCGCGAAGTCTTTTCGCACTTTATCTATGTCATTGAACGCCTGATGGGTCGGGCTGAGTTAATTTCTTCGACCCCTGTTTACCAGGATGATCCGGCCCTGTGCGAAACCCATATCAGCGCCGTGCTGGATTGCAGTCACAATGATGCATCCGTGCCGATAACCTTGATGGGGTCCAGTGGTGGTGTGGGACCGGACCGGGTCGAGCTGACTTTGTGGGGTGACAAAAAGAGTTATCGTTTGCACGACTGGTTTAATTTACAAATTTCCGATGGCGATGAATGGCAGTCACAATTTACAGATGTGCCAGATTTGCGTGTCGATAGTTTTGCCCGCCAACTTGATGGTGTTGCGGTCTGGATGCGCGGCGAAAACAACAGCCTGGCGTCAGCCCAGGATGCACTCTCGGTACAAAGGCTGATCGAGGAAATGCTGCAGGGCTGAGTTTGATTATTCCTCAGCCAGGAACTTTTGCGCCATGACGGGTGGATAATGCCCGTTCTTTGCGACATATAAGTCCGGATCAGGCCCTAAAATGCTTGCCAAAAGCTCGCGATTTCGCGAGCTTTTTGTGGCATTGACCGGACATTTTTTAGCCGTGTTTACTGGCGCAAGTAATGCATTGTGGCGTGTGGGGAACCGCTTCCAGGCGCTTTTCGCCGACTGCTGCGCCGCAGGTTACGCACTCGCCATAACTGCCATCTTCGATGCGCGCCAAAGCGGCGTTGATCTGGCTGATTTCAGCCACTGCCGAACCCTCCAGGCTCTCAAGAACTTCGTCGCCTTCGGCTTCGGTGGCGTATTCTTCGAAGTCGGCGCTGTGGCCTTCCCGCAAAGTGGATTCTGCTTCTTCCGCACGTGTCGTTAGCATTACGAGGCGTTCTTCCAGCAGTTTTCCGGTTTGCTTTAAATTCATAATTTCCACCTTGTCCACAGACCCAAATCTATCGGTATTTTACACCAGTTTTCTGCTTTTGGGAGGGGAAATATGCATCTGGGCATGAGGCCGATTGACGCGGTTGATATATATCAAGCATCTAAATTAATTGTTTTAAATCAGCCCCATAGATTTCAAACTGGTCTCTCCGGAGCGACCGATGATCAAATGATCATGTAATATAATACTCAGCTTTTCACCGGCTTCCTGCACCTGTTTGGTCATTTCAATGTCTGCCCTGGACGGGGTCGGATCACCGGACGGATGGTTGTGCACCATGATCAAGGCCGACGCGCCCAACTCAAGCGCCCGCTTGACCACTTCGCGCGGATAAACCGGTGTGTGATCGATGGTACCGGTTTGCTGGATTTCATCAGCAATCAGCACGTTCTTGCGGTCCAGAAACAGGATGCGGAATTGCTCGGTGGGATGATAAGCCATTGCGGCCCGGCAATAATCCACCAGCGCCGTCCATCCCGCCAGCACCGGTTTGTTCATAACACGGCCCTGACTGAGCTTGAGAGCTGCTGCCTGCACCGATTTCAACGCGACAATGGTTGCTTCGCCAAGGCCCGGCATTTCCTGCAATCGGTCCGTCGGCGCGCTGACAGCTTCGGCGAAACTGCCGAATTGTTTGATCAGGCTTTTGGCCAAAGGCTTAACGTCACCGCGGGGTTGTGCTTGAAACAGGATCAGTTCCAGGGCATGTTTTTCAGTGCAACAAAATCAGCATAAATGATGTAATTTCAGCGATTTATTGAAATTAGAGATTATCCGGTTTTGAAAGTTTGCCACTTTTATCAGAAAAGTTTGCCACTTTCAGCTTATTGATGGCTGCTTGGGCGTTCTTCCTTCGGTCCGCATCTCTAACATAATGCGCTACCATTTCGTCAGTCGTGTGACCGGTTACAGCTTTGATCTGTTCGGTTGTGCATCCAGCTTCTGACAGCATTCGTGCGGCGGTTTTTCTCAGCCCGTGGAATTGAACATCAAACCCGAGCGCCCTAGTCGCAGCTTTAAACCGAAGTTGAAGATTACTTTTCTTCCACGGTCGACCATATGTCGTCGTGCAGATGTGTACAGCACTGCGAACGCTTCGACGTTTGATTTCATCAAGCCGTGCGACCAAATCAGGGTGTATTGGTATCCAGACCGTTTGTCCGGTTTTCGCTTGGGTGACTTCGATCATGCCGTCAGTTATTTGATCCCATCGCATCGCCATTACATCGCCCTGGCGCTGGCCGGTGTACAAGGCCACCATTGATATATCGACGATTTGCTGCTCAGCATTCTGCATCAGAGCGTTAATTTCGCTATCTGACCACGCTCGATACCCTGGGCCTGTTTTTAGGCGGCGGGGCTTGGCCGCCGGGTTTGAAGTGGCATATTCCCGGTCAATACCAAAGGTCATCAGGAGCGAAACCGTTGAAACTATGTGATTTGCCGTTGTTGGTTTGTCTTGATACTGATCGCGAAGGCGCAAAACGTGCTTCCTTTGCATTCCGGAAGCCAAACGGCGGCCCCATTCGTCACAGATGATGGCAAGGTATCTCTCATAGTTGTTTCTGGTTTTGGGTTTGAGTTGCATCCAGTCAGGTGAAGCTCTGTATTCCGCAATTAACGCACCGATAGACTTTGCGGGATAGCCGCCAACGGTTTCTTCAAATGACTTGTGGATAGCTTCATAGCTGGCTGCAAATTCGATCGTTCCAGGTTCACCGCTGATCCGATAGCGCCGGCTTTTGCGACGGTAATAGTGATAAACCTGCCCTTTGGATTTGACGGCCTGATAGAAAGCCAGTTCAAATTTGCCCATATTTTCAATCCCAGTCATCACAGCCCCCTGATAGTTCCCCGGAGTCGGCCAGATTGTCAAATGCCTTGTCTAATGCGACGCGATCCCAAACCAGTTTTCGCACCGAATCATAGCGAATTGCCGCAGGAAACTCACCGGCTGCCACCGCCTTGTCGAAAGAGTTTGGCGACAGCGCGCAATACGCCGCAGCACTCTTTCGGTCCAAGGCCCTTGGCGTAACGCTAGGGGGAAAGCGGCGGGGAGAGATCATTTGCTACCAATCCACCCGCAAAACAGGCATCAATGCGGCATAGAGGCGTCCCTCAGGTGGGGTTAGGTGCTTGGCTGTCGAGACCGTTAACTCTCCCTTCAACGCCTTGTCCAGTTGACAGACTGACCAACGGTGCGGTTTGGACTCAGGAGATGTTGGTTGCGGCCACAAGCCTCGTTTGACTTCGGCACGGAACTGGCGCACGGAAGTTGCGCCCACATAAAGTGCGGCATCATTAGTCGCTAGGGCTTGGGGGGTGAAGTAGAAATCCGATGTCAGAACATCGGTAACGGTCTTGGGTGTCGCTTTCGACATTGTACTAAGTTTCTATTGTACATTCGTCTCTTCTACAAACATATTATGAAGAACATTGAATACTATGATTCTACTGTTCGTTTGTTGAATTTATGAATGTAACTTAAGTATACCAAAAATATCATTGGGAATCAACTTATATATTTGTAGATAACGGGAAGTATAGTTCAGTCGTTCGATGCTATGAATAGGTACACTTGGCTGTAATCAACGATGGGCAGGAATTAACCATTGTTTCAATATGGGTATTTTTGATATTATGTGAAAACTAAAAAAAAAGGGGAGCGTTAGAAATTCCGTGTCATTTCTTTAAACTGAAGAAAAGGAATGACACATGCGAAATGATTTTGATTTTGATACAGCTCTTTCTGCCCTGCAAGATGGCCAGAAGCTGACAGGCAAGGACGGCATTTTGACGC
>JABIFY010000155.1 GCA_018650465.1 Alphaproteobacteria bacterium
ATAAAACTGGTTGATGCACAAGATAGATGGCAAGGCTGTGACGTCCGCAATACATGACTATGCGCGGCAACATTGATGTTGGCTGCCAATCCCTGATGAACGCGGCCCGGTCTCTGGCAAATAGCCAGCGACCGGATAGACCGCCTGCCAGGGGAAGCGCAATCCACGGCAACAAGGGCACATAGTCAACCGACGGTGCTGGCCTGGGCGACAGGCCCAGCCACAACATCCAGTCCACTGAAAGAACCGGATGGGTCAACAAGTGCGGGGCCGCCAGGGCAAAAACACCCGCTGCAACAAGAACAGCAGACGGCAATCTGACGGCGACGATCATCACAAGGCTCGCCAAAACGATGTGATGGAGAATGCCAAAAAAGACATATGTTGCGGGGTCAATCCACCAGGTTGCCAATGACACCGCAGCTGCACTGGCAGCGATCATCGCGAAACGTCGCCCGAAAACCCTGACGTCAAATTTTCGCTTTCGTGCCAGAACCTGGGACACACCCATCACCCACAAGATCATCATGACAATGATGTTGGCAAACCAGATCCACCAGGGGTTCGTGAATATTCGGAAATCTGCCAGACCAAAAAAAGTCAGGTCCCAGGAAAAATGGTAGACAATCATCAACAGGATTGCGACGCCCCGGACCATATCGATGGTGGCGTACCTTCCCGGCCCTGAACCCGTTTGTGTCATGCAATCATCGAACTTTGATCAGCTTTTTCGAAGACCTTGCTGATCCAGACGCCACATCAGGGTATCCGCGCGGTCCTGGCCGAAGAAGGGTTCGCCCTCGAACACAAATGTTGGCACACCCCAGTGACCGGCAGCCTCAAGCCCTGCCTGGTTGGCCGTGATCTCCTCCGTGTGGTTTCCGTCAGTGATGGCTTCGTCCATGGACGCAAGATCAAGACCTGCGCGCGAGGTGGCCTCAGCCAAATGCTCGCCTTTATTCCAGTTTTCGGTGCCGGCAAAAATCAGGTGGGAAATCTCCCTGGCAAATTCGACACCCTTGCCACGGCGCTGTGCCTCGACACCAAGATGACTGAGGCGAAAAATATAGGGCTGGTCGTCTGCTATTTTGAATGTTTCAAGGTCCTGCACGATCGGGTCCGGAACCGGCATTACCGCCACATGAGGCATGCCAAGAAAATCAGCCCGCCGGTGCCAGTCCAGCATGATGTATTTCACGCGCACGATACCTGCTTCGGTGAACAGGACATCCGGACTTCTGACAGCGATTGGCAACACGATGCGCAGGTTCACCTGGACGTCAAATTTCTCCTGCACCTCAAGCATATCAGGCCCGGCAAGATAGGAATAAGGACTGCGGAAAGACCAATAGACGTCAACAGATTTCATGAGCAATTTAGACTTCGATATTGGTCAGGTGATGAACGGGAGCTGCTGTACCGTCACCAGCGGCATCGCTGGCCGGTTTAGGCGGTGCTGCAGCCGGTTGTTGGCGGGTCGCTTTTTTTGCTGCAGGTCGTTGCGCAGCCTGCTCCTGTTGTAATTTGATATCCCGGTTTTGTGGCTGGTTCATCGGCATAGCAGCGCGCTTGCCATCGTATTCGTCGATAATTTTTTCGACAACTTCAGACGGGATCTGGCCCAGGCTCTTGCGCGCCGCATGAAGCTCTTCAACTTCATCCTTGTCCATACCAAGTTGCAGGCGGCCTGAGCGTTTTTCGCCCATGGCCATCAAAAGAACCGCGGCTTTTTGTGACCCTGTCAGGTCTGGATCGTCCCTATCAGTCATCGAAGCCTTCGCATCCTTGTTTTCGGACTTCAGATCCGGAATACCTGTTTGTTCTATCACTGAATATAACCGGACAAAAGCACTGATTAAAATGGGGTTATTCAAATCATCCGGAGAAATTATGATATGGCCGATCTGTCGCCAAATATTGCACTTGCCGAACGGTCAGATATGCTACAAGAGAATCAAGAGGCACTGGATGCCTTGGGGAGGTTTATCCGCAAACCGGTATTTGCCCGCTGCAGGAATGCAGTCAGGTCTTGTATTGTTTTGCGGCCACTTCATTTGCTGATCACCCCGTCCGCACCCGCCTAGACCAGAAAATCTGATATCCGGCCACCCCCGGTCGGAACACCAGCTACCGGAGTAAGTTTCCCATGTCGACCGATGTGATGCTCAAAGACGTAAAGCTTGACGATAAATACACTGTTGAGAAGGGCCCCGTCTTTATCAGCGGTACCCAGGCTCTGGTGCGCCTTTTGATGCTGCAGCGTCAGCGCGACGCCCTCAAGGGTCTGAACACCGCAGCTTACATCTCCGGTTATCGCGGCTCGCCGCTTGGCAATGTGGATATGGAAATCTGGCGTTCCAAAAAACTGGTGGCGGAAAACCACATCACTTTCAATCCGGGACTGAACGAAGATCTTGCAGCCACGGCTGTCTGGGGGTCACAGCAGACGGGCGTCAATCCCGGTGCAAAATATGATGGCGTCATTGGCATGTGGTATGGCAAGCATCCGGGCGTAGACCGCTCAGGCGATGCCTTCCGTCATGGCAACCATTTTGGCACCGACCCCAACGGCGGTGTTCTGGCCATTGCAGGTGATGATCCGGCCTGCAAATCTTCCTCTATTCCTGGCCAGACAGAATTGTCCTTCATGGATCAGCAGATTCCGGTGCTGGCCCCCACAAATGTCCAGG
>JABIFY010000156.1 GCA_018650465.1 Alphaproteobacteria bacterium
AAACGCACCGCCGTCAGTCGAAGTAACTTCCAGATCGCGTTGCAGTCCGGATAAATCTGATCCGATGACCGTAGCGGTCCACCGTGATTTGTAGGCTACTATGACCTGCAAAGGTCTGTACAGGCATGGGTGCCAGCCCCACCTCACTCCACGTAGACATGGCACAGTAACTGAGAGGCTAGGCCAGTTCACTACCTACACCTGCGCGATCCAGCGTTGGCTTCTACTGCCGCTCCACCATGTTGATGTAGCCAGTATACGGTGGCTGACAGCACCCCGGTGCATTGCCTACGACCACATCCTAAAAATTTTTTGAAATATTTTCCGCTGGCCATCTCAAAAACTGCCCCGGAGACTAACCGGAAGTCGATGTAAGGCCGACATATAGGGTGGTAAATGGTGATCAGGGGAGTGGGGGGCTGTTTTGTGTCTTCAGTACATAGGTGGCTGGGTTAAATTCTGAAGTGCAGCAAACGTATTTGGGTACCAATAGGGTACCAAAAACAAAACAATGGCCTAGCCGTTTCCAGCTAAGCCATTGATATTACTGGTGCCGCAGGGGGGAATTGAACCTCCGACCTACTGATTACGAATCAGTTGCTCTACCCCTGAGCTACTGCGGCACGATATCATTGCAAGGACGGGATAAGTCACGAGCCTTGCGGAATTCGGCGCGAAATTACGCCGAAGCGGGCCGTTCGTCAATGTCTGGTGTTGGGGCGTGGCTTGGTGCAGCTATATCCGGGTCATCCTGTTGGGCGGCGACGCCTTGATCCACCAAGGCTTCCGGGGCGCTGGAAGATCCCGTTGCGGGTTCGGGCAAGGCCTGCCAGACCAGCGCATCAAAGGCTTCACAGGCCGGACAATGGGGTGCCCAATCTGGCGTGATGGCACCACATTCGGTGCAGGCCCAGGCTGGATCTGCGGGGGCGGTTTCCACTTTGACAAGCCAGTCCCTCGCGGCAGCAGCGTTACCACTCATCCCTTCTTCCAGGTCGGCCATCAACCGGCAAAGGCGTTGTTCAGGGAGCGATGAAACAGTATCGGCAACCAGGGGGGCCAAAAGGGTCCGGGCATCTTCAAATTTCCGGGCTTCGATCTGCTTGGCCGCGAGGGCCATACGGCCTTCGCGACTGCCGGGCCTGAGCGCATGCAAGCGATCCAGCCGCTGCATCACATATCCTGGTTTTTCATTTGACCACAGCGCCTGATAAATGTTTGCCAGGGCCGGATGGGGGTTTTCCTGCCAACAGGTTTCAACCATGTCTGATGCCCGGCGGATTTTTTTGGCCGCCAACAGAAGCCGAGCACCATCGACAGCCACGGGCACCAGGCCAGGGGCTGCACTGTGAGCTTGATCAAACAGTTTAAGCGCGCCGCGGCGATCACCGGTAGCTTCAGCGGCCTGGGCCTGGGCATATTGGGCAATGGCTTTGCGACGTGTTGTGTCTTCAGCAGGCATGGCATTTTGTCGACTGGCATCGGCGAGCGTGGCCTGGGCCTCTTTCCACAATCCAGCCTGGGCCTGAATATCAAACAAGGTCTTTGTGGCCCAGTCTGCATCCGGACGGGCCCGATGGGCGCGAGTGGCATAATCAAGCGCCGCCACACGATCCCCTTCTCGCAGAGCCGAAGTCAGCAAACCCCGCAAGGCCAGAAATTCCGTTTCCTTGCTATCGAGCATTTCTTCAAAATAATGCCGGGCCGAAACATCATCGCCGTCAAGCTGGGCGGCCTGAGCGGATAACAAACGGGTTAACGGTGGTGCCTGCAATAAATTCTCGGCCTGCCGTGCCAAAGTGCGGGCCTGGGATGCATCTCCGGCGGCAACAGCGACCAGGCCTTTTGTCAGGGCCTCATAGCCTTGGCGTTCCCGGCGCTGGTCCCGGTTACGTGCCAACACTTCTGGTGAACGTCCAAGCCAAAGCCAAGCGCGGTAAAGCAATCCGGCCAGGCCAAACAACAGCAACAAGCCGATCAGGACAACAGCGACCGGAGCCTCCAGACGCCAACCCTGCCAGTTGACCACCAGTTGGCCGGGATTATCCGCCAGCCAGGCTGCTGCCAGGGCCGCAGCAAACAAGGCGACGAAAGCGATTGTGGCCCGGATCATTCCGCAGCCTCCGAAGGTTGAGCCAACTGTTGTACGGCGTGCCGGGTCAATTGCTCGAGGGCCGCCAGAGCCTTAAGGCGCAAACTGGCCCGCTGCAACCATGGGGCTGCAACCAGAGCGACAGGTGCGGGCAGGGATTTCAGTTCGGCAACAGAAGCTGCAAGATCGCCGCTGGCTAGGTGATTTTCCGCGCGGGCGATCCGCGCCGCTGCATCGTCACCATCAACATGTCCGGTCCGGCGGACGGTGACGAGCGACGCCAGGCGTTGACCAATTTTTTCCATCCAACCATTCGCGGGAGAACGGTTAGCCGCCAACATCGCCGGTGCAGTATCCGCGAATTCACGCATCAATACAGATAGTGCCGGTACGCCATCAGTACTGGATCGCAAATCTGACAGGGCAGGTGCAAGGCTTGCGTTGTCACCGACCAGACTCTGAACCGTTTTGAAATCAGACTTATAGGCCTGGCCACTTTCAACCCGACCCCGCAATTGGCCTGCCGCGACGACAAGAGCTGCACTGATATTGCTGGTGCTGGTATTGTCGGCGTTTGTTCTGGTATTTGCTTCGGCCACCACAGCCAAGCCAGCTTCGGCAATGGAAAGGCGGGTGAGCAGATCCGACGTCAATGATTTCAGGGCAGAGACTTCGGCGGCGAGATCACCGTGTTCATGTGCCATATTCTGACTGGTTGCCGTTTGCCTTGCCGCCGGTTGGCCATTCAAAGATTGGGCCGGGTGGTTTTCAAGTTCAGCAACACGATTGCTCAAATCAGCCAAGGCGTCTGAAATCAGCCCAAGGCGAGCGCCAAACAGACCACCTTCGTCAGCCGAAACCGCGTCTGAAGTGTTTTCATTTGTGCCGGTTTCGCTGGCTGAGGCCTTTATCAATTGAGCCCGGAGATCAGCCATATCCTGTTTAAGTCCAGTGGCCGTCTCTTCTATTTTACTGTTCAGGGCACCGACCAGCTCCATGAAGTCGCCAGGCAGTTCGGGACGGGCAGCAAGTTCGGCAATCCTTTTTTGCAGGTCACTGAGGCGAAGCTTGATCCGGTCTTCCAGGTCCACAAGGACATCTTGTCCAATGGCATTATTCTTCAAAGTGGCGATGCGCACGGCCAATTCATCCAACGCCTTGGTCACTTCAACCAGGCGACTGGAGCCAGGCTTCAGGCTTTCCGGCAGCCAGGGTTCCAGTGTGGGGGACAATTTTGGCCAGGCAACAAAGCCGCCGACGAATGCCGCAACAACAAGCAAGGCAATCCAGGTACCCGTGCGGGAGCGCCCCTTTACCGCGACGTCTTCTACAGGTGTCGCCTCGGCATCAACAAAAGGCCTGTCTTCAGGCGGCATGATGTCCTGATCCTCAGGGGGAACAATGATGACCTCTGGCTCGTCCGGATCGTTGTCTTTTTTATCGCTCATGTTGCGGGCGTTCTCCGGCAGTCCAATTGGTTATCAAATCCAGCAAAGCCGCCTGTTCCGGACGCCTGGACGTGTGAATGTTTCGCCATGGCAAGTTTCGGACCTTGGCTGCGACAGCCAGGCTGAGACACCAGACATCGGCAGTTGCACAGGTCTTTTCAAGGCCCGCCGCCAGCACAAGCGCCACAAAGGTTGCGGCTGTGCGCGGTGAATACAACAAGACACCATCGACGTCACCTGCTGACAGCATTTTTTTCAGGCCTGAAGGCAGTTTATCGGCAACGGTGGCCTTGTACAGAACCAGCCGCTGCACATCATAACCTGCGGCCTGCAATTCACCACCCAAATCGCCCGCGACCGTGGTGCCGGCCACATGCAACAACGCACCGTCCGAGGGTTGGCATTCTGCTTTAACCAGTTGGGCCAAAGCTTCCACATCTCCCGACGCTGTGGAAACCCCGGAAAAACCCATGTCGGCTGCTGTTCTGGCAGTGGCATCACCAACAGCAAAAACCTTAATGTCTCGCCTATCTGATTTTTTGGCAAAAGCGCGCAGGCCGTTGGCACTGGTCGCCAGCAAGCCGAAAATACCGGAAAGGTCGGGCAAAGTCGCCGCGATATCTTCAATCCGTAACAAGGGCGCAGAAATCACATCATGGCCCAGGTCTTCCAGGGCCTGGGTCAGGGACGCCGCGTCTTCTAATGGTCGGGTATTAAGAAGACGCATGACTGAAACCTAGCTGGCGGTCATGAAATCGGGGCCAGCCCGTTGCTTCAATTCGGCGCCGGCATCTTCACCCAGAGCCAGGGCATCTGAGACCGGCCCTTCCCGGGTTGTTTCCAGGGCTTCCGAGCCATCTGGCCGCAAAACAAGGGCCCGCAAGCTGATCGTGCCGTCATTCAAGGTCGCCAGGGCCGCAATGGGTGTGCGGCAAGAGCCGTCCAGGGCGGCCAAAACGGCACGCTCAGCCGTGACGCAAGCCATGGTATCGGCACAAGCCAGAGGTGCCAGATAGTCGAGGACCCGTTTGTCGCCTTCCCGGCATTCAATACCAATGGCACCTTGGGCGACGGCAGGCAGCATTTGTTCAATTGATAATGTTTCTGTTGCGACATGAGCCATGTCGAGGCGGTTCAATCCGGCTTGAGCCAACAAGGTAGCATCGACAATGCCTTCTTCCAGCTTGCGCAGGCGGCTTTGTACATTACCGCGAAAAGTAACGACTTCCAGATCAGGTCGCTGATTTTTGATTTGGGCCTGACGGCGCAGGGAGGCGGATCCGATCACGGCCCCCTGCGGCAGGTCCTGCAGGCGGGACGCCTTGTTACTGATGAAGACATCGCGCACATCTTCACGCGGCAAAAGACAGGGAATGATCAAACCATCCGGCAATTCCGTTGGCATGTCTTTCATGGAGTGTACGGCGATATCCAGACTACCATCGCTGAGACCGGCTTCAATTTCTTCCGTAAATAATCCCTTGCCGCCGATTTCCGACAGGGCACGGTCCTGAACCCGGTCGCCTTTTGTGCTGATGACGACGATTTCAACATCGTCTGTCAAAAGATCATCGTGGGCGGCGACCAACAGATCGCGGGTCTCGTGGGCCTGGGCCAAAGCCAAAGGGCTGCCACGGGTGCCGATGCGCATTTTGGCGCGCGTGCCTTCGGTTGTGTCTTGCGATACCATGTATCAGGTGCTAATGCCCGCAGGTGAAAAGCGCAAGGCATAAGATAAGGAAAAACCAGGGACAAGATGACGCAGATCGTATTGGGGATTGAATCAAGCTGTGACGAAACAGCTGCGGCTGTGGTCGATAGCGAGCGCAATATCCTGAGTAATGTTGTGCTGTCGCAGATTGAAGAACATGCCCCCTATGGTGGCGTGGTGCCTGAAATTGCAGCACGCGCGCATATTGATCATCTGGATCGCCTGATTGCAGAGGCCATGGCCGAAGCCAGGGTTGATTTCGACGATCTGGACGCCGTCGCTGCCACTGCAGGGCCGGGGCTGATCGGCGGTGTCATGATCGGTCTGGTCACGGCAAAGGCCATTTGCACCGCCCGCGACAAACCCCTGATCGGGCTTAATCACCTGGAAGCTCACGCCCTGACAGCGCGGCTGACCAATGATGTGGCTTTCCCCTATTTATTGCTGTTGGTTTCCGGCGGTCATTGCCAATTGGTATCGGTCACAGGCGTCAACCAATATAAACGACTGGGTACCACTCTGGACGACGCCGTAGGCGAAGCCTTCGACAAGGCAGCCAAAATGATGGGTCTGGGTTATCCCGGCGGGCCTTTGGTTGAAATCGCTGCCCGCAAAGGAGACGCCAGCCGTTTCAAATTGCCCCGTCCCATGAAAGGCCGGGATAATTGCGATTTTTCCTTTTCCGGACTGAAAACAGCGGTACGCAGAGCCCTGGACAGCATTGGGGATCAGGCAAACGACCAGGATCATGCGGATTTATGCGCCTCTTTTCAGGCGGCTGTCGGCGACGTGTTGGCAGATCGGACCAAACGCGCCATGGGTCTGTTTGAAGAACAGCACCCCGGCGCCCGACGGCTTGTCATTGCCGGTGGTGTTGCCGCCAACAAGGCCATCGGCGAGAGATTATCGACCATCACTGATCGTTCTGGCTTCGATCTGATTGTGCCCCCGCCTGGTCTTTGTACCGATAATGCCGCCATGGTGGCCTGGGCCGGACTTGAGCGCCTGAAACTGGGGCTGACGTCGGATATGACGATTTCCGCACGGGCCCGTTGGCCGCTGGATTCTCTTGCCGGGGCCACCGACAAACCTTTTACTGGCGCAAAGGCCTGACACGCCCTAAATTTTAATTGATGAAATTCCTGGCCAGCGCGCTCCCCCGGCAATCAACCAGAAAAAGCTCCCATGACACAGCAAACGCAGCTACCAGTTCCTGACGAATATCAGATCAGTTATGAAGCCATGCCAGATCGCCTGGCGGCTGTGATTGATGGGGTCACTCTTGCAGATACCGAAAAAGCCGTCATTTTGCACGAAAGCTATTTGACGCCGTCTTATTATATTCCGCCAGATGACGTGGATTTTTCTCTGCTGAAACGCAGCCACACAAGGACTTTTTGTCCCTTCAAGGGCACGGCCACACACTGGAGCCTGCATAGCCCGAACGGTGTCCGAGAAGACATCGCCTGGAGTTATGAAAACCCCTTACATGCAGGGATCGATGTTGGCGGCCATATTTGCTTCTATCCAAAGGCCATCGACGAATGGATCGGAAACGAAACGTTTCGTGCCGAGCTTTCTTCTGCCCATCAGACCGAGGTTCGCAACAACGATTTATCGGACTGGGTGATTAACGAAGCCTGGCAGGCCACATCTGCCACTGAATTAACAAGCATGTTGGCAAAACGGTTAACCGATACAGGCATGGCGTTGATCCGCCTGAATATCGGCATCTGGACCCTGCATCCACAACTGATCGGCTTGACCTACAACTGGACGAAAGAGCGCGACAGCGTCCTGGTCACAAATACCCCGCGCGGCATGCTTGACAGTCCGGCCTGGCTGCAAAGCCCGGTGCGTTTTGTATCTGAAGGCCTGGGCGGTGTGCGCCAACGCCTGGATGTGGACAATCCGGAGTTCCAGTTTCCTGTCATGCAGGAATTACGCGAAGCGGGCGGTACAGATTATGTGGCCATGCCCTTATGGTTTTCCGACGGTCAGACCAACACGCTGACCCTGACATCAGAACACCCCGATGGCTTCACCGTGGCAAATCTGGGCCAATTCTATCGCGCCCTGCCTGTTCTTGGGCGATTATACGAAGTCCACACAGTGCGCGACAATACGTCGGTGTTGTTGGATACCTACCTTGGCAAACGGACCGGCCAAAGTGTTCTGAACGGATTGACCCAGCGCGGCGACGGTGAAGATATTCATGCCGTTATCTGGTTTTGTGACTTACGCGGATCCTCTGCCCTGGCCGATGCCTTGCCACGGGAAGAGTTTCTTGCAGAACTGAACCGGTTCTTTGATGCCATGGGCGGCGCCATCGAAGAACGGGGCGGTGAAGTGCTGCGCTTTATCGGCGACGCTGTGTTGGCGATCTTCCCCATTAGTGACGACAACATAAAAGGCAGATCTTCCGCCGCCGTGGGGCGTACCTGTTTTGATGCCCTGGAAGCAGTGCGCAGTGCCGAGGCCCGCATGGCTATTCTGAACCAGGAACTGATCGAAGAAGGCAAGGCTGCCCTGGGCTATGGCATTGGCCTGCATTTGGGCAATGTCACCTACGGTAATATCGGCACCGAAAGTCGCCTCGAATTTACCGTTATCGGGGCTGCCGCCAATGAAGCCGCCCGTATTGAAAGCTTGTGCAAAGTGCTGGACCATCCCGTGCTGATGTCCGGCGATTTTGCCAGGAATTGTCCCGAGGCACTGAGGTCTCTGGGCAAACATGCCCTGGCTGGTGTGGCGGAAGAGATGGAAATTTTGACCCTTCCGCCCCGTCACAATTAGCCAGGCTCGGCAATCGGATCGAAAGAAACCGGCATATTCATTTCAGCTTTGTAGCTATCGATTGTTTGACGTATTGCGACATCGGATTCAGTTGCCTGAAACCCTGGCAACAGTTCATGAAACCGCGGACCTTCGATCAGCACTGTGCTTTCAAAAAGATATTTCATCTCCAAGACTTCACGGATCAAGGGGTCAAACAACGCGACGAGTTTCAACACGACCCATGGTGCGCGATTGACCTTGTCACAACTATTGGCAACCCGCGCGATGTCAGACATGAACTTTCGTTGAGAGGCCACAACTGTGCCTTCGAAGTTAACAATTTCAAACGGCTGCAACTCGCCAGGTATTTCCATCAGGTCAACTGTAGCCCTTGCCAGATCGGGTACATAGGCCCATTGGTGGGACAGGGCCAGGTTGCCCAATGCCAGCATGGCTTTGTCTTTTGCGGCCCCGCCGAACAGAGGATCAAGATAGCCGTTGCGCGCCGTGGGTCCAAAATAGTCCCCGGCCCGCATGATTAGCACACGCCCGCCCTGGTCCGAATAGGACTTAAGTTCTTCTTCCATCCATTGGCGCAATTCCCCCTTGCGGCTGACAGGTTTGTGGGGTGAGGCCTCGGTAAAGGGGCGATCCTGTGCCGCGCCGAGGCTGTAGACATTGCCGGGAAAGACGATCAATGCATCGTTCATGCGGGCGGCAACAAGGATATTATTTGTCGCTGTTTCCATGTGCGGAAACCATTGGTGGTAGGGGTAGTTTATCCCGTGCACGATGGTTTTGCAGCCCAAAGCAGCCCTGTTCAAATCTTCTGCATTTTGCACATCGCCTTCCACGATTTCCAGTAAATCGGGTTGGCCAAAACGATCGACCAGTTTTTGCCGATTACGCACGAGGGCGCGAACCCGCACCCCTCGTTTCAGTAATTCAGCGGTGACCGCACCAGCGAAGCTGCCGGTTGCGCCAAGCACAAGGGTCGAACCCTGGTCTGAATTCAGGACTTGCGAGGTCGTTGGAAGTTGCTGTGTCATTTGGTTTTCCCTGTTGGTGATTAATGAAGATTTTGCGTTTTATTCATAATATGGTCAAAAAAAGCCGCGCCTTATCGCCTCTTCAAACTGCTACTTGTTACCTTGTCTGTACGCCCTTGATCAAAAGTCGCACCACACCTTTGGCTTCCCGTTCCAGGGCAGGCAAATTCAGGCGCGACCATAACTGTGGGTAGCGAAATTTCAGGGTCGCCGCCTGTATCATTTCAGCCGCAAAATCAGGTTTGGGAATAGTAAATTCACCTGACGCGATGCCGTCCTGCAGAACTTCTTCCAGGACCCTCCGGGTATCAGCCAGGCCCTTGTTAATCACATCCACCCGTTTGAACATGATGATGCGACCCATTTCTTCTATGGTCGGGCGATTTTCCATGGTCTCGAAAGTCTCGCGCAACTCAGCAATGACCAGGGCTTCGACACGGGCAGCACTTGAGCGATATTTACGCGCCGACACCCGGCGCAGATTGGCCACAGATTCTTGTGTCACCAGATCGACGATCTTGGCCGCCAGATCAAGCTTGCTGGGAAAAAACCGATATAGGTTGCCGACGGACATATCGCAATATTCGGCGATTTCCGTCATCGTTGTTTTGCCGTAACCAAAGCGCGCAAAAAATATATTTGCGCTTTCAATGATTGCCTGGGTGCTTTCTTCTGTGGTTCTCATGATGACAATATGAATGGTAAATAATGAACTGTCAAGAAATTATTCATTTTTTACCTGCTCACCACATCGAGGCCCTCGGCAGGATAATGAATAATGTTACGCCAGCAGGGCTTGCCAGCCCGTGCCGCGCTGATCAAGATAAGCTCATGAATACAAAATCTGAAATCAATCGCATTGGTATCGTCGGTGCCGGTGCCTGGGGCACGGCTCTGGCAGTGGCCACACAGGCAGCAGGGCGGGATGTGGTTCTGTGGGCGCGTGAATCCACTGTGGTCAGCGCCATTAACGAGCAACATCGCAACACCATGTTTTTGCCCGATGCTGAACTTGATCCGGCGATCCAGGCGACTTCGGATTACGCCGATATCGCGGCCTGTGACGCTGTCTTGTTAGTGGCCCCTGCACAGTTTCTGCGTTCAATTTGCACGGATCTGTCCGCACACTGGCGCGAAGGCGTTTCAGCCGTAGTCTGCGCCAAGGGCATTGAACAAGGCACAGGTGCCCTGATGACAACTGTCGTTAAGGAGGCCCTGCCCCAGGCCCCGCTCGCCGTTTTGTCCGGGCCCACCTTTGCGGCCGAAGTCGCCAAAGGGCTGCCAACCGCCATTACACTTGCTTGCGAAGACCCGGATTTGGGACAGGCCCTGATCAAGGCCATAGGCACAACAACCTTTCGGCCCTACCTGGCAGATGACCTGATCGGTGCCGAAGTCGGCGGGGCAGTAAAAAATGTGCTGGCCATCGCCTGTGGTATCGTCACCGGTCGCCAGCTGGGTAGCAACGCCCGCGCGGCCCTGATCAACAGAGGCCTGGCGGAAATGATGCGCCTGGGCCGGGCTTTGGGCGGCAAGTCGGAAACCATGATGGGCTTGTCCGGCATGGGCGATTTGGTACTGACTTGTTCATCAGAGCAATCCCGGAACATGAGCCTGGGTGCTGCCCTGGGCCGCGGTGAGCGCCTGAATGATATTCTGGGCGAGCGAAATTCAGTGGCAGAGGGCGTTGCCAGCGCCCCCGCGGTGACGGACCTAGCAGCCAGCCTGAATGTGGACATGCCGATCTGTAGCGCCGTGAACGCGATATTACATCAGGACCAGGGCGTTGAAGATATTATCAACGGTCTGATGGCCCGTCCGTTTCGCCCAGAGAAACCCTGAGAAGAGAAACCCTGAGAAGAGAAACCCTGAGAAGAGAAACCCTGAGAAGAGAAACCCTGTTAAGAGAAGCCCTGTTAAGAGAAGCCATATAATGAGCTGGATTGATCATTCCGAAAAACCCCCTTTAACCTACCCCGAACCAGGCACAGAATTATGTGAGCTAACAGATATTCCGGCCATTGGCGGCAAGGGGTTTGTGTTTGGCAGCGGGACAGACCGCTTTCCCATGTTTGTCATTCGCCGCAATGACGAGGTGAAAGGCTATCACAATGAATGCCCGCATGTGGGCGGGCCACTGGACTGGGTATCAGATCAATTCCTGGACAAGGAAAAAACCCATATTTTGTGTGCCACTCATGGTGCGCGTTTTCGCATCGACAATGGATTGTGCATCTCGCCGCCCTGCCCAGGTGCGCTACTAACGCCGGTGGCTGTCGAAGTGGTGGACGGAAAAGTGTTTGTCGGCAGCGATCATTCAGCAGCAGCAAATTCCAGATAGTCACCGACCAGAAAATCGACCGAGGCCTCAAAAATTCGCGCACCTGCTTCCGGTGTAGCCAACGATGGATCGGAGCTCATGCGTCCATCAGGATAGCGGTTGCGATAGTCCATGGCATCACCAATGCGCGGCGGCTGTTTAGGCGCGGGTTCCATGGGTACTGACTTGATATCATTGGGAAATAAATATTGCGTAACCGAAACTTCTGACGGCGTGGCGTGATAACCTTCCTTGTCGCCATAAAGTTCAGCAGACAATTTTTTGACTTCAGGCCCGATCCACCAATTGCGCAAAACACAATTTATGCCCCCCTGGCCCCCGTCCAGACTGGCATCCGCATGAATCTCCTGAAAAGCTGTATTGATGGTGGAGATATTGCCGCCGTGTCCGTTGAGAAAATAAAACCGGCGAAATCCGTGTTTCGCCAGCGACAGAACATTATCGCGCATAACCTGGATCAGTGTGGTTGGCCGTAAGGTCATTGAACCACTGAAGGCCATATGATGTTGCGCCATGCCCACAGAAATTACGGGTGCAACCATGGCATCGGCGCGTGCTGCCACTTCAATGGCTATGGCGTCAGCCATCAGGGCATCGGTGCCGATGAGGCCATTGGGCCCATGTTGTTCGGTTGATCCGATCGGTATGATGATGCCGTCTTTTTCTGCCAGATAAGCTTCGGCTTCGGCCCAGGTCGAGAGTTGCAAACGCATGGTGTATCCCTGACAAAAACAAGATTTCAGAAGTGAATAATTTACAGAATGCAATCTGGCCCCTCTTGGCCACTGAAACAAGGGCGGGCAAGGCTTGAAGACTAGGCCCGAGGTGTGGATAATCGCCAGGAACAACTGCATACGTTTACGGGGGTGCGTAATGTCCCCGAGGACTGATCATTTATATTCCGGACAACCGGGACGAACCCGGCACCTTACCTTCAGGGAGCGATCTTCATGTCAGAGCACCACACCTTTCCCGTGCCGGACGCATGGGCAGAAAAGGCCTGGGCCGATAACGACAAATACCAGGCCATGTACAAGCAATCCATTGACGACCCGGAAGCTTTCTGGGGCGAGCAGGGAAAGCGGATCGACTGGATCAAGCCCTATAGCAAAGTCAAAGAGACCGATTTTACCGGCAATGTCGACATCAGCTGGTATAGCGATGGCACCCTGAATGCCTCGGCCAATTGCCTCGATCGTCACCTGGCAACGCGCGGCGATCAGACGGCCATTATCTGGGAAGGCGATGACCCCAACGAAGCGAAAACAATTACCTATGCCGAGCTGCACAAGGAAGTCTGTCAGTTTGCCAATGGCCTGAAAAGCATCGGTGCCAAAAAGGGCGACCGCATTACCCTGTATATGCCCATGATCCCGGAAGCCGCCGTGGCCATGCTGGCTTGCGTGCGCATAGGTGCTGTTCATTCCATCGTCTTTGGCGGCTTTTCGCCGGACGCCCTGGCAGGACGCATTGTCGGGTGCGATTCAAACATCATCATCACAGCAGATGAAGGTCTGCGCGGCGGCAAGCCTATCCCCCTGAAAGCCAACACTGACGCCGCTGTTGGTCTGTCCAGCTCGGTCGAAAAAGTTGTGGTTGTCAAACGCACCGGCGGTAACGTCGCCTGGGATGACAGTCGCGATGTCTGGTATCACGACTTGATTGCGAACGCTGACACGGACTGCCCACCGGAAGAAATGAACGCCGAAGATCCCATGTTCATTCTCTATACATCCGGCTCCACTGGCCAACCCAAAGGCGTTCTGCACACCACTGGTGGCTACATGGTCTATGCCTCCATGACGCACCAGTATGTTTTTGATTATCACGATGGCGATGTCTATTGGTGTACAGCGGATGTAGGCTGGGTCACCGGGCACAGCTATATTGTTTATGGCCCGCTAGCCAACGGCGCGATTACGCTGATGTTTGAAGGTGTGCCAAACTATCCGGATTCCTCGCGCTTCTGGCAGGTTTGTGACAAACACCAGGTCAATATATTTTATACCGCGCCGACCGCTATTCGAGCCTTGATGCGGGAAGGCGATGATCCTGTGAAATCCACCAGCCGCTCTTCCTTGCGCCTCCTGGGATCGGTAGGCGAGCCGATCAATCCGGAAGCCTGGATGTGGTATCACGAAGTCGTCGGCGATGGTCGATGCCCGATTGTCGACACTTGGTGGCAAACCGAAACCGGTGGCATTTTGATTACGCCGCTGCCTGGTGCCACCGACCTTAAACCAGGTTCCGCCACACGGCCGTTCTTTGGCATTCAGCCGCAACTCGTTGATGGTGATGGCAAACCAATTGAAGGCGCGGGTTCTGGTAATCTTTGTATTACGGATTCATGGCCAGGCCAAATGCGTAGCCTCTACAAGGACCACGACCGGTTTATCCAAACCTATTTCTCTACCTATGCCGGCAAGTATTTTACCGGTGATGGCTGTCGTCGTGATGAAGACGGCTATTACTGGATTACCGGACGTGTCGATGATGTGATCAATGTGTCCGGTCACCGAATGGGCACAGCAGAAGTTGAGTCTTCTCTGGTCGAGCATCATGACGTGGCCGAAGCCGCTGTCGTCGGCGCGCCTCACGAGATCAAGGGTCAGGGCATTTACGCCTATGTCACGCTTAATCTGGGGGTAGAACCAACGGATGAGTTAAAAAAGGAATTGGTGCAATGGGTCCGCAAGGATATTGGCCCCATCGCCAGCCCGGATTGGCTGCAATGGGCCCCGGGCCTGCCAAAAACACGGTCTGGCAAGATCATGCGGCGTATTTTGCGCAAAATTGCCGAAGATGATTTTAGTGCTTTGGGGGATACATCGACCTTGGCTGATCCGGCAGTTGTTGATGATCTGATCGAAAACAGAATGAACCGTTCCACCTGAAAAACGGAATGACAGGAACCCTCTTCCGGTCACACTAAAAAATCGGGGTGGGGCAAACTGACGCGCCACCCTTTTTTTTGTTGCTTTACCGACCATATGTTAGGTGTTATGGAGTAGAACGAACGAACGGTTCCATATTTGGAGCGGTTTCGCTGGGAGGAAATTATGGCCAAGGGTGATGATACCCGCAACGCAATCCTGCGCACGGCTGTCAGTAAGGCAAGTGTTGAAGGTCTTGAAGGCCTGACAATTGGCGGACTGGCCAAAGAAATGGATTTGTCCAAAAGTGGCCTGATTGCGCATTTTGGCACAAAAGAAGGTTTGCAGCTCGGTGTTCTGCAAGCTGCGGCGGCCATGTTTGCCAACCGTATTATCCGACCTGCCCGTCGGGCGGCACCTGGCGAAGAACGACTTCGCGCGTATTTTGACAACTGGGTCAACTGGTCACACGCCCCTGAATTGCCAGGTGGCTGCATCTTCATAGCGGCAACAATTGACTTGGACGACCGTCCTGGAATTTGTCGCTACTTCTTGGCCAAAGTGCAAAAAGAATGGGTAGATGCCCTGGAAGGGGCAGCCCTGGAAGCCCGTGATAATGGCCAGTTCAGGGAGACCCTGGATCCGGCACAAATCGCCTTTGGCATGACTGGTATCATGCATAGCATTCATCTTTACGAACGACTGTTCAGAGATCGCTCTGCAGAAATTCGTGGTCGCGCTGCTTTCGATTCCCTGATGAACCGGGCCCGCAGAGTGGTTGAAGAAGACGAAGGCGAATAACCCTCGCCGACGCCTGCCCGTCGTACTATTCAAGTTGCTTCAATCCCGTTAACCGGTTATTATTTGTTATTTTCAGCCAAAAAATATGGGTGTGCATTTTTCGGAACGAGGTGAATGATCGCCGATTCGAAAATGAAACCAGTCGTTCCCTTTTTCACATGAAATAATGCCGGACTTTATAGACCAATCGTTCATATACATTGCTGTGGCGGTTCTCGTTGCGGGTTTGATCCGTGGTTTTACCGGCTTTGGATCCGCCATGGTAATGGCCCCGGTACTGGTTCATACCCTGGGTCCAGCCGAGGCTGTGGCCACGAACATGCTTCTGGAGTTTGCTGTATCATTGCAGCTGGTCCCGGCTGCGCGAAAGCATATCGATTTTAAAATGCTGGCCCCCCTGGGGGTAGGTGCCTGGCTTTGTGTACCTTTGGGTGTCTGGATTGTTGTCGCCGTAGACGAAGAGATCATGCGGCGCACCGTCAGTATATTAATACTGTCGTTCGTTATCATACTAGCGCTGGGTTGGCGCTATCAGGGGACGGTACGTATTTGGCTGTCGACCATCATCGGCGGCGTCAGCGGATTGCTCTCAGGTGCCACAAGCATGGGCGGCCCGCCGATCATACTTTATCTGATGTCGGGACCAAATGACCCTGTGCGCGTTCGAAGTACGATCATACTTTATTTTGTCCTGTCCATCATTCCCACATTGGGCAGTCTGGTATGGGCAGGTGTTATCAGCGCAGATGTTTTGTTTCGGGCAGCGGTGTTGACGCCTCCCTTTTTACTGACCGCGTGGACCGGCAGTAAATTCTTTCATATTGCTTCCGAAATGTTTTTTAGGCGTCTGACTTTGTCGCTGTTGGCGATCATCGCCCTGACCAGTCTGATCATCTAGCGTCAGTTTCACTATCAGGCCAAACTCAAAAATCGCTGAGGATACCTTTGCGCTCCCAGTCGCCATAGCGCGTCGGTTCCAGACCTTTGGGTCCGCCATACTCTTCTGGTTCGGCCCCGGCAGGTGTTGTTTCCGGCTTTACCGTCTCTGGTGCCGGTTGTTGAATATCTTTTGGGGTCGTCTTTTTTGTATCAGTCATGGCGCATCATATTTAATCCCGGCCCAGAATCAATCTACAACAGACCAATCAATCATCTTCAAGCCTTTGAATAATCGACAGGGCGCATCGTTTGCTCTAAACCCTCTGCCATGAAAGATCACATGACATATAACAAGACAAAAAATCCGGGACCAAAGGCAGATGCCCGCGCCGTCGCCCTTCACATGCTGGGCCGCATCATTCAGAAAAAGCATACCCTGGATGAGGCCCTGGACGAGGCCTTCGCTGTAGATGCACCTGCTGCGAGCCTGGAAGCCCGCGACCGGGGCTTTGCCCGACTGCTGGTTGCAACGGTATTGCGGCGCAGGGGCCAGATCGATGACGTTTTGAAACGTTGTCTGAGCAAGCCCTTGAAGGAAGCAGATCCAAGGTTACTGAATATCCTGCGACTGGGGGCCGCCCAGATCCTGTTTTTGGAAACGCCGCCCCATGCGGCTGTTAATTCAACAGTAAGCCTGGCGGGCAAACATGCGTCTCAACGCGGCCTCATCAACGCCATCCTGCGGCGTCTGGATCGCGAAGGCCGGTCCTGGGTTGCCGAACAGTCAGAAAATGGCGCGGCGGAAGAATTAAATACCCCCGCATGGATGTGGCAAAGCTGGTGCGAAGCCTGGGGCGTGGACGCGGCCCGACAGGTTGCCAAATGTCACGCCTTTGAAGCCCCGCTGGATTTGACAATGAACCCACGGGCAGAGGCAGCTGTTCTGCCCACAGAACTGGAAGCAACTGAGCTTCCCAATGGCAGTTTGAGACGCATCGCCGGTGGCCGCATCGAAGACCTGCCGGGCTATGAAGAAGGCCATTGGTGGGTACAGGATGTCTCCGCCACCTTGCCGGCTAATTTGCTGCTCAACACCCTTAAGGATAATCCACAAGGTACCATCATTGATCTCTGTGCTGCACCTGGAGGCAAGACAGCGCAGTTGGCCGCCACAGATCATCCGGTGACGGCGGTTGACCTTTCATCCAAACGGCTGCAACGGCTGTCTGAAAATCTGACGCGTTTGAAACTGGAGGCCACAGTCGTCAAGGCTGACCTGCGCAAATGGCAACCAGAAACCCCGGTCGCTGGTGTCCTGCTGGATGCCCCCTGTTCTGCTACCGGAACAATTCGCCGCCACCCAGATGCCGCCTGGTCCAAAAGCCCGGCGGAAGTTGAACGTCTGTCGACTATTCAAGAAGGCCTGGTTGAAGCGGCTGTCGAGATGTTGGCACCAGGTGGGGTGTTGATTTATTGCACCTGTTCCCTGCAGCCAGAGGAAGGGGAAGTCCGCGCGGCTGCCATGCGTGATCGGACTGATCTGGTACATCTGCCCGTGACGCCGGATGAAGCCCCAGGCTTCGAAGGTGCCATAACGACAACGGGTGATGTGCGTATACTGCCGGGACTGGTTGCCTCGTCGGACATCGGCGAAAATTCGTTGCCTTCAGGAAATGACGGCTTTTTCATCACCCGATTCCGCAAGTCCTGACCCCAACACAGATCGACGATAAGAGTAAAACCTGTCACCACTGAAAAGGCAGGGTGTTTTAATTTCTACATAAAACACAGGACGTTCCTGATTTCTGGCAAGGACGTACAGATATGTGCCCAGGCTACTCGGATTAATCCAAATTCTCTCGGGTTCTGGGCCGCGTGAAGCTTGCTGACGGGCAGCCAAAATGCTACGACAGGCATCATGCAACAAAGCACCCGCATCGCCCCATCCATCTTGTCCGCCGACTTTGCCCGTCTGGGCGATGAGGTTCAGGCCATTACGCAAGCCGGTGCCGATTACATCCACATCGATGTCATGGACGGGCATTTTGTGCCCAACATCACCATTGGCCCGGATGTCGTAAAGGCACTGCGGCCGCACTCGGACAAATGTTTTGATGTGCATTTGATGATCTCACCCGTCGATCCTTATATTAAGGCTTTTGCTGATGCCGGTGCGGACATCATTACGGTTCATGCCGAAGCCGGACCCCACCTGCATCGCACCCTGCAACTGATCCGGGGCCTGGGCAAAAAAGCGGGCGTGTCCCTGAACCCGGCAACCCCGGCCAGTGCCGTGGAAATGGTCATGGATGACGTTGACCTGATCCTCGTTATGAGTGTCAATCCAGGTTTTGGTGGCCAGAAATTCATACCGTCGCAACTTGATAAGCTTCGCGATCTGCGCCAACGCATTGATGCGACAGGACGCAAGATCGATCTTGAGGTTGATGGCGGCGTGTCCGCTGCCAATGCGGCAGAGATCGTTGCCGCAGGCGCTGATGTGCTGGTCGCCGGTAGCGCCAGCTTCAAGGGCGGACCAGAATGTTATGCCGATAATATCCAACAAATTCGCGCGGCGCGCTGAGGCTGCTTGTGAGTTCTGACGCCAATGGCCCCGGTACCACAAAAGGCAGGCTGAAACGCGCCGTTGCCAACAGTTTGTTTAGCACCAAAGTCTATGACCTGACCCTGGGCAAGGGGGCGCCATCGGCCTTTGTCGGCCATATCCGTGACGCCTGGCCTGGTGCCGCTGACAAAGCCAATATTTTGTTTCAAGGTCGATATGAATTTGCCGGTGAGTCCCGCGCAGCCCTGAACGAGCCGCCTTGGGCGTTAGAGGGCAGCGAATACTGGCGGGCCGAATTACATGGTTTCAGTTGGCTGCGGCATTTTTCTGCCGCCGGGGGCGAAGCTGCGCGTCTGGGTGGCCGTGAGCTGATCCGCACCTGGATCGAAGGCAATGAAAACTGGCACGAGTTAACCTGGCGCGGCGATGTTATGGGCCAGCGCCTGGCCGCTTGGGCAGCGCATGCCGGATTTTTGCTGGAAGGCGCCGAGCCGACCTTTCGTAAAAAATTCCTCACCGCTTTTTCCCGTCAAAGCAAACATCTGGGCCGTGCCATCAAAGCCAGCCCGGAGGGTCGGGCCAAAATTGCAGCCCTTCTCGGGCTGGTCACGTCTTCCATTGCCCTGAGTGGTGGCGGCAAGGGTCTTGAGCGGGCCCTGGAACAATTACGCCAGGAACTGAGCCAACAAATCCTGGCGGACGGAGGCCACGCATCGCGCAGTCCCTCACAACATTTTGCCGTTCTGGCGGACCTGATTTCGATCCGTGAGGCCCTGGCATCAGGCGGTCATGCGCCACCAGGCGAGCTAACCGGATCCATCAATCGACTGGCCTTGAGCGCCCGCTTTTTTCGCCATGGCGATGGTGCCCTTGCCTTGTTCAACAGTGCCAACGAAGTGCCGACCAATGCCCAGGGCCTGGACATAGAGACCATTTTGGCCGCCGCGACAACAAAAGACAAAATTCCGACAAGCCTGAACCAGACCGGTTATGAACGCTTGGCCGCCGCCGGGACACTTGTGCTGGTTGACGTGGGGGGACCGCCCCCGCCGCTATTTTGCAATCAGGCACATGCAGCACCCATGGCCTTTGAAATGAGCATTGGCCGTGAACGCCTGATCGTCAATTGCGGATCGCACCGCAGCCCGGAATGGCGCATGGCCGGTCGGTCAACTGCTGCCCATTCAACGTTGACCCTGGCCGATACCAATGCGATTGAACTGGAGGAACCGGGCGGCGTTGGCAAGCGTCGTTGTGAGGTGACTTCAACCCGCATGGAAGATGATGGTAGTACCTGGCTGGAAACAGCGCATGATGGCTATGCGCCTTTTGGCATTGTTTGCGGCCGTCGCTATTTTCTGGCGGCAAGTGGTGGTCTGAAAGGCGAAGACAGTCTGTCATGGCAGGGCGCAAAAAAGCGATCAGGCCACCCCTTCGCCGTGCGTTTTCATTTACATCCCGATATCCAGGCTTCAATTGTTCGCGATGGCGAAGCCGTACTGTTACGGACTGCCAAAGGCAAGGGACTGACCTTCCATGCCGGGGGCGCGACACTTAGTCTGGAAGAAAGCGTCTATATGGGTCATGGCGACATTCGGCGCAGCGAACAAATCGTGCTTTCAGGTGCACTGGGCGCCGATGGTGCGGTCATCAAATGGGCCTTTGTACCGGTCGACAACTGACGAAAAGCCCGATTGAAATTTTGATAGAAGACTTGACTGGATTATTGACTTCTTTTGTTGGGGAAACGCCATGGGTCGATTATAATTGGCCAGAACAGGTACACATATCCATTTGTTGAAACGGGTAATTTCGTTTGTTGAAACGGATAACATCTGAAGCGGGTAACTATGGCGTCGGATAAAAAACAGCTGACAAATTCACTGGCCCTGATCAAGGGCGCAAATGAGGCGTTGCAGCGCGAAGACCTGCCGCCGCAAGTTCGCGCCCGTCTGGAAAAGGCCAAAGAAATAGGTGAAGCCGGTTTGAAGCGCGAACTGGAAAATACCGACAAGCCTGCTGGTAACGCCTGACATAATTTCCCGATTTTTTTCCTGATGCTTTTCTCTGGTTTTTGGCTATGACAAACGACCTCAAAGACGTCTCCCGACATTTTGAATTCGGTGAAAACTGGCAGGATTATGCCGCCAGTCTTGACGAAACCCATGTTAAACGAGCCATGACAAGCATGGAACGATTGCTGACAAAAGAGGAACTGGCAGACCGGTCCTTTCTTGAAATCGGATCGGGATCGGGTATCCACACATTGTCGGCCTTGCGCCTGGGCGCGAAAGAAGTTTACGCGACCGACATCGACCCAAACTCAGTCAAGACAACCTCTTCAGTCTTGCAAAATTTTGCCCCTGACCAGAACTGGAAAAGCGAAGAAAAAAGCGTTTTTGATCTGGAGACAGAGGGCTTTGATATTGTTTATTCCTGGGGCGTATTGCATCACACCGGTGATATGTTCGGCGCGATCGACAAGGCCCTGGACCAGGTTAGCCCTTCCGGCCTGGTGTGTTTGGCGCTCTATCGCAAGACAGCCTTGTGCTGGCTCTGGAAAATCGAAAAGAAATTTTATACCGGCGCACCAGAAGGTATCCGAAAATTCTTGCGTGGATTGTTTGTTGCCATCTTCCGTGCGGGCTGCATCGCCAAGGGCATCAACTTCAAGAACTATGTCGATAATTATCAGTCCGACCGCGGCATGAGTTACTATCACGATATCCACGACTGGATGGGTGGATATCCCTACGAATCAATCACACCTGAGGCATTAATCACCTATGTGGAACCCAAAGGTTATTCACTGGTCCGGTCCATCACCCGGCCTGGCGGTATCGGAATTTTTGGTGCCGGTTGTGATGAGTTTGTTTTCAGAAAAACTTCTTAAAGCTGCCAGCGGTGATAGCCGTCCGGTAAATCCATCTTGCGCCACATACCTTTGATATCTGCGATCAGACCACCAGGGGCGACCATGGCGACAATTTTGTCAGCCGCCATTTGTCGATAATCATCATGGGGAACCGCCCCGATGACGCAGGCATATTTCCCGTCTTCGATATCTGAAATCAGGTCGATACCATAATAGGTTTGCGCCTCAGCTGGATCGGCCATGGCATCATGCACATCAACTTCAAGACCACGTGCTTTCAGACCAGCGACCACATCGACAACCTTGGTGTTGCGTAAATCCGGTACATTTTCCTTGAAGGTCAGGCCCAGCAAAAGTACAGGCCCTTGCAAATCCACCGCCGCCATTTTGTCCGCAATGGCGTCAGCGACAAATACACCCATGGAGTCATTGATCCGGCGTCCCGCCAGGATAACTTCCGGATTGTGACCGACTTCCTTGGCCCGGTAGGCCAGATAAAAAGGATCAACGCCAATGCAATGGCCGCCCACAAGGCCAGGCTCAAAGGGCAGGAAATTCCATTTGGTGCGCGCTGCCTCCAACACATCATGGGCTGAAATACCCAATTTATGAAAAATGGCTGCAACTTCATTCACAAAGGCGATGTTGATATCGCGCTGGGCGTTTTCTATTACCTTGGCGGCCTCGGCGGTTTTGATATTGGCGGCGATGAAGGTCCCGGCCGTAATAACAGCGCCATACATATCGGCTAGTTGTTGAGCAATTTCTGGCGTCTGGCCGGCAACAACCTTGATGATCTTGTCCACCGTATGCACGGTATCACCGGGATTAATACGTTCCGGACTGTAGCCCAGATAAAAATCCACACCGCATTTCAGGCCGGATATTTCTTCCAGGGCAGGTCCACAAATATCTTCAGTGACGCCGGGATAAACCGTACTCTCAAAAACAATGATTGATCCTTTTTTGAGGACCCCGCCCACGGTTTTGCAGGCCGCCCGCACCGGCGACAAGTCAGGCACATTATCCGCATCAACGGGCGTTGGTACCGTAACGATATAGATATCAAAATCGCGAATGTCACTCGTTTCAAGGGTCAGGGCAAGGGAGCTGGCCTGCAGCACATCAGCGTTGATTTCGCCTGTGCGGTCCTTGCCGCCGTTAAGTTCCGCAACCCGTTCGGCATTGACATCAAACCCGGTGACCGGGAACTTGTTTGCCAGAGCAACGGCCAGAGGCAAACCCACATAGCCCAGGCCAATCACAGCGATTTGTGGTGAGTTAGTCATTGTGGATATCTCCGTTCCCGGCGCACTTCCAATTCGCGAACTTCTATTTGTGCACTGGCCTTGCAAATCAAGTGAATAGCATCACGTGATATTCAATTTTTGGCATATGTTCACACTATGAACAAGGCTTGACGTTCACCCTGTGAACGTAATAGTGTTCACACCACGAACGCAAGATAACCAACCTTTTATCGCCTTCCCAAACGGGAAGCAAGCCAGGGGACTGTCGGTGGCCGATAATTCCACCACATCAGAGCAAAGTGCGGAAGCCGAAAACCGGATTACGCTCGATTTGCTGAACGCTGTGCATGAAAATGCGCAAGCGTCGCAACGTTCAATGGCCAGTGATCTCGGTATCGCTCTGGGTTTAACCAATGCTTATCTCAAGCGCTGTGTACGCAAAGGTTTGGTCAAGGTGGCGCAGGCGCCGGCAAATCGTTATGCCTATTATCTAACGCCCAAGGGATTTTCCGAAAAAAGCCGTCTGACGGCCGGATATCTTAAGCGGTCCTTCGATTTTTACCGCCATGCCCGCAGCGAATGTGATGATGGGTTGGCAAATTGTGCGGCCCATAACTGGAACAGAGTTGTCCTGGTTGGCACTGGTGACTTGGCCGAAATCGCGTTGCTGTGTGCCTTGCAACACGGGGTAACCGTCGTTGGCGTGCTTGATGCCCGATCAACTGGAACGTCTTTTTTGCATGTGCCCCTGGCGCAGGATATGTCAAATTTCGATGCCGTTGATGCCGCCTTGATCACAGACGTTTCGAAGCCGCAACGAGCGTATTTATCGCTGGGTGATGCCCTGCCGCGAGATCACATTATCGTGCCGCCTTTATTGGGCTTCGCACCAGAAGAAATTGAGCCATCTGCCATGTGGGGAGATACCTCATGAAACGTTGGTATGCCCTTTATACCAAGCCCCGCGAAGAAGTCTGGGCCCGGACCAATCTTGAAGAGCGCGGCCTGGAAGTTTATTTGCCACGCTATCTGAAGCGCCGTAGTCATGCGCGCAAGGTCGAAATGGTTAAGATGCCTTTGTTTCCGCGCTATATCTTCGCCCGCGCAGATGTCAGCAAGGGTGAACGTCCGGCCATGGCTTATTCGCCCGGTGTCGAATATGTGCTGAGCTTTGGCAATCAACTGGGCACAGTGAATGATCGCATGATTGAGGAAATTCGTCAGCGAGAAGACGAAAATGGCCTTGTGACAATGGGCATGACAGCAAAATTCAAGGCCGGACAACAGGTTCGTGTGGCAGACGGAGCCTTTAGCGATCACGTCGGACTATTTCAGTGCTCCAGTGATGACGAGCGGGTGTTTGTCTTGTTGAACCTGATGGGCGGATCCGTAAGGGTACACCTGCCCCTGGATTCGATCAGCGCCGAAATCTGATTGCTACGCCCTTCAGAACTCCTCCGGGTCGCACTTCAGGCAACACCCGGTTTGCGGAGCGTGCGCCATAGCATGACCAGCAAAAACAGACAGGACACCACATACATCAGGGACGTGGACAGGGCGATTCCTGCCGCCCCCATATATTGCATCAAGATGTAGTTCATCACGATATTGACGGTCAGGTTGATCACCGCACCGATGGTCAGAAACCTGTTTTCGCCGATGGCAGAAATCGCCCGTGCCAACACAATGCCCGCCAGATAAAACGGCACCTGAAAGGCAAACATAAAGTTCACGGCGGCCACCGCCTTCACGTCGTCTTCACCAAAACGGCCCCGTTCAAAAATCAGGGACACCAGCATTTCGCCGAACAAGGCAATGAAAACCGTGCCCAAAGCCCCGATCAAGGCAACTGTGATGGCGACCTTTCTGACGCTTTGAATAAAGGCCTGGCGATCCCGCTGGGCCAGATCGGCAAAATGCGGCAAGGTGCTGGTGCCCAACATGCCCGCCCCGAATACCGTGACGATCATGGTTATTTTTGCGCCAAAACTGACCGCAGCCGGATCGCCGGCATTCAGGGAAGCCGCCATGCTAAGGTCGACCAGATCGGTCGCCGCCATGGTCAGGCTGCCTACCACCAGAATGACATATTGTTGAAACAGACCCTGTCCTTCGCGACGCCACAGCCCGGCAGGCCAGCCTGGCCCCACCAGCCAGCCACGCCGTTGCACAACCCAGCCCGTGAGAGCCGCGTGGATAACAGCACCGCACAAGGTCGCCCAGGCAAGAACATCGGCGTCCGCTGTCATGTTGCCTGAAAATATGGCCAGCAGGATCGTAAAGGGAACAGCCGCGGGGGTGATCACTGCCAGGGCAAGGCGGCGTTCGGCAATCAGAACTCCCGACCATAGCCCGGCGAGGTTTGAAAAGAGTAAACTGGCCGCCAGCACCGGCAGAACCGCCGACATCATGGCCTTTTTTTCGGGCGCGAAGCCGGGCGCTGTCAGATCAACGATACCGTCTCGAAACAACCACATCAGGATAAAGACCACCACCGAGAACAGTGTCAGTCCAAGGGTTGCCTGTCGCAAGACATCCCGGATTTCGCCAGCACCTTTGCTGGCATCCTGTTGCAGACGCATGAAGACGGGTGCCAGGACCGGCGCCATAGCCGCAGTGGCTGCAATACCCAGGGTGGTAGGAATAGCCAAGGCCAGTAAATAGGCTTCAAGAGCATCGCCCCGCCCAAGGGCCGCCGCAATGGCCACATCCTTGACCAACACCATAGCCTTGGGCAGCACAGATGCCGCGCCAACGATGGCGGTGGATCGAAACAGGGAATGGCTTTTGGTCGCGGTCATTTAGCTTCAATCATGCGAAGTCCTTCAAACGTCACCCTTTATTGATGAAATTACAGCAAAGTTCCAGCCTACTTTTTGTGCGACAACCATGTTAGTAAACTGATCAAGGGAAGAGCCGGACGGGTCTTTGCCTTGTAACCAGGCCTCAGCCCTGTAATGGCGCGGAAATATTACGGAATGAATCAGGAAAAACAGGTCGACAAGGCCAAGGTAGATCACTGGGAAACGGTTTGGGGTGGCATGGACATGCCCGACCCTATGGTCAGTGATGGCCAGGCTGTTCGAGATCATTTGACCCGTTGCTTTGATCGCTTTTTCTCCCGTGTTTTCGACCGCTTCCTTAAAACTGAAACAAATAAAGCCAACGTAATTGAACTGGGCTGCGGGAGGTCCATTTGGCTGCCGTGGTTTGCCCGCCGCTTTGGTTTGGAAATTGGCGGTCTGGATTATTCCCAAACCGGTTGCCAACAAGCACAAGCCCTGCTCGCCCGTGACAATATCAGCGGCGATATCCGCGAAGGTGATATATTTGCGCCGCCATCAGATATGTTGGAACGTTTCGATGTCGTCACATCTTTTGGCCTGGTGGAACATTTTACAGATACGGCTGCCTGCGTCGCCAGTTGTGCTGCCTTCGCCAAACCAGGCGGTCTGATTGTCAGTGAAATTCCTAATATGTTTGGCCTGAACGGGGCCATCGTCAAAGTGATCAACCGGCGGGTCTATGACATGCACGTGCCCATGACACGCGAAATGCTGGCGCGAGCGCACCTGGACGCCGGGCTGGAAGTGCTGGACAGTCATTATCTGATGTTTGCCAACCTGAATGTCAGTTTTCTCGATCAAAAGGCCCCGCGTTTGTTCCAGCTATTGATAAACGGCAGCCTTTACGCCACAACCCGATTGTTCTGGTGGCTGGAAACCATGGGTATTAAACTGCCTGCAACTGCCTTTGCATCACCTTATGTGGTAGTGGTTGCCCGGAAACCAGCCGAGGATAAAATCTGATATGTGTGGTATTGCCGGGGTTGTTTCCATCACGCCTTTTCCCAATGCGCTGGGCATTGAACAAACGCTGCATCGCATGGCCCGTCTGATCGCCCATCGCGGGCCGGATGGCAGTGATATCTGGCACGATAGTCATGCCGGCCTTGCCCATACGCGCCTCGCCATCATTGATCTCTCGGAAGCTGGTCGCCAGCCCATGCACGACGTGCAGGGCCACTACGTGCTGACGTATAATGGTGAGATCTACAATTATCGCGAACTGCGGGAAGAATTGCGCGCCGCCGGTCATCATTTCCGCACCGAAACAGATTCCGAAGTTATCCTGAACGGTTATCGCGAATGGGGTGAAGCGGTTGTAGATCGTTTGCGCGGCATGTTTGCCTTTGCCCTGTGGGACGAGCGCGAAAAGCGTTTGTTTATGGCGCGGGATCGCGTCGGTCAAAAGCCCTTGTTTTTTGCCCGCTTCGGTGAAGTCTTTTTATTCGGCTCGGAAATCAAATCCATTTTGACCTGGCCTGGTTTTCCCCGTAAAGCAAATCTGCAAGCCCTGCATCAATACATGACCTATCAATATGTCATGCCGCCCAACTCAGCATTTGAAGGGGTGGAAGAATTACCTCCTGCGCATACATTGACCGTAATGCCGGACGGGCAGTTTCGTACCCGGCGTTACTGGCAATTGCCGGTACCCGGACAGCCACACAAAGGCGGAACCTTCAATCGCAGCGATGCCAAAGAAGAAATCGCTGCTGAACTGGAAGAAGCCGTTCGCATGCGCCTGATTTCAGATGTGCCGTTGGGGGCCTTTTTGTCGGGCGGCATCGACAGCAGTGTGATCGTGGCCCTGATGGCCAAGCACAGTGCCGGGGCGGTCAAAACCTATTCCATCGGCTTCAATCACGATGAGTTTGACGAACGTCCCTATGCCCGCGCTGTGGCGGAACGCTATGGTACCGAGCATCATGAATTTGTTGTTGAGCCTGATGCCATGTCTGTGCTGCCCTCGCTTGTCTGGCAGTTTGGTCAGCCCTTCGGCGATTCGTCTGCCTTGCCAATTTATTATGTTAGCGCCCTGACACGCCAGCATGTGACGGTCGCCCTTAGTGGTGACGGCGGCGATGAAAACTTTCTCGGCTACAAACGCTATCAAGCCACCAAAGCCGAAGGCATTTACAATCAGGTGCCCGCACCTTTGCGTCAATTATTCTCGGCCCTGATCGGCAAGGGTGCATCCGGACCCGGTGCGCTTAAATTATTAAGACGACTAACCCGCGACAGTACAAGCAGCGAAAGTGCGCGGTATCTGAAATGGATCGGCATGTTCGATACAGGCCAGAAACAGTCCCTTTATGGCCCGGCCCTTGCTCCCTTGTTGCCAGATGATGCAGGTGACTTGCTCGATGGATTATTTGCGGCAGATACTGGTCCGGCGTCACGTGCCGCCTGGGCCGATATCCATACTTACCTGCCCAACGACTTGCTGGCAAAAGTAGATATCACCTCCATGGCCCATGGCCTTGAGGCCCGCGCGCCGTTCCTGGATCACAAGTTGATGGAGATGGCCGCCCGCATTCCCGGCAAAGAACATCTCAAGGGTTGGCAACTGAAATCCCTGCTGAAAGACATCGCCCGGCCATTACTACCTACCGACTTAATCGACCGGCCCAAGATGGGATTTGGTGTGCCGATCAAAAAGTGGTTCCGGGAAGATCTGAAAGATTATCTGGCCGATCACTTACTCAGTCAAAAAGCCCGCCAGCGCGGCATGATTAATTCAAGTGTTGTGGAGACCATGATCCAGCAACATGTTTCTGGTGAAGCGGAACATCATTATCAACTTTGGACCTTGTTGATGATGGAACTGTGGTTCGACATGTGGATTGATGGCGCGGAGTTGCCAACCCGCCCGGCGGTGCCGTCACTTGTTTAGCCAGAAACAAATCTTTAACGAAGAACAAATCTGATGTGCGGGATCACCGGATTTTTTGACCCGGCGCGGGATAGCAGCGATCAAAAGCTGACATCAGTTGTGACTGGAATGGCTGCGGCAATTGCCCATCGCGGACCGGATGGTCACGGCATCTGGATCGATGAGACGTCCGGCTTTGCCCTTGGCCATCGCCGCCTGGCGATCATCGATTTGTCGAAAGACGGGGCTCAACCCATGGCCTCTGCCAATGGGCGATATGTCCTGGCTTATAATGGCGAAGTCTATAATTTTGCCGAGTTGCGCCGGGAACTGGAAACAAAAGGCCACAGCTTTCGCGGCCATTCGGATACCGAAGTTGTACTGGCCGGCATTGTCGAATGGGGTTTTGAAGCCACCATTCAGCGCTGTACCGGCATGTTTGCCATTGCCTTGTGGGATCGCGAAACCAGGTCCCTGACCCTTGCCCGAGATCGCCTTGGGATCAAGCCGCTTTATTATGGCTGGGTTGGCGGCGTGTTTATGTTTGGCTCAGAGTTATCGGCCCTTGAAGCACACCCTGTTTTTAAACGGGAGATCGATCAAAATGCGCTGGCGCTTTATATGGTACGCAATTGCATTCCAGCCCCGCACTCCATTTACAAAGGCGTGCAAAAACTGGTCGCTGGTGCCAGCCTGACCATCGACACAAAAACGGCTGAGCGAGGTTTCTTGCCGCCTGTTAAAACTTTTTGGTCATTAGCAGACGTGGTCCGCGATGGCATGAACAATCCGTTCACCGGCACGGAAGAACAGGCCACCGACCAGCTGGAAGAATTGTTGCGCAGTGCCGTCGGTGATCGCATGGTGGCTGACAGGCCCCTGGGTGTTTTTCTGTCGGGCGGGATTGATTCCTCCACCGTCGCCGCCCTGATGCAATCCCTGAATCCCAACCCGGTAAAAACCTTTTCGATCGGCTTTCATGATGAAGGCTACAACGAAGCCCGTCATGCCAAGGCCGTCGCCCAGCATCTGGGGACCGACCACACGGAGCTTTATATCGACCCGGCCAAGGCCCTGGAAGTCGTGCCGAAGCTGCCAACACTTTATGATGAACCCTTCGCCGATTCGTCACAGTTACCAACTTATCTGGTATCCAAAATGGCCCGGCGGGATGTGGTGGTCTGTCTGTCGGGTGACGGTGGTGATGAATTGTTTGGCGGCTACAACCGCTATATGTGGGTCGACGCCATTGCCCGACGCACAAACAAGTTGCCGCGCGCCTTAACCCAATCCTTAAGTGCGGGACTGACCGCTTTATCGCCGCAAACCTGGGACCAGATGTTCGACGCCCTGGGACCAATCCTGCCCGGCAAATTGCGGCAACGAAATCCAGGCGACAAGTTACACAAGATGGCGGGTATTCTGGCCGCCGGATCGGAAGCGGAAATTTATCGCGGCCTGGTCGGCCATTGGCGGCCTGATGAACAGGTCATGAAAAATGCCTCGCCCGCCACAACCATTGTTGAGCAACAGGACCGCTGGCCGGACCTGCCCGACATTACCCAACAGATGATGTATCTTGATGCCGTGACATATATGACCGACGACATCCTGACCAAAGTTGACCGGGCCAGTATGGCCGTGGGGCTGGAGGCACGCGTACCCCTGATCGATCATCGTGTTGCGGCCTTTGCCTGGACCTTGCCCATGGCCTTCAAAACCGGCGGCGGTGTGGGCAAGCGCGTATTGCGAAATGTCCTTTACCGGCACGTGCCGAAAGAATTGATCGAGCGCCCCAAGATGGGTTTTGCCTTGCCCATTCACGACTGGTTGCGCGGGCCTTTAAGGGATTGGGCGGAAAATTTGCTGGATGAAAAGCGCCTGGATGAAGGGGGCTATTTCAATGCGGCACCCATTCGCAAGAAATGGTCCGAACATCTTTCTGGCAAACGCAACTGGCAGCATCATTTGTGGGATGTGCTGATGTTCCAGGCCTGGGCCGAAGGGAAAAACCTTTAGCCATGGCACAAGGCAAATCAAAACGTCTACTGTTATTGTTAAACGATGCGCCGTTTTTTATCACCCATCGTTTGTCTGTCGGCATTGCCGCGCGGGCGGCGGGCTGGGAAGTGCATGTTGCTGTGCCCTTTGAGACGCAAGCCGTTGCCCGTATCAAAGCAGAAGGCCTGATCCACCATGATGTCCCCCTGGCCCGCGGCGGCACCAATCCCGTCGCAGAACTGAAATTGCTGGCGGCCTACTGGCGGCTAATGGGCGACATCAAACCAGATCTGGTGCATGCGGTGACCATGAAGCCGGGTGCCTATGGCGGTGCTGTTGCCCGCCTGCGCGGCGTGCCGGCCCTGGTTGTGGCGGTAACTGGTCTCGGGTTTTTGTTTTTGCGCGATACCTTGAAAACCAGAATTCTGCGCAAGATTGTGCTGGGACTTTATGGCTTTGGCATGGGTCACAAAAATGCCCGGGCGATCTTTCAGAACCCGGATGATGAAGCCTTGTTCCGCCAACATAGTCTGATCGGCAATACCCCGGTGCACATGATCAAAGGCTGTGGGGTGGATCTGGAAAGCTTTGCCGTCACGCCGGAGCCTGCGGGCAAACCGGTTGTCACCTTTCCGGCCCGCCTGATCGGTGACAAAGGTTTGCATGAATTTATCGACGCCGCAAAACGTTGCAAAGAAAACGGCCTTGAAGCGACCTTTCGTTTAGTCGGCCGCACCGACGCTGACAACCCAACCGACATTGGCGAAGAAGCCGTGCGCCAATGGGAAGCAAAGGGCCTGATCGAATGGCAAGGGTTTTCCGGCGACATGCCCGCCGTCTTTCGGGACTGTCACATCGTCTGTCTGCCATCCTATCGGGAAGGCCTGCCGCGTACTCTTATTGAGGCCACCGCCAGCGGCAGGGCCATTGTCACCACCGACGTGCCAGGTTGTCGAGAAATAGTCCAGCATGACGTAAATGGATTGCTGGTCCCGGCCCGTGACGGTGCCGCCACGGCAGCTGCTATCACTGACCTGGTCACCCATGCAGGTAAACGCCAGCGCATGGCGAAGAAGGGCCGGGCCATTGCAGAAGCCTCCTTTTCAGTGCAAAAATTCGTCGCCGATTCCCTTGCCGTTTATAACGAGATCAGTTGATGCCAACTTACTCCCTCTCCGCGAAAATATTGAGTTTCCTTTGCCTGCTGGTGTTACCGCTCAGCGTCTATGCCCCCAAGGGCGAAGTAATCCTGTTGGGTCTGACAGGGCTTGGCCTTTTGATCATCGCCGCCCGTGACAAACAATTAGCAAATCTGTTCCGCAGTCCTCTGGCAATCATTCTGGTGCTGGCATTGTTCTGGTCTGCTGCCAGTACCTTGTGGGCCTTGAATATACGCGATGCCCTCGATACCTGGACGTCAATCACCTTGTTGTTTGTCGGTATCGTTGTCGCCGCCGGGTCTGCACGTCGTTTGTCGGCCCAAGACCGGGAACAAGTTGGCAAGTGGGCGGTTCGTGGCTTGTGGCTCGCGCTTTGTTTGCTGGCCATGGAACTGTTCCTGGACATGCCGCTTGCCCGGATTTTCCGAAACTATCCAGGCGGCTTGCCATACCGGCCGCAAACAATCTTTAACGCCAGTTTGGGCATGGTCGCGATCACCCTTTGGCCCTCGATCATTTGGTTGTGGCAACAACAGAAGAAACTGGCCGCGACTTTGACAGTCCTGGCTGCCTTTGTGATTATCTTTCAAGGCGAAGGAGATTCAGCCAAACTGGCCCTGGGCATCACAACCTTGATGTTCTTTTTGACCATGGTGACCGGTAAAAACGGTATCAATGTTCTGGCCGCCCTGGTCGTCATCGGCGTCCTGGTGGCCCCCATCCTGCCCCTGAAAGTCATCAGCGAGGCACAGATTGAAGCAAACTTCCCGGCCCTGAAACATTCCGCCCTGCATCGGATCAAGATTTGGGAGTTCACGGCCACAAACATCACCGACAAACCTTTCACCGGCTGGGGTCTGGATTCTTCGCGCAACATCCCTGGTGGCAACAACACTATCAAGGGATCGAAAGTCCTGGCAGAAACCTATATGCCGCTGCATCCCCACAATGGTGTTTTGCAGGTCTGGCTGGAACTGGGCGCACCGGGTGCCGCCTTGATGGCTGCCCTGATTTTGATCTGCCTTTTGGGCTTGCGCAAATTCGGCGCCCTAAACCGGGCAGGTGCCACGGCTGCACTGGCAGGTGCTTTAACCATTGTTTGCCTGTCCTTTGGGATTTGGCAAAGCTGGTGGATTGCCTCGCTGGGCGTAATGGGCCTGCTGACAATGCTGCAAACCAGCGATCTGGAGCCGGACACCCAGACCCTTTAGAAGAGGGTCCTGGTTCCCCTGACTGTCGGTTCCGGCTATAACAAGGCATGTTCGGACAGACCCTTTTATTCACCTTTTTGGCCGCTGCGGTGCTGTCTCTGATTGGCACGCGTCTGGCCCTGACCTGGTTGCGCCGGCGGGCAATCCTTGACCTGCCCAATGAACGATCCAGCCACACAGTCGCCACACCCCGTGGCGGTGGTATTGGTGTGGTCGCTGCCTTACTGGTCGTTGGCGGTGGCATTATTTATGATCAGATGCCAGAAAATGCAGACATGGCCCGGGGTCTGGCGGGCACCCTGTTTCTGGCGGCCTGCCTTGGCATTGTGTCCTGGGCCGATGACCTTTACACCCTGCCAGCAGCACCCCGGTTTTTGGCACAGATCATGGCTGTGGCCGCGGGTATCGCCTTGTTACCACAAGATACACCTGTCTTTCAGGACCTGTTACCCGCCTGGGTAGATCACCTGGTGGCCGGTATCGCCTGGCTCTGGTTCATTAATTTGACAAATTTCATGGATGGCACCGATGGTATTACGGCGCTGGAAACCGGCAGCGTCGGTGCAGGCCTCGCCATCATATTTGGCCTGGTTCTCGGCAATTCGGACTATGCCCCCCTGGCCCTTGTTGGTGCCGCCCTGGCGGGTGTCAGCCTCGGGTTTTTTGCCTGGAACCGGCCACCTGCCAGTGTCTTTATGGGGGATGTGGGTGCCATCCCGCTCGGGTTCATCATGGGCTGGGTGCTGCTGGTCTCAGCCTCGCAAGGCTTTTTGGCGGTTGGCTTGATCCTGCCACTTTATTATACGGCAGATGCGACGGTCACTTTGTTCAAGCGGCTGTTTCGCGGTGAGAAAATCTGGCAGGCCCATCGCAGTCATTTTTATCAACAAGCTGTTCAAGCCCTTGAAGGGGTCGATGGGGTGCGGCGCACCAAAGCCCACCGCCATATTTTGATCATGATCTTGCTTTGCAATATTGTCCTGATTGATCTGGCGGCGACCCTGGCAGCCCTTCCGGCACAAACAATCTTGCTGAGCGTGATCGCAGCAGTGGTAGTTATGGCTTTGTTGTGGTATTTGGCCACAAGAAAATTCAAATCATGATGGCTGTTTCATGACCTGTGACCCGGAGTCTTATCTTTGCTGCTGAACCGGCGCATTGCAATTGTGGCCCTGCACGACATTTTTATGGCGGCCCTGTCGTTCGAGGTGTCGGTGCTGGTGCGCTATTACACCTATGGCGCCCCACAGTCGCCAGGCTTTTTGTGGCCGGCAACCGTTGTCTTTACCACTGTCTGTTTCATTGCCTTCTGGCGTGCCGGGCTATATCGCGGCATCTGGTATTATGCCTCGTTCAATGATCTGGTGGCCATCGTCAAGGCGGTTACCCTGTCGATCCTGGTGTTCCTGGCCATCATGTTTGTCGCCACTCGCTTGCAGGATTTCCCGCGCACAGCGTTGCTGATCAACTGGCCCTTATTGATATTCCTGTTGGCCGGGCCACGTTTTTTGTATCGCGCCTTAAAAGATGGTAACTGGCGTGCAGCCTTCGAACGCAACGCCGACACGCGCATTCCAGTTCTGTTGCTGGGGGCAGGCGACGAAGCCGAGATGTTCATTCGCGATCAGTCTCGCGGCCGCAACGCCAACTACCGGGTTGTTGGCATTGTGGATGACAAACCCAATCGCGTTGGCCGTGATATTCGAGGCGTCCGTGTGATGGCGACGATTGCCGAACTTGAACAGGTGATCAAGACTCTTGATAAAAAGGGTCAGCGCCCACAACGTCTGATCATCGCCAGTGAACGCATCGCAGGTCCGATAGTGCGCGACTTACTGGACAAGGCCGAGGCCTGGGGCCTGACCCTGGCGCGAGTGCCTAAATTGACCGACTTTGCTGACAGTAATGACGGTGCCGCCAGACCCCGACTACTTGATACAGACGGGCAATTGCAGGCCATCGATATTGCTGATTTGCTGGGCCGCCCCCGCAAGGTGCTGGATCGCGACGCCATGGCACGGCTGATCGCCGACAAACGGGTTTTGGTTACAGGGGCCGGTGGCACGATTGGATCGGAACTTGTGCGCCAGATCGCCGGCTTTGGTCCCGCCCACATGACCTTGCTGGATAACGGCGAATACAATCTTTATCGCATTGATATGGAGATGTCGGAAAAACAAGCCGATGTCCCGCGCGAAGCTGTGCTGGGCGATGTGCGCGATACCGCCCGATTGAATCAGGTCTTTGCCACGGATCGCCCCGATATCGTTTTTCACGCTGCGGCCTTCAAACATGTGCCCCTGAACGAGCGCAATCCCAACGAAGCCGCTCTTACCAATTGCCTTGGTACTTATAATGTGGCGGAAGCCTGTCGGGTGCACGAGGTCGGTACCATGGTGCAGATTTCCACCGACAAGGCCGTGAACCCGACCAATGTCATGGGCGCCACCAAACGCATCGCCGAGATGGTTTGCCAAAGCCTGAACCTGGCCCGCACCAGCCCAAGCGACACACGATATGTCACCGTGCGGTTTGGCAATGTGCTGGGCTCCACCGGATCAGTCGTGCCGTTGTTTCAACGCCAATTGGCGGCAGGTGGACCTTTGACCGTCACTCATCCGGAAATTACGCGCTATTTCATGACGACCGGCGAGGCTGTTGAGTTGGTTTTGCAAGCCAGTGCCATTCCGGAAGAAGACGCCGCAGACGCTAGCTCGCATGGCAACAAGGGTGAAGTCTTTGTGTTGGATATGGGTGAGCCTGTACGCATTCAGGACCTGGCGCGCCAGATGATCCGCTTGTCCGGCCTGCAGCCGGACAAAGATATTGCTGTTGAATTTTCCGGCCTTAGGCCCGGCGAAAAATTATATGAAGAGCTGTTTCATGATGCCGAACAGCTGGTGCAAACCGGCCACGAAGGTATCATGCTGGCCGCACCGCGAACCATCTCATACGACGACCTGAAGTCTTTGCTGGATCAACTGAACGAGTCCGCTTCGGCCCGCCAGACAGACAAGACCCTGCAACTCATCAAAACTTTTGTCCCCGAATTTGAAAGTGATCTGATCAAGTCAAATTCTGAATAGTATTCTCATCCCCCGGAGTTTTCCACATGTCCCGCGACCAAGTCGTTATCAAACGTGCTCTTGTATCCGTCTCTGACAAAACCGGCCTTGTTGAGCTCGGCCAGGCTCTGGCAGCCCGTGATGTCGAAATACTTTCGACCGGTGGTTCTGCCAAAATGCTGGCCGATGCCGGTGTGCCCGTGCGCGAAGTTGCCGATTATACCGGCTTTCCGGAAATGATGGATGGCCGCGTCAAAACCCTGCACCCAAAAGTCCACGGCGGGATTCTGGCCCTGCGCGACAAGGCGGAACATACGGACGCCATGGCCGCCCATGATATCGGCCAGATCGATCTGGTCGTGGTCAACCTTTATCCCTTTGAAGAGACCGTCGCCAAAGGTGCAGATTTTGCGACCTGCATCGAAAATATTGATATCGGTGGCCCGGCCATGATCCGCTCTGCCGCCAAGAACCATGATTTTGTTACCGTCGTTGTCGATGCCGCAGATTACGCCGATGTGATCGCCGCTCTGCAGGATAACGAAGGTGCGACACCGCATGAGCTGCGCCGCAAGCTTGCCGCCAAGGCCTATGCCCGCACCGGATCGTATGATGCGGCCATCGCGGGCTGGTTCGCTGACCAACAAGGCGACACTTTCCCCGACCGTCTGGTGGTTGCAGGCCAGCGTCAGGAGGTTTTGCGCTATGGTGAAAACCCCCATCAGGAAGCGGCGTTCTATACCAATGCCAGCACTCGCCCCGGCGTGGCCACGGCCACCCAAATCCAGGGCAAGGCGCTGTCCTACAACAATCTGAATGACACCGATGCAGCCTTTGAACTGGTCAGTGAATTTGACCCAACAGAGGCCCCGGCATGTGCCATCATCAAGCACGCCAACCCTTGTGGTGTGGCGCTTGGCAGCAACATGCGGGAGGCCTATCTGAATGCCCTGGCTTGTGATCCGGTCAGTGCCTTCGGCGGTATCATCGCCTTGAACCGGCCATTGGATGAAGTTACTGCCAGAGAGATATCGGGCATCTTCACAGAAGTTATCATCGCCCCCGATGCCGATGACGCCGCCCGTGAAATTATTGCCGCCAAGAAAAACTTGCGCCTGTTGCTGACGGGAGGCCTGCCCGACCCAAAAGCCACCGGCATGACCATGAAGTCACTTGCTGGGGGCTATCTTTTGCAGACGCGCGATGCGGGACGGGTTGCCGACCTCGACCTTAAGGTGGTGACCAAACGACAGCCCACAGAAACCGAACTTGCCGACCTGCGCTTTGCTTTCACGGTGGCCAAGCACGTCAAGTCAAACACCATTGTCTATGCCAAGGACCGGGCCACGGTAGGCGTCGGGGCCGGACAAATGAGCCGGATTGATTCTGCCCGCATTGCCGCCCGAAAAGCTGAAGATGCCGCGAAGGAAGCAGGCCATCCCGAACCCCTGACACGCGGTAGCGTCACCGCATCGGACGCCTTTTTCCCCTTCGCAGACGGCCTGATCATCACGGCTGAAGCCGGTGTCACAGCCGTCATCCAGCCAGGTGGCTCCATGCGCGACGATGAAGTTATCGCCGCGGCTGACGAAGCCGGCCTCGCCATGGTCTTTACCGGCATGCGCCATTTCCGGCACTAGTATCAGGATTAAATGCAATGATCATCTCAACAACATCAAATATTGACGGCCAGCGGGTGCAAGAATATCGGGGCATTGTCTCGGGTGAGGCCATTATGGGGGCGAACTTTGTGCGAGACTTTTTCGCAAAAATCCGCGACGTCGTGGGTGGCCAGGTGGGTGGCTACGAAAAAGTGTTGAAAGACGCCCGTGATGTCGCCTTGCAGGAAATGCAGGACGAAGCGGAAAGCCTGGGGGCCACGGCGATCATTGCCGTTGATCTGGATTATGAAACCGTCGGCGAGACCGGCAGCATGTTGATGGTTACTTGCAGCGGTACGGCTGTCGTCACGGTAGCGGAATAATTACCAGTCAGGGTGATACCCTATTTTTGCGGCCCCTGGTTTCATGGCCGGGCTGGAGCCGATCTTACATTTGACCGCGTCCAGATTTTTCGCCCAGGCGGCAAAATGGAACAAGGGTTCTGGTCGCATAACACATGCCGGATTGTCAAAGGGGTGGGCCAGCAGAATCAACATGTGGCCGATCTCGTGGGCCATATATTGACCTGCCAGCTGCACGGCCTGATCGCGTGAGGAGATATCGGATGTACCTTTGGGCAGAGATTCATATTCGCTGAAGGGGAAAGTGCTGATGAAGGAATATGTCTTGTATCGTCCCGATTTGCTATAGCTGGTTCCGCCGGCGCTAACTCCACCGCGCAAAGCAGAATTCAAACCTGAATCTTCGTATTCAGCACTGATGACAGGTTGATTGGTGACAACAACGTCAAAGGGCATGTTGCTATATCCGAGCAAATCCCAGATCACCCATTCATTCACCAAAGTATTATCAAGCATAGGTGCCCCGTCACCCGCACGTCGGGCGCGCCAGTCTTTTAACCTGGACAAGTGCGTTTCAACCAAGGCTTTGGCCAGGCTTTCATAAGATTTTTTCTGAACCGGCCAAAGTAAAAATGGTTGCGCATAGGCAATGAGGTCAGCCAGCGGTGTTCCCCATTGCCTGAGTGTTTTTACATAGCCCTTTTGCAGGCGCTCACGATCACCCGTGCCGGTTTTGAAATCATAAATAACGTTTTTTCGGGCCGTAACAATTTTTGCCGGGATCGCGGCCAACAAATCTGAAACCGTAATTTCAACGGGCCCTTCGAGTTTAATTTCAATTTGAAAATGCTCTGAAACCGTTCGCTGCATAACGGCCAACAAAGTTTGAAGCTCTTGATCTGTGACCTTGGGCAAACGCGGATTTACCGCGTGCACGACCCGAAGCCTTGCCACGCCATTTTCAATGCGCGGTACGGAAACCTGTTCTGCATCTGCCGGTGGCGTCAATAATATCGCCGCCGCCATCAGCAACCCTGCTGAATAACAGGCCCTAAGTCGCATCGCCCGAAGAGTGCGGCGCGCGCACTGTCATCAAGAGGCCCAGGCCGACGATAAAGAAGGCCAGAACAACCGCGAGGCCCCAACGCTGGCTGTCCATGCTGGCGGTGACAATAGCAACCAGGAGGGGCCCCAGAAATGCCGTGGCTTTGCCGGTCAGGGCATAGAGGCCAAAAAATTCCGTGCTATGCCCGGCAGGGGCCAGGCGTGCCATGAGGGAGCGACTGGCGGCTTGCGAGGGGCCAACGAAAATGCCAAGCAATGATCCCCAGACCCAGAACCAACTGACATCTTCCACGATAATGACACCGAAGGCAGTGGTGATCAGACCCACCAGGGAAATGATGATCGTTGGTTTTGAGCCGATCCAGTCGTCAATCCAGGCAAAGCAGATGGCACCTACACCAGCGGTGACATTCAGGATAATGCCAAAGGTGATGACTTCTGTGAGTTCCATGCCAAAGGTGCCTGCCGCATAGATACCGCCGAAGGCAAACATGGTGGCCAGGCCATCGGCATAGATCATGCGTGCAATCAAAAAACGCAAGACGTTGCGATGGTGGCGCAAACTTTTCAGGGTTTGACCAAGTTGGCGAAATCCTGTGGAGACTTTTTCGCCCAAGCCTGCAGAAGATTTTTCCTTGTCAGGTGTCCACATGAACATGGGCCAGACAAAGGCCAGAAACCAGATCGCGACCAAAGGCCCGACGACACGGATATGCTCCAGGTTTTCTTTGTCGAGACCGAATAACGGGGTTTCCGCCTGCACAAACCCCAACAAGGCGATGATCATGGCACTGAGGCCACCGAGATAACCAAGACCCCAAGCCCAGCCCGACCAGCGACCCAAACGTTCCTCGGCGACCAGATCGGGCAGCATAGCGTTGTTGAAGACGATGCCGAATTCGAATCCGACGGTGGAAATAATTACCCAGAACATTGCCCAGTGGGCGAAACCCGGATCAGGTTCGGCATACCACAGCATACCAGAGCCAATAATACAGAGCGCCGTAAAGACAGCGAGCCAGGGTTTGCGTGGCCCCCCTGCGTCGGCAATGGCCCCCAGCACAGGACTGCCAATGGCGACAATTAGTCCGGCAATAGAAGCTGCATAGCCCCAAAGCTCCTGGCCACGGACCTCGTCACCGACAATACCCTTGGCAAAGTAGGTGCCAAAAACAAAGGTGATGATGACGGTGGTGTAGGGCGAGTTGGCCCAGTCATACAAGGCCCAACCCCACATGCCTTTTTTGGATGTGCGAAGGCGCTCCCCACTAAGCTCAGTCATATATCCCCCGAATAATAAACTTCTACCCTACAATCATGGCCCGGACCTGGCGGTTTGCCAAAGCCAATTGCGCCATATCGACAGTCCCCACATTGCGGAATTCAGCAATCATGCCGACGCCCCGTTCGATGGACCCGTCATTGGCGGTTGCCCATGCCTGTACGGCATCGGCACCCGACAGCTTGCCACCCCCGTCCATCACCTTCAGGGTCAGAGCGCGTTGCTGGCCATAGAGGTCTTCAATGATCACATTGACAGCCAGGCGTTCCCAATGGGATGACGGGTCGATTTTTTCGGCCGCTGAACGCAACCAGTCCAGCCCGATAAAGGCGCCGGTGCTGAAATAGGCGCGTGCGACGGTCGCGACCGCCTTGTTACTTGCGTTGGCGGCATGCACGACATGACAGGCCGAACGCATGGCATCGAGACCTGCTACCCGGCGGGCCAACGCCTTGGAAACACCGGCGACGACATAACTTTCTTCAGCAGCCATCAGGCTGGCGCTTTCCAGTTCACCCACCATGCTGTCGAGATTTTCTGCGATCTGCAGAATGCCGGCACTGTAGGTCCGAATGGTTTGGGCAACATCCAGGGGCTGCGGCAAGTTGTTCAGCATCCACATGGTAACGTCTTGCAGCAAAGCTTCTGAGGCTTGGTTCATTCTGGTTTGAACGGCAGCGTCTACTTTGTTGTCCAGCGAAGAAATATCGGCCCACAAGCTGCGGAAATCAAATACTCCGCGCGCCGCTGCATAGGCTCTGGCAATGTCCGCCGGAGCATGGCCGGTTTCTTCCATCACATTATTGATGAACGTTGCCCCTACCCGATTGACGATGGAATTGGCGATCAAGGTCGCCACAATTTCCCGACGCAAACTATGCCCGGTAATGGCCGAGAGATGTTTGCGCTGAATCTGTTTCGGAAAATAGGCGATCAGATCGTCGGTAAAATATTCGTCTTGAGGCAAATCACTGGCCAGCAAATCATCATAGAGAACCATTTTGGCGTAGGACTGAACCACGGCAAATTCAGGTCGTGTCAGCCCCTTGTTGGCGGCAACCCGATCTGACAGGTCTTCATCATTGGGCAAGAATTCAATCTCACGATCCAGCCGGTCCCGGCGCTCCAGGGCGCGCATGAAACGACCCTGTTCTTCCACCGCCGCAACACCTGCATCTTCAGCACTGGTCATGGATTGGGTCTGCAAATAGTTTGTCCGTAGAACCAGCTCGCCAACTTCGTCTGTCATTTGGGCAAGGAAGCGATTGCGCTGCTTGAGCGGCAACTGTTTGTTGGCGACGACACTGTCGACCAGAATCTTGATGTTGACCTCATGATCCGAGCAATCAACACCGGCGGAGTTATCAATGGCGTCTGTATTTACCCGCCCACCATTCAGGGCATATTCAATGCGCCCGCGCTGGGTCATGCCCAGGTTGCCACCTTCACCGATGACCTTGCAATGAAGTTCATTACCGTTGACCCGCAAGGCATCATTCGCCCGGTCACCCACATCGGCATCGCGTTCCGGTGTTGCTTTGACGTAGGTGCCAATGCCGCCGTTCCACAACAGATCGACATTGGCCAGCAACATGGCCCGCATTAATTCGTTGGGCGTCAGACTATCGCGGCGAATATCAAAACGGGCTTTCATCTGAGCCGAAATCGGAATGGACTTGGCAGAGCGGTCAAAAATACCGCCGCCCTTGGAAATCAGTTTCTGGTTATAATCGCTCCAGCGTAACCGCGGATTCTCAAACAGGCGATTGCGCTCCGTCCAGGATTTTTTGGCATCCGGGTCGGGGTCCACAAAGATATGCAAATGATTGAAAGCGCCCACCAGCCGAATATGCTGCGACAGCAACATGCCGTTGCCAAAGACGTCACCCGCCATATCGCCAATACCCACGACGGTGAATTCTTCGGTTTGGGTATCGATACCAAATTCACGGAAATGGCGTTTGACTGATTCCCAGGCACCCTTGGCTGTGATGCCCATACCTTTATGGTCATAGCCTGCCGAGCCACCTGAAGCAAAAGCATCGCCCAGCCAAAAGCCGTAATCGATGGCCACACCATTGGCGATATCAGAGAAAGTCGCCGTGCCTTTGTCGGCAGCAACGACCAGATAAGAATCTTCACCGTCATAGCGCACGACCTGGTCGGGGTGCACGATGCCTTTGGATGTGCGGTTGTCGGTAACATCCAGCATGCCACGAAGGAAGGTCTGGTAACATTCGATCACCTCTGCCATCACGGCATCGCGGCCACCGGATGTGGGCAGGTTTTTGGTCACGAACCCGCCTTTTGAGCCAACCGGCACAATCACCGCATTCTTGACCATCTGGGCTTTCATCAAACCCAGAACCTCGGTGCGGAAATCCTCGCGCCGATCCGACCAGCGCAAGCCACCACGCGCCACGCGACCGCCGCGCAAATGCACGGCTTCAACTCTGGGGCTGTAAACAAAGATCTCCACATGCGGGCGCGGCAAAGGCAGTTCGTCAATTTCCTGGCTGTTCAGCTTGAATGAAACATAACCCTTGTTCTGACCGTCTTGTCCCGACTGATAGTAGTTTGTGCGCAACGTATTTTCGACCAGATTAAGGAAGCGACGCAAAATTCGGTCTTCATCCAGATTGGCAACCTGATCCAGCAATCCGGCAATGCGGGCGAGCAGACGTCCGGCAGAGCGGTCCCGTTTTTTGGCGTCGACACTGCTGCGGTCGTTGGCCGGGTCAAAGCGCAAGTGAAAATATTCCACGATGCGGGCGGCGATATCCGGATTCCCGGCCAGAGTTGATTCCATATATTCCGGCGTGAAGGCGATACGGGCCTGACGCAGATATTTGCTGTAAGCGCGCAGCACCACAACATCACGCCAGTGCAGACCGGCACTGACCACCAGGCGATTGAAACCGTCATTTTCGATTTCTCCGGCCCAGACACGGGCGAAGGTTTCCTGGAACTGTTCCCGGATGGCTTCGATCCTGACGCTGCCACCACTGTTGCTGACCAGACCGAAATCATGGATCCAGACCCGGCTGCCATCGGCCCGCTTGATCTTGTGTGGATTTTCATCGACCACCTTCAGGCCCATATTTTCCAATACCGGCAGGCAATCGGACAAAGGCAGGGGGCCGCCAGCGTGAAAAACCTTGAAGCGCAAGGAAGAATCCGCAGCATCTTCGGGACGATAAAGCTGCATGGCCAGGGTTACATCGCCGGTCAGTTCCTCCATGCGAGCAATATCACTCAGGGCGTTGGTTGCCGTAAACGCATCCCGATAACCGGCGGCAAAAGCCGTTTGGTACTGTGTCCAGAGTTCGGGTGAGGTTTGTTCGCCAAAATGTTCCTGCAGAGCATCCTTCAGGTCATCGCGCCACGAACGGGCCGCCCGGCGCAGACGTTCATCCAATTCATCTGCTGCAAGAGGCGCGCCTTTCGGATCATCAATGCCGATAATAAAGTGAATGCGGGCCAATGGTGTTTCACCAACGTGGGTATAGTTGGCGGAAATATGGCCATGAAAACCCTCGGCAACAATTTTGCCCATGCGTACGCGCATTTCCGTAGTGTGAATTTCCCGCGGCACATAAACCAGACAGGAAACGAAGCGACCAAAGGCATCACGGCGGGCAAAGGCCTTGATACGTGGCCGGTCCTGCAGTTCCAGAACACCAAGTGAGATATTGTTCAGGTCATCTTCGCCAATCTGGAACAATTCATCCCGGGGGAAGGTTTCCAGCACATTGGTCAGGGCCTTACCATCATGACTGGAGGTCGACAACCCTGCATTATGCACGGCCTTGGTGACCTGGCGGCGCAACAACGGAATGGCCATGGGTGACTGATTGTAGGCGGCGGAGGTAAAGAGGCCGATAAAGCGGCGCTCACCGACGACCCGGCCTTTTTTGTCAAATCGTTTGAAGCCGATATAGTCCATATGCACGGCGCGGTGCACTGTTGAGCGCACATTCGCCTTGGTCACAAACAACGGCGTCGGCTGACTCATGAGGTGGCGGACTTCATCTGTGATGATCTGACCACTGCGGGTACCGGCGCTTTGCAACACATGGGCACTGGGGTTCCGCAAAATTCCCAAGCCAGACCCTTTCACCAAACGAATGGCTTCGGTGCCCTTGGCACCGCTGTATTCATATTCGCGCACGCCCAACAGGGTGAAATGGTTGTCGGCCATCCATTCCAGAAAGGCTGTAGCTTCTTCCACTTCTTCCGCGTCCAGCGGTGGTGGCGTCAGTTTCATGGTCGTGATGGTTTCATGCAGGCGGGCCAGCATGAGCTTCCAGTCCTCAACCGCCGCCCGTACATCTGATAGAATGGATTTCATGCGGCGTTCAATTTCCCGCAAGCTTTTTGCCGTAGGCTGATGTTCGACCTGGACATGAATCCAGGATTCAACCGTGACATCATCACCGGCGCGATCATCGGGGAACAATTCATTCAGGCGGCCCGCGGCATTTCTTTTTACAAAGACGATGGGGTGCACGGCCAGTTGTACGGCATAGCCCGCCTGGGCCAAACCCTGGGTGACGCTATCAACCAGGAACGGCATGTCGTCGTTGATAATTTCAATGACCGTATGAGGGGTGGTCCAGCCATCGCGGGAGGCTTCCGGATTGCGGGCCCGGATGATCGGTGTGTTGGCCTTGCGGGAACCCGCGGCTTTCAGCAGGCTGGTGGGCGCGCCATAAAGATTTTCCACATTGGCGGAAACGATATCCTCAGGTGCCACGCGGGCGTAAAATTGCTGCACAAGCTCAGCCACCCTCGCCGACTTTTTCTTGCCGACTTTTCGGTTGAGATGGGCAATGACCTGCTTGATCCGGTCAGCTTTATCCTTACGCGCCTTGGTCAACATATGATGTCCCCGTCATGTTGCTTAAAGCGTATCCGACTGAACCCGAACCGCCTCACCTCAGATATGCCCTGTTTCTCAAGGCCCGACGATCATCCTGTTTTTTCAAAAACCCTTAAACACCCTGATCGTCCCTACTAACCTTAGAGTCTTGTTATTACCTAAAAATTACCAACTTTTGTCATAATATCAGCAACCATGCCCGGATTGCGGGCTGCTGGCAAGCAAGACATTCACGCCCGAACGGTTGACGTCACCATCCAGTACGGTGAAACTCCGGGCGCTTACGCACGCTATGCGACTGATGTAGATCAGTTGTCTTCAAAATACAGACGGATAAAGATTCGGGAATAAGATTTTGCGCCATCTAATTGTCGCCCTAACCTTGCTGATCACTATGTTTGCCTTGTTCGCCCTGTTAGCTACGGGCAAAACCTGGGCAGCCGCCAAAAGCAAACCCTTGTGGGAGCTGGGGGGCGTCATCGGCGCCGGATATCTGCCCGATTATCCCGCCGCCGGGCAAAGCCACTTTCAGTGGGGGGCCTTGCCCTTGCTGATTTACCGTGGCGAAATCCTGCGGGCCGGTGACAAGGGCCTTGTCCGCGGTCGATTGTATCGCAGTGATCGGATGGAATTTGATGTTTCCCTGTCCGGTTCCTTCCCGACCGATGCAGATGACAACAATGCTCGCCAGGGCATGAATGATCTGGACTGGCTGGGGGAAGTTGGCCCGCGCCTGCAAATCACCTTGGCACGCGCCGCGAAAGCCGCAAAAATTGACCTGGAATTGCCGGTTCGTGCTGTTCTCTCTACAGATTTCTCCAGTTTAGAGCATCAGGGTTTTATCTTCGCCCCGGAACTGGCTTATCAGCACGATGATTTCATGGGAAAGGGCATAGAACTGAAGCTTGGCTTATCCCTGGATTTTGCCAGCGAAGGTCTGGCCGACTATTTTTACGAAGTCCCCACAAACTTCGTCACAAGCACGCGTTCGGCCTATAACGCCAAAGCAGGCTTTATGGGCACGCGGCTGCAACTATCTGCCTATAAACCAATAACGGATCGCTGGCGTGTGTTTGCCGGGATCAATGGCGAGTTTCATCACGGAGCCGCCAATAAATCCAGCCCCCTGTTTCTGAATACAAGCAATGTTGGCGTGGGTTTTGGCGTGATCTGGTCCTTTTGGCAGTCTGACGCCCGTGTGACAGAGGACTAATTCTCTCTCTGCCATACCTGTTCAATAAGCGCTTGCCAGTCTCGACTGACTTCAATAAGCGCTTGCCAGTCTCGACTGGCCAGGCAAAAATCGACCCTTAGTGATTTTGCGATTTGGTTTTGTGGGAGTGACTGCCATGAGTGAATTGACGGCAACATCAAGTATCGATCGGGTCTTCGACAACCTGCCGGCCGATGTGCGTGATGACCTGTCCGAAACCCAGTTGGGAGCATTGGCTGATGCCCTGAAAAAATCGGGCTGGCGCAAAGACCATGCGGTCAATATCAGGCTGAGCATTCCGCTGCTGTTCACCCGCATTTTCGTCACTGTAATTGCCGGATCTGAAAAACGCGAACCTGATCGTCGTATTGATGAAAAATCCAGTCACCCGCTCAGAACATTTGGCAATTTTCTGTTCGTCGGGGTTATTGCCCTGCTGATATACGCCGTCACTCTTGCCGGCATTCTCGCCTACAGTTCAATTCTGGAATTCTAGAGAGTGTTTCGATTATTTCTCGAAACACCGGATTGCCGTCAGGCGCTGAAAAGTAATGCATGAACGAGATGAGGCGATCCGGTTTTTGCCGAATACGCCTTCGGGCGATTACATCGTTGCCATCAGATCAAACAAGCTGGACAGGCGCGATTTCAGGTCACTTGCATCAATAGGTTTCATGAAAAAATAGGTGGCACCACTGCGCTTGGCTGTATTAAAGGCCTGTGCGTCCGTTTTGGCCGTCAGCATGACAAAGGCTGTGCCAGGGTAATCTGCCCGAAAGGCTTCAAGGAATTGCAGGCCATCCATGTTTGGCATTTGCCAGAGGGTGTTCAGAATTCCGTGTCACTGGCATAGTTTAAATATCCAACACGTCGTCTAATCTGCCTTCAAAATAGATTGAGAGTTGGGACAATGTCAAATTCCAGTTTTGCAGTGGCATCGTCCATTTTTGGGAAGCGTT
>JABIFY010000157.1 GCA_018650465.1 Alphaproteobacteria bacterium
CATTGTTCTAGGTCAAATGTTTATCACACAATTTCTCCTGGACCAATATTCGGCCTAACTGCTGGTCGTCCAAAAGCCAGTAGTCTTTATTGTGAAGTTCGTGGTGTGACACACAAAACGATTTGTCCGTTTTGGGTCAACAATCACCGTTTTTGACCATGTCAGACCACGTCCGTTCCACCCCGCATAACGGACTATCTGGCAAAAAATGTCCGGTTAGCGCTTCATAGCGGAAGTAAATTGGCAGTGGTAGAATGGTCTGAATCTAGCCAGGAACGGTCATTTTTCTGTATTGATGAAGTCCTGAAAGTCGGTTATTGGCCGGGCGGCTTATATTTGTGGAAACGCAATGCCTGCAGATCGCCGGTGCTTCGATCTTGTTACTTGCCAGGCTGGGGCATTGGTGTGCCTGGCTCGACTAATGGCTCGGGAACAACTTCGCCTTTGAAGGAACGGCCCTCGCCTTTGAACTCCAGCTTGGTTCCAAGATCAGAAAACCTGCTTTCAAGTAGCGCGAGACCGATGTTTGATTGGCGCCGTGGCGAATGACAAACGGCGCGCACGGTTCCGGCAATACTACCATCAACCCGAGCCACCCATGGGTGCTCATTGAAAGTGACGGGGTCTCCATCAAACACAATTCCAACCAGTTTTCGTTCTGGCCCTTCTTCTGCGATCCGGGTCAATGCCTGCTTGCCAACAAATTCGTCGTCCCGGTCCAGATCAATCATTCTCCCCAAACCAAATTCGAAAGGCGAACTATCAGGGAGAGTATCTGCGCTAAATGAGAGCAACCCACTTTCCACACGTTCAATATAGTTTGGTGCACCAGGACCAATGTCGAATGGAGTTCCTGCTTCCTTTACCATATCCCAAAGTGCCGCACCGCGCGTCCCGTCGCACAAATACAATTCATACCCTCCTTGTTTCGACCAGCCCGACCTGGCGACAACCAAAGGAATCCCTTCAATCTCTGTCTGCTTGAACCAAAAGTGCTTTAAGTCGCGAACCCAATCACCAAACAAATCCGCAACCACTTCAACGGCTTTCGGCCCCTGAATGGCCATCGGGCTCACATCCGGCTCATGCACGGCGACCTCATATCCTCTTTCATTTGCAATAGCGCGAACCCACAGCAACATATCACTGTCGGCAATTGAGAACCAAAACTTATGCTCTTCCAGGCGCAGTAATACCGGGTCATTGAGCAAGCGACCTCCATGGTCGCAGATCGGCACATATTTGCCCCGGCCTATTTCAAGACCCTTTAAATCTCGCGGCGTTAAATACCGAACAAAACGCTCGGCATCCGGCCCAATAATCTCAACTTGACGCTGGGCAGCGACATCCCACATCGCAACTCCCTCAAGCAGGCGATTATATTCCGCCGCAGTATCACCATATGACACCGGCATATACATCTGATTGTAGATCGTCATGTGGGTGACGCCGTCGGCGACGGTTCGATTAAAGTAAGGAGATTTCCGTTCTCGCGGCCCCATCGCAATTTGGAAAGTCATATCTGGTCCCTAGCGCTGATTTCGTTCCAAGTTTCGATTTCCATTACGCCTTGCCAAACCTATATGCAACATTAAAATACAGGTGAGCAAAAACAATTTCGATGATGCTTTGGAAATGTCCGCTTGGGGTCAACAACCGACCTTTTCAGCTTAACCAATCCACGACCGCTTCACCCCCGAAAGCAGACCTTGTTGTCCAAAATGTCCGTAAAGTGCGGGTGACCTCAACCGGTCATTAAAACACCATTCAAGCCCACAGTGTTATGGGCGGGGGGCATTTACTTCTCACTTCGGTCCAGGGCACTTCTTTGAAATCTTTTATGACTTCTCCCAAGGGGTAGATGTCCTCGCAAACACTCACTTCATATTCCCAGTCGCACTCTCCTTCTCCATAAAACGGATCACTGTAGGGTGTCAACGCATACATGTTGTCGAGTAGATCCTCGGCCTTTAAACGAATAACAAATGGAGAGGACGTATCTGTCCATGCGCTTAAATTAGCAAAATAGAGGGCTGGCTCATATTTTGAACTCAAACAAACTCGCGGCATATTGGCCGTCGTAGTCCGCAGACAATCTTCTTCCAATATCTGCTTCAGACGAAGTTTCGACGTACCGTGATACAAAATCATTGATTTCATTCTTTCAGTAGTTCTTTTACGTGCGCTATTGACGCGTCCGGTCTGGCCCGATTTCTTGGGTTACTGCCAGCGCCACGGCAATCACCAGGTCGTCATGTTCACACACTCCGTTGAACGTGACATTTCCCCTGTCGGTGAACTCGGCCTGAAACGCTCCTAACTCAGCTTTCAGTGCCGCGGTATATGGCAACCCCTCGGCAATCTTCAGAAGTCCACTTTCAAGCGCGACGCTGAGGCCGCGTAACAGCACCCGCTTAGGCACTCGCCAGATACCGTTAACGCACCTGGTCTCCCGGCCTGACGTGATAGAAACGCCGAATGGCTCAACACCCTTGGCAATCAGCATGTCCCTTACGGGCCGCCCAACGCCTGTAGCGTCCATAACAAGGCGGCTACCAAGGAGAGACGCCTGCAAACCTGAAAGGCGCTCCACAACGCCCGTATAACTTTCCCCCAATGGCACCCGTTCGATATGCCGAAGGTTCAGTTCTCGGTTGTGTGTTTGACGCGGGTCAAATTCAATAACTGCTATTGCCGAATAATCGACTGCCTGACCCAAATCCACACCAATCACAAACATCAGGCCATCCAGGAGAGATTCTGATTGGCGACTTTGCGTTTCCAACCATCGTCAAGGCGGCGAGGACGAGGCACATTTCTTCCCGCCCTCCAGTTGGCTAGACCGACAGCAAATACAAGGTCATCAAATTCGCCCTCTCGCCAGCTTTCAAGATCGCTACCGTTAATGACAGGAGCGCGAAGTTTGAACGCCTGTAGCTCCTTCACCAGCGTCGGCACCAGTTCCAGTTCGCTGGCCATATCCAGCCGGTCGGACTGCAATGAAACCTGCAATCCTCCGACAAGCTCCGTTTTTGCCAGACGCCATCCGCTCGTATCGTCGCCATCTTCGTCAGTCCCCGCAGTGATGGCGACCTGAATTGGCTTCAATCCGGATTCCTTGATGAGCTTGCCAACGCTCCGACCCGTCCCGGTCACGTCAACAACAAGGTCCGTTTGACGTGCCTGTTCCTTGTCCTTCAGGGCGTCGATACGCTCGGCCAGAAGATCAATCATTTGCGGATAACGTACGTCCATCGGCACGCGCTCCAGATGGCGAAGTCGCAGGGCGTGATTGAAGGGTTTCCAGTTATCCCGCACCCTTGTCTCCTGTTCCAATATTGCGATTGAAGTGGGCTGCATCATTGAACCAACTGAAACGCCGACAATGTAGTGCGTGCAAATATTTCTGTTCATGAGACTTCCTCGAACTCCAGGGGTTTAACATTCGTCGAACCGAAGAACAGCGGCTTAACTTCGTCCGTAATTGCGCGGTCAATATCGGAGGTTCGGAACAACTGATTTGCTGCATCCATGAACTTACATTCGTACTCCTGCAAGAAAGTCCATTCGCCATATGTCCGCCGTTCCTTTTGCAGGTGTTCTTCTGTAATCCGCGGGCAGTCTTCAGCAGTGACTTCGATACGATCCCAGTCATCGCCGCCGTTCTCCCACGCCTCATAGAAATGCCCACGACGACCGTTCGGTGTGCTCATCAGGATCAACCTGCCCTGAGACACCGCCAGCATGGGACGGATCGCTATATTGAAGCCGTCGTCAACGAACGCCGCTTCATCTTCGATAATCAGGCTCGGCGCACTGAAGCCACGCACGGTGTCAGCCGATCCGGGCAGACAGACGACCCGCGAGCCATTGGAAAGTTCAAAGCTGGTCCGGTTGTCCTCTTGCAGCTTTAGCCCATTGTTCATGCGCTTGCGAAATTCTGTCACCTTGGAAAACAGCAACGAACTCTGTCGCTGCGACGGGCTGCCCAGTAGCACCAGCGATCCAGGGGAATATGTTGCTGTGTGAAGGGCCTTGATTGCCGTGGTGGTGCTTTTCCCTGATTGACGGCAGCAATTCAGCAGAACCTGATTTGAGGTACTGCGAAGCAGGTTTGCCTGCCAAGGATCAGGTTCAAAGTCGAGTTTATCCTGAGCAAACGTAACCGGGTCCAAAGCGGACAGAAGATCAAGAGCCAAACTACCCATTGCGGCTCTCCAGAGTCCGTAGAGAGTCACTGACGGCTTTTAGAGCACTCGGGTAGGGTTTGAGCGCCAACAGCACTGTAGCACGCACCACGGCCCATTCATGGGATGTTGAGAAGTCTATCGTGCCGGAGTGCTGAACCTTGTCTGTCAGTTTTCCGAGCAGTTTGGCTTGACCCATTATGGCGTTGACTGCTGCCGAGCATTGCGCTTTTTCCACAGCCAACTTGCTCACAGCCTCCAGATCCGCCACGAGGCTGTCTACCGTAACATTGTGGCGCTTTTGGTGGGTTTTTTGAAGCTCAGAAATTCTTGCCGAAATCTTGCCGTTGTCGGTAAGTTCCTTCGCCTTTCGGTTTTCTGTCTCCGGTTTCATATTTTCGCACGAATAAGCCTGTCGATACGCTGCCGTAGCGTTGCCGGTTTCAATGTAGGCCAGGCAAAAAGCTTCTTGCTTGGGTGTGAGGTTCATTGTTGGTTTTCCCGGTCCGCTTGGCTAGGCAAGAGTATTGTTGTTTTTGGCGTTCATTGAGCGAAGGCGATACCGCAAACTACCTCGGATAAATTCCGACATGGATTGGCCTTCTTTCGAGGCAGCCTCCTTCACATCAGAAAGCAACAACGCCGATGCTTTAAACCTGGCCAGTTCGCTAAATTCGGTTGCGGTTCTCATTCATTCAATCTCCTGAATTGGCCTTCTGTTAGCCACGATTATACTTTCGGCCAAGACGGTCTGGCGTTACCGGTAACGGTTTTTTTTCCAATCTTCGATTGCGGCCCTGATTGCATCTGCAATTGCCCTTGGGTTTGAGTTGTCAAAATACAGTCCCGCGTTCGCCAAGGCCTCAAGGTCACCGGCGTCAACCTCAAGCTTCACGCAACAACGGTTTGAGTTTATCCGTTGTCGATAGGCCTTCTGATTAAGGGCTTTGCGTGTGGGAGTGCGCGACGACATGACCAATAGCCTCAAGCCGAAGCCAGTTTGCGGGCAACGGCAGGAAGCAGCTGTTCATTCAAACTATCTTCCGGCAACGGCCCGATTTCGAATGTCGTCTTTTTGCCTTCCCAGGCTTTCAGCGTTTTCAGTGCTTTCAAAACTCTCTCTTTCAGTTTCTAACCCCTACGTAAAAACGGGGGGTGGCCCCCGAAGGGCCAACCCCCTTACGTAGTAAGGGGGATACATCTCCGCCAGAACTTCCGCCAAACCTCCGCCCTTTTTCTGTTTGTTTTCAAAGGCTGATTGTTTCGTCTTCTAACCTCCGCCAACTTCCGCCAGACTTCTCCGCCATGACCTCCGCCAAATTGTTCTTTAATATCAATGGTCGAATCTGAGCCATTCCGAACCTCCGCCAACTTGTGAGGGGTTCTAAGAGGGGAAGTTGATCACTTTAAGCCCTCGCATTTTTGACTTTTTGTTTACCGTCGCTTCCTCCAGGATTCCGTTTTTCATCCAGTCACGCAGATACCCTTTTGCGACCTTTTCAGTCACATCGAAATTATCGACTATGACCGGTATGATGTATCTGATTCCACTTTGCGGAGCCGAAGAGTAAGGCGTATTTTTGTCCCATTGATCCCGGACAAGGGAAAGGATTTCACGAACCTGGTATGTAGACAGGTCCAGTGAAGCCTCGTGCAATGCGATGTCTTTCGGTACAAATGCACCTTCCACCCACTGCATGTAAATCTTCGCTCCTTTTTGCGCGTAATTTGCCTTCATGCGGGTGAGCAGGCGCATATCTTCGTTGGTGATCCCACCCTCCTCATCGGGAAGATTTGTCAGATACAGGCGTGACCTGACGGAGTTATTCCATGCAGTATTTCCGGAAATACCGCTTCCGGATGCCATTCCGGCTACTGAAGGGTGAGCCAACAGCAAGACTGTACTATCTGTTTCCAAGGTAAGGCGGGCGCATCCTGATTTCAGAAACTGAGTGACATCACTCTTGCTGTTTTCGTTGCCGCCAAACAAGTCCGCTGCGACATCAAGGAGAATGAACCCGATGCTATGTTCAAGAGCGTACTCCCTGATTTCTTCATAGAACGGTGTAATTTGACCAGCACTCTTCCCGTCAAATGTCATCATCAGATTGTCATGTCCAACCCGTGACCACAGGTGCAGTTTGTCCAAGGCATCGCCAAAACCTTGTTGAAGCGAAATGTCGTTCTGCCGACGATGAACTTCGTCAATGTCATCTTCACACAGCACACAGAGAGCGTTGTTTCTTTTGACAGGGACGCCCATGAAATCTTGACCTGCCGCTACATGAGCTGCGAGCTGGTGGGCAAAAATTGTTTTACCGATTCCACCGTTACCATACAGGATACTGACAGTATTTTCCGGTATCCACTGCTCCATGAGCCATTGCCGGGGTGGTGGAGTGCCTTTGAACGAAGATGCGAGGATTGGGCCAGGTTCTGCCTTGTGGTCTTGATACTGCTCCGTAAGCGCGTGGTTCGGTTTTTGGATGTTCCATTTCCGCCGACCATCAAGTATCGCTCGTTCAATCTCTTGTTTGGTCTGGTCGACGGTATAGCCAGGCATCGTGATTTCCGACGACAGCCGGACAATCTCCTCGTCAGACCAACCGCGAGACAGATAATGTCCGACCAACCGGACCGTATTGTTATGCCAAAGCACACCGTCTTTGATGTCTTTCAACAACGTTTCTGGATTGGTTATACCGGTAACGAGAGAAGTATCATTTACGGTCTTTGCAGCAGGCTCGGCAGCAGTCGCCAAGAGGTTTATCTCCTTACTTCCACGCTCTGAAAAAACCCGGTCAATGTGTTCAATCATTAATGACCTAGGTCGGTTGTCCGGAAACCTGTCAATCAGTTGTGTCATTTCCGCAATCCGACCAGGTTTGTGTGGCCAAGCGATAGTGCCAGGCAATCGGAGGACGCGGGAAGGGTTTACGACCGTTGGATCACCATTGAAGGTCACACAAATTGCTGAATTAATCCGTCGCATTTCAGCAGGATCATAGACCGGCTCATCCAGTCGCCAGTGCAGTTGCGCTCTGGTATGTGGGTAATTTCCTGTAACAACAATCGCTGTGGGCTTAATACCAACCTCAGCATAAATGAGGCGGGCGGCCTCTGTGGCTCCGGCATCATCCAAGTCACAATAAACTGCTGTGAGCGCAAGTATATCTGCGTCTGATCCGCGCTTACTCTTTTCTACAGTGTCATGACGCAAAGCCTGGCCGTAATAAACATTCACTCCTTCCACAGAGTTCAATTCGGCTGCTTTTTCAGCCATTTCCTCCAGACAACTGACTTCGTACATCCGAGCGTGTTTTAACGGGCCGTAGGCATCCGTCCACGCCAGTTCGACGCATCCATTCATCTGATCATTGTACAATCCCTCCAGATGTCTGAGAGCCGTGTCAGGATCCGGTACCAATAATCGCGATGCAGGGGGACCGACATTTGCTCCATCAATTTCTGAGTGCTGCATCTTCATTGGCTGGCCTCCCGGTCACTGGAGTTGTCACTCACGTCAGCCACAGAAGGCAGTTGTTCAATGAGCAAAGGATAATTGGGTAACTCCAAAACAGGTCTGCGCCAGAAATGCCTTGCGAGAATCGGGTACTTCGCTGGGTCTAGAGCCACCGGATCTTCAACGGAGTATTTGAAATCAATTTGTGAAGGTGATACAATCATTGTGTGCTTTCTTGATTTTGAATGTTGGGGAAACACAAAGCGCCGCGATAAGGGATTGCAGTCCCTGCGGCGCTTTTTTTGTGGGTTTTACATATGTCATCAAGATGCCGCCTTACCGTCGTTCGTCCGAAGTTGGCGTCCGCAAACAGGCGACAAGCCACATCTTGAGGTCACCTCGACGGCATCTGGGGCATCTAGTAAAAACGTGTATTGAGTCATTCACCTGGCACTCCTTGCACGAAACAGTCCAATGTCTTTTGGAAATAGAATCTTCTTCCTCCGACTTTTAGTGATTTTGGACCTCGGCCTTCCAACGCCCACATTGCCAGGGTTTTCTCGGCTACACCGAGATATTTGGCAGCGTCACGCCTGGTCAATCTGCCATCAGGCAATACTCGCACCCTTACAATTTCTAAACTGTCAGCAGCCGACCTCATGCCGGCTTGACGTTGACCATGTTCAATAGACATCATTCACACCTCTTTTTATTGTTGCTGTATACCACAACAGTAAATACAGGACTATTCCAGCATTGACAAGTCTTTTTTGTCGCGTCATACTCCGACAATAATTCACAGAAAAGGAAATACAGTGCCAGAAGAAAAGGCTGTGAAAAAGAAACGGGGACGCCCTTCGCTCCCTAAAGGCGAGCGAAAACTAGCTTCATTGGGCTTCAGACCAACCCCTGAGCTGCGTGCGCAGCTAGATAAAGCCGCATCTGCTAACGACCGGTCCGTAGCCCAAGAAGTTCAATCCCGCCTTGAAAGGTCTTTCCAGAAAGAAAGTGACTTTGGCGGGGCCGAACTCTTTAGCCTATTCAAAATGCTGGCAGGTGCAGCCGAGTTGATTGAAGCCAGAACGAAAAAATCGTGGAGTAAGGATTTTGATACTTTCCTAGCCTTTGAAACTGCATGGAAGAAAATTATCCAATTCACGCGACCACAAATGCCAACCAAAATGAAACACGATTTCGATGCCTCGGCGAAAGAGAGCACAGAAAGAGCGAAACGCCTTCTCTCTCCTCCACCGTCACCGCCTCGCCCGCAAGCCCCACAGTCAAAAGGACTGCTCAACCTACCAGACGTGGACGATGCAGCGTGGGATAGTTACACCCATGAACTAGAAGTGTGGAAAGCTACGAATCAAGCTGAATTGGCAAATTTCAACACATATTCGGAGGCAATGCGCGAGCACGGAGAGCGGTTTAAAATATTGGAAGAGATTGGGTCCGATGCAGCCGCTTCAATTTTTCCTCCTCACAAGGAATAATTGCTCATGGCCCGTCATTTCAACAAATTGACAAGAAAAGCAATTCGAGCACTTCTTGTTGGCGAACGGATTGCCGAGCACGGCATTATCGCTGAACGACTGGGAGCAGGCGACGTCCGATATTCCGTCAACATCATGGTTGATGGACAGCGGATACACCGCGTTGTTGGCCGAGAAAGCGAGGGAACAACCAGAACCCAGTGCGAAGACTTTGTTGCAGGTGCCAGAAGAGTGGCGAAAGAGCACCGCCTGGGAGAAATATTGCCGAAGAGGCGGAAAATCCCAATCACTTTTTCATCTGCTTCCGAAGAATATCTTCGGATGCTTCGCGAGAGCAATGGCAAGGATTATCAGAACAACCAACAGCATTTACGGCTTCATCTCGTCCCGTATTTTGGGACAATGCAGCCTGTTATGATTACCAAATTCACAATTGAAAAGTATAAGCGTTGGTGCGGAGAAAAAGGCCTTTCAGAAGGAACAATCAACCGAACTCTGGCCACATTTCGCAGAATGGGTCGACGGCTTTATGAGGAGACAATAATTACCGATCCGTTTGTACCGGTAAAAATTCCGAGAGAAAAAACTCGCCGGACTTTCGTTCTCTCCCCAGAAGAAGAAGTTCGGCTTATTGAAGCTTCCCTCGGAGACAGCAATCCATACATCTGGCTTTTCATCAAAATGGCCTTGGCCACATCTCTACGTCATAGCGAAATTCTTGGAGCAAGCTTTTTAGGCTTCGATCCACAACGGCGGCGTCTACGTGTCTTAGTGAAAGGAGGTAAATGGAGGGATCAACCTTTACCTCGAAGCATTACAGAAATTCTGATTAGAGAACGCGAGATGACCGCCGATCCTGATGGCTGGATATTTCCGAACCCACGAACGAAGACGGGGCACTACGATAGAATGGTAAAGGCTTTTAGACGCTGCGTTGTAAAAGCAGATCTAGACCCTAAAATTGTGACGCCTCACACATTCAGGCATACGGCAATAACACGGCTTGTTGCGGCTGGAGCAGATGTAAAAACGGTTCAGGAGTTTTCCGGACACGAAAGCATAGAGATGGTCATGAGGTATACGCACAGTCAGGACAGAGCTGTTGACCTTGCACTAGACAAGCTCGAACAGAGAACAGTAGTAGAACTTGCAATCGTCCAGAAACAGCAAAATCGCTGACACGACTTCACAGGAATTACACATATCCGGAAACTTAGAGAGGAGAAATGGCGCGCCCGGGAAGATTCGAACTCCCGACCCCCAGATTCGTAGTCTGGTGCTCTATCCAGCTGAGCTACGGGCGCGCAGTCAGATAACCGGAAAAACCGGTCATCCGAGGCTGCGGAAACTAATCATATCCTGTGGTCAATGCAAGAGGCAGAGCTCATTTCTGTCCAATATATTTGGGTTTTATTCTGTATTAAGGCTGTTTTATATGGCAGACATTGACAAATTCCTGAAATCTTCTGGTCTAAACGCTGGAAATAGCTTACTAAAAGCGGGTTGTCGCGCCTTTCTCCTTTGGCTAGGATAGCCTCTGAGGAAGCTGGCCTGCCGGGGAGATGCAAGCCGGTTAGTTTCGAAACAGCCGAAAGCCCACTTTAATCTGAGTGGGATGAAGCGGAAAACGGGATTGACCAAAGCTGGCAACAAGCGACGGGAACAAACGAGGGGAGGCCTTAAGCCCCTGTGATACAAGTTAATTGCAGCCTGTTAAAGGCCGCATCCACGGCGGGTATATAGCACCCGATTCGGGAAATTTGTATCGGGCTTGAGGAAACGAGAATTGCGCGCAGCGCCGATACGATGGGCGAAAATCCAAAGCTGGATAAAAACCCGGAAGTGTTGGCGTCGTATACAGGAATATTTATTAACGGTGTTTGCAGAATGGCATTGAGAAAATCATACGGCGCTATCTTTGGCGCGGCTGTTCTTTTGTCCAGTTGCTCCTTTGCCACGGATACTCTGTGGCCATCCTTGACGGGAGACGATCCGGCGGGGACAGAAGAGAACCAGGGCGGCCAAGTGCAAATCGCCAAATCAAGTGGCGAAAGAATGGCATCGCCAACCTTGAGTGCGGCGGCGCCAAAAGCCATCGCGCCTCGCCCGCTTTTGTTGGGCACAACAAACTTTGCCCAGGCACCTGTCACCCAGGCGCCTCAAACCGGTACATTTGTCGGTCAAAAAGTCTCACAATTACGTGGCGAACTTGGAAACCTGCGCGGCCAAATTGGTGCCCGAAACACGGTGCTGCAACAAATTCGCGCGGGCACAACCCAGAACGCACAGCGTTATCACGGTGTTGTCGCCGCCATCAATTCACGCCTGCAAATTGGCACCACGCCGGGCAATCCGGTTCTGGTCAGCCAGTGGAATGCGGCCCAGGCCGAGCTTGACCGACTGGGAGCTGACATCGCTTCCATGAACAGCCTGGCAAATGATGTGGCCGCTTCTTCTGCCATGGCAGCCTTCCTGCTGGAAAGCTCACGCGCTACGTACGGTCTGCAGGGTGCGATCGATGAAGATCATCGCCAGATCGCCATTCTGGAAGACGAAACAAATCGTACTGTTGTACTGATTGATCGTTTGTTGAATGAATTATCGGAAGACATCAGCCGCCAGACCGCCTATGTGGGCAACGAGCGTCACAATCTGACGACCTTGTCACTGGCAATCAAGAACGGTGAATTTTATGGCCAGAGCCTGACTAACCGGGCTTATTTGTCGGCCACACCGCTCGCTGGCAATGCGCCGGTCGCTTCCGGCACCAGTTACGCCTCGCAAAACCGTCGTCCACTGGTCGTCATTCGCTTTGACCGCCCGGACGTGCCTTATCAGCAAGCCTTGTATAATGCGGTATCAAAAGCCATTGAGCGGCGCCCCAACGCGGCCTTCGCCCTTGTCGCTGTGGCCCCGGCACGTGGCACACCAGCTGAGGTTTCTCTGAATACGTCCAAGGCCAAAAAGAATGCCGATCAGGTGCTGCGCACCTTGACGGAAATGGGCTTGCCAGCCGGTCGGGTTAATCTCTCGGCGACGACAAGTTCAGAAGCATCAACCAACGAAGTGCATATCTATATTCGCTGATCTTTATGCGCTGAACTATATTCGCTGATTAATTTTAGGTACTCACATCAAGGGCAGGTCGCAGGACCTGCCCTTTTTGTATGGCCGCATGCCCTGTGATTACGGGCAGGCCTTTTCTGACCCATTGCAGGCCACGCCGGATTGTTCAGCGCCCCAAAGCACAGACAGGCCGAAGACAACCACAGGTCGGAGACAACGACAGGCACAGCCCACCACCACCCGTCGGGCAAAGAAAAACCCCGCTGGCGCGAACCAGCGGGGTTAGTTTTGTGAGCTGACGTCTTCGTCAGATCAAGTCATCTATCTTACTTCCAGGACATGGCAGCAAGGTCGTTGACGAACATCGGTGAGTTGGCCCACACGCCTTGCAGGCCTTTCCGCATTACAGTGATCTTGGAACCCTGGAACAGGAAACCATTTACAGCATCTGCAGAAATCTTTCGCTGGGCCGCCTGAAGGGCGGCTTTACGTTCTGCCGGATCCAGAGTGGTATCAGCAATCTTGATGATATCCTGGAATTCTTTGCTGTCGTACTGGAAGTAATATTTCGGATCAGCATATTTACCAATGTCGTTTGGCTCAACATGCATAACGATCGACAGGTCATAGTTTCTTTTCTTGTAGACCTGATCCAACCACTGAGCCCACTCAACGGGTTCAATTGTTGCCGTAATACCAACCTTGGCCAGCTGAGCGGCAATAATTTCACCGCCGCGACGGGCATAAGCAGGTGGTGGCAACTTCAGTGAAACAGTCACACCGTTGCCGTGACCCGCTTCTTTTAGCAAAGCCTTCGCTTTGGCAGGATTATAGGCAAAATCAGCTGTCAAATCGACATAGGCTGGATTGTGTGGTGCCATGTGGCTGCCAATCGGGGTGCCAAAGCCAAACATTGCACCGTCAACAATCGCCTGACGGTCGATCGCGTATGCAACAGCTTGACGAACACGAACATCCGACATGATCTTTGACTTGTTGTTCGTCGACAGGATGACTTCACCTTCGGTCGTTCCTACGATCACTTCAAAATCCTTGTCGGCTTTGAACTGATCAACGCTTTCCGGAGATCCAAAATATGGGAAGAAGTCGATATCTCCGGCACGCAAAGCTGCCATTTGGGCAGACGGGTCACTCATGAACTTGAATGTTACTTTGCTGAGCTTGATAGAAGCAGGGTCGCGATAGTGCGACTGCTTTTCCAGGGTCACGGAATCACCGCGGACCCACTTGCTTACTTTATAAGGTCCTGTGCCAACCGGATTGGTTTCGTTTCCTGCAGCTGATTCAGGCCCAACAATAACGGCCGTAGATTCGCCCATTTCGAAGGCCAGATTTGGATTGGCATTCTTGAGGGTGATTTTCACCGTCGTCGCATCCGGGGCTTCAACCGATGCCATATTGATAAAGCGCTTTTTCCGCTTGTTTGTGCTCTTTTCACCAGCATTACGCTCGTAAGTGAATTTCACGTCCGCCGAATCAAACGTTGTACCATCCGAAAACTTAACGCCTGAGAGCAATTTGAAGGTGTACACCTTACGGGCTGCGTCCGCAGTCCAACTGGTCGCAAGGCCAGGGCCAACGGCACCAGCTTCCGAAATCCGGGTCAAGCCTTCAAAAATGTTATAAAGTGCGATCTGACTGATCGCAGCTTCTGCCTTGGTCGTCGGATCAAGGCCACGTGGTTCAAGTGTCATTCCCAGTGTCAAAGTATCCTTGGCGCTGGCAGCTGCAGGTAACATCCCGACAACCGCCCCCATTCCAATAGCAATAATGCCGTACACGCTTTTGCGCATGGCAGCCTCCCTTATTATATGGCCTTATATCTGGCCGTTGTGCTGCTCCCTGTAACCCGGGAAATCCCCAAGGTGTTCAGCAGCGAAGACACCGCGGGCGATTGCCCGGGCAACGCAGTCTGCAGCCATCATACCGATTTGTCCGACGGCAGCCACCGATGGCTCAGCAGGTTCCCGCTGCGCCGTAGAAAGTACAAATATGGTATCCCCATCGACGGGGGTATGAACAGGGCGAATCGCACGGGCGATGCCATCCTGGGCCATTATTGCCACCCTTTTGGCCTGGGCCTTGTCGAGGGCGACATTGGTAGCAACCACGCCAATAGTGGTATTTCCAACACCATGATCAATCATGACCTGAAATGGATTTATGTCATCTGCCGTTGGCGCGTCTTTTTGCGGCTGAACCCCGCCAAATTCCCCGTTTACTTCCCAGGGCCAGGCCCAAAAGGCATTCGTCCCCGGCATCACGACACTGCCAAAGGGATTAACACCCATGATCGCACCAACCTGAATTCCGTCGTCTGTCACGGCGGAAACACTGCCAAGCCCACCTTTAAGTGAACCAGCTGTGGCCCCGTATCCAGCACCGACATTACCGAGGTCAAAATCCTTTGATGCCGCTTCGCAAGCCTCGACGGCCAAATCACGGTAGGGCGGCAACAGGCCCCAATCGCGTTTCCCCCCAATGGGAAAATCAAACAAGATGGCACTTGGCACCACCGGAATGACAGAACCGCCAAAGGCAACACCCTTGCCTTTTTGAGCCAACCAGGATGCCGCGCCCGAGGCCGCATCAAAGCCATAAACCGATCCACCGGACAGGGCGATGGCCTGCACGCCTTCGACAACGCAGCTGGGGTCCAGACTGTCCACATCGCGTGTACCAGGTGCGCCGCCACGGACGTCGACCGCGGCCACCGCTTGTTCGTCAGGTATGATAATTGTTGAACCACTACGCGCTGTGGCATCATGGGCATTGCCAACGTTAATGCCATCGACATCTGTAATCAGATTTCGCGGTCCAGATTTGATCATAGGGGGCCGGTTCTAACCATCGTGGTGGGGATCGCCTGCGTGATTATCGTTACCAAAATGGTATCGGCTGTCAGATAGCAGGTCAACGCGCAGTGAAACAAATCACCGTGTTCCGATGGCTGTGTTCTGATGGCTGTGTTCTGATGGCTGGGTTCAAATCGACGAGAATTAAATCGCCCGGCTGTGGCGCCCTTTACCCTTGCCCAGATAATCATCAAAGGCAGCGCATACGGCCCGTACGGCGAGGCGGGCCCCTTCGGGAACCGTGACTTGATACCCATCGACCTCGACAAGACCATCAACTTTTAACGGCACCAGGTCTGCCAGATTTTGATCAAAGATACCGGGCTTCGCACCAAACGACTTTGCCTCTGCCGCAAGATCAACCCGCAGATCACACATCAGGCGTTCGATCACCCGGCGGCGCAGCAGGTCATCATTTGATACGGCAATGCCTTTGACAATGGGCAAGGCACCGGCTTCTACTGATTTCCGATAGTCCGGCACCAGCGGCGCATTTTGCACATAGCCCTGTGGCAGGGAGCCAATGGCTGACGCACCAAAGCCGATCAGAACTTCGGCTTCATCCGTTGTGTAACCCTGGAAATTTCTTTGCAGATTACCGTTGTAGGCCGCCTGGCCCATGGGATCGCTGAGCTTGGCGAAGTGATCGATGCCGATGGCGATATAGCCGTGTTCCGCCAGACGCCCAGCGGCGGCACGATACAGGGCGAGGCGGGCCTTGCCATCGGGCAGCTTGTCTTCATCGATTAATTGTTGGTGGGCGCGCATCCACGGCACGTGGGCATACCCAAACAGGGAAATCCGGTCCGGATCCAGACCGACGGCCTTGTCGATGGTCGTCAAAACCGTTTCCACCGTCTGGTAGGGCAAGCCATAGAGCAAATCAAAACTGATGCCGCCGACGCCAAATTCACGCAGGGCTTCGACCACCATTTTGGTTTCGTCATAGGGTTGAACCCGGTTGACGGCCTCCTGCACCTGGAGGTCAAAATCCTGAATACCGATACTGGCGCGATTAACGCCAGTTTCCGTCAGGGCACGGGCGTGTTCACGGGTGAAGCCGCGCGGGTCAATTTCGACGGCGATTTCGGCACTATCGAGAAAGTCAAAACGTTGTGCCAGGCGCGACATGACGGCGCGAAAATCATCAGATTCAACAATCGTTGGCGATCCACCGCCCCAATGAATATGGGCGACCGGGCGACGATCCCCCAACACATCCGCAACCTGGTCAATTTCCTGATTAAGAATTTCAAGATAAGAAGCAACCGGCTGATACCGGTTTACAACTTTTGTCTGGCAGCCACAAAACCAGCACATGGTGTCGCAAAAAGGTACGTGCAGATAAAGCGAGAGCGCTTGCGCCGAAGGGATTTGCTGCAACCAATCAGCATAAACCGCCCCGTCCACAGCCGCATTAAAATGCGGCGCGGTCGGATAGCTGGTATAGCGCGGCACCATGCCGTCGTGCCTGAGAAGAATTTCGTCGTTGATCATAATGCCGCAACATACCGTCAGAGACCGCCAAAGCAAAGAACCCGTTCCACCTTGCGCCGATTTGTCGCAAGACCAGTGGTTCAAACGTTAAATAGTGCCTGGCACTAATTAACTCTAATTAACTCTTATTAGTGCAAAGACATCGTCATTGCCGGACTTGGCGCAAACCTGCCTCAGGTTTGGGCGATTATGAAAATGCGCCGGAACGGGAACAGGGTTTTGCCGTTGGCCATAACAGGATAGGCCTCGGCGATGCGGTCGCTGTAGGCTTGCAGGAAGCCGGCGCGCTCGTCTTCGTCTTCCAGGGCTTCCAACAATGGCTGCAGGGCTGTTGTGCTGGTCCATTCAACAACGGGGTTTTCCCCATCGAGGATTTGCAGATATTCGGCTTCCCAGATATCGACCTTCCAGCTGCAGGTGGACAATATTTGATAGTATTTTTCTGGCGTGGCGACAGGGCCAGGGCGCAAAACCAGTTCCAGTTTTTCATACCAGGGACCATCTTTGGCGGCTTCGATCATGCAAACATGTGAGGGCGCTGAATGGTTGCGTGGCATTTGCACGGCCAACACACCCTGGGGTCCAAGTTGCCCGATCAGATCGGGTAACAGGGTTTGATGGCTATCACACCAGTGCAGAGCGGCGTTCGAGAAGATCAGATCAGGTGCTATTTCAGGCTGCCAGGTATTGATATCGGCTTCGACCCAGGTGACGTCGAGCCCCTCGGCAAAAGCCCTGGTCAACATTTCCGGGGAATTATCAACGCCTGTGATGCTTGATCGGGGCCAATATTCGCTGAGAAGTCGGGTAACGTTCCCCGCCCCGCAGCCAAGGTCGACGATATGACCGGGTGCACTGAGCGGAATCCGGCTCATTAAATCAAGCGCCGGACGGACGCGTTGTCCACCAAAGTGCAAATATCGATCAGGATCCCAAGTCACGTGCCAGTTGTCCCCAAACCAGAGCGTTTCCGAATCTACCGGAAACGCAGCGTTACCTCAAACTCAAGGTATGTGCTCAAAATCGAAGCTGAAGCGATTCCGGCAAGACCGGAACCCCCATAGTTTCGTGTATTCTACAGAGTATTAACCACCTGCGGTCAACTTTTCAAAGGTGGTTGCGTGCCTTTTATTGGCCCCAGGGGCATTTTGACATCCTCATCTTCATCCACAGGCGCCTTTTCTGCCTTCAGGGGTGGTGAAATTCCGGTCTTCATTTCCGGTTTAGTCATTTTTCCTGCCGTATCCGAAACTTCCAACGGCGTTGAGCGACGCACAATGGTTGGTCGGGTATCCGCCGGCTTACGCTTTGAATTCAGCAATTCATTATTGCCCGAAATCCCCGTGAAGCGGGGTGACGAGACCTGCAGTTTTTCATCCGGGGACCGACCTTCAATTTTTGCAAAGGGGTCTTTGGCACGATAACAATCAATAACACCCAGCGTGCGATAACAATGCAAAGGCTCTTCTACGATGGTGACGTCCGGTTCCGGGTCCTCGCAGGGGGCTTCACCCCGGAAGATTTTGGCCACTGAACAGGTGTCGCCGTTCATGCTGGTCATGGCATTGTCGACCACGGCCACAGCGGCCGCACTGCAGCCGCCAAGGGCAAACAACATCCCGATCATCAATATGTGCAGCGGCGCTTTCAATTTAGTGCTCCAAAGTCCAGAACCCGCAATTCGTCAGTCTGACGAATGCATTTACCACCTATAAATCATTGAATCTATTGAAAAACCGTAAACGACAAAGCGTTTCCGAACTTAACGGAAACGCCGCGTTACATTAAACACGAGGGTTGCGCCAAAAAGCGAAGCAGAAGCGATACTATTTAAACCGGAATCGCCCCCGGTATTCTGATCAGGCTTTTGGCAAATGCAGCCGGAAATGCGTGCCCTCGTTTCCTGTGCTCACCAGGTCCAGCGCACCTCCGTGCGACTGGGCAATGTCATTGGCGATTGCCAGGCCCAAGCCACTGCCGCCCGCCTTGACGCTGCCGGCAAAGGCCTTGAACAATTTGGCTTTTGCTTCATCGGGAATGCCGGACCCATTATCGATAAAATCGATTGCCACTCCATTATTATCCCGGCTGGCTGAAATACTGACTTTGCCAGGTGAACCTTTGCCAGGTGAACCTTTGTCAGGTGAACCTTTGTCAGGTGAACCTTTGTCAGGTGGCCCTCCGACAAGTGAATCTTTGTCAAATGAACCGGCTTTAACATCGCTGGTGACTAATTTCAGCTGGACGGCCTGCACCGCGTTACGGGACAAATTGAGAATGGCGCGAAACAATTCGTCGCGGTCGGCGTTTATTTCAAATCCTGGCGCAATGTCGTTTGACCAGGCAATTGTGTCGTTCAGGGGCAAACCCAATGAGCCGCCAAGATCATCGGCCAGCTCACTGAGATCAAAATCCATCAAGCGCAAGGGTGCATCCTTGGCACGTACAAACCGCAAAGTGTGGCTACATAAATCCACGGCTCTGTCGATAGCGCTGATTAATGTTGGTGTGACCTTGCGTACGGCGGGGTCAGAACTTTGCGCGATGCTGTCCGAGATCAATTGCGCTGTTGCCAGAATGTTGCGCAAGTCGTGACTCATTTTACTGACGGCTGTCCCCAGTTGCGCCAGACGTTCCTGCTGTTTCAGGGAATCCTGAATTTCGTTCTGCATTTGCGCCAACTCACGCCGGGCAATGCCAATTTCATCTCGCCTTGAAGTCACGGCAATAATATTATCCGTGTCCTGCGGGTTTTCCCGAAAAGCCACCATGCCCGCCGTCAGTCGGCGCATGGGCCGGACCATCATCCAATGCAGGCTGAGAAACACCAATGCCCCCGTGATCAGGGAAATGACCACAGACAGTGTCAGGATACGCACGGAATAGTCCGACATGGCCGCGACCATGGGGCCCTCGTCTATGACCACTTCAATCGTCGAGTCAGGTCGCGCCATAGACCCGCCGACCACTCTGATCAGTCGTGGTTCATCTGATGACCTGTCACTAAAGAGGGCGCCAAAAGCGTTCGTTATCAGATGTAAGGGAGACGTATCGCGCACATCAAAGCTGGCACGAATTTCACTGGGCATGTAATCGCCCAACAACAATTTCCGGGTCTCCAGTCCCTTGCGAACAACCAGTTTGGCACCGGCATGACCCAACAAATCACGGGCCAGTTCTTCGCTGACCATATTGTCGGGTGTGGCTTCCAGGGCTAGCGAGGCCAGTTCCCCCGCCGACAGCTTTTCCTGCATATAGACCTGGCGAAACCGCGAAATGGACGGCACATAGATCAGGATTTCTGCCACCATGATGAAGCAGATCGTCAGCAACAACAGCCGTGCAGACAAGCTGCTACGCTTTCTCAGGCGAAAAATCTGGTTACTCATATCTGATTACTCATGGGGGCTATTCTAAAGCCCTTTGAAAAAATAGTGAAACCGGCAAGCCCTGCTCAATTCGCGACGACCAGGCGGTAGTCCGGAGTTGGGTTCAAAGGGCAGGAATAAACATATTCTCCCGGTTTCAAGGTGACTTCGTAATCCTGGGTTTTGCCCGTCACCAGTCCGCCACCAGAGACACTGGTTTTGGTCGCCAGATGCATCGGGTTCTTCCAGTTATAGCCCTTTTCGCGGACCCAGAAGCCCAGCTCATAGGGCACATTCTTGTTTGTCACCCGGAAGATATATTTGCCAGGCGCTACCCTGATCACCTTCGAGGCCGCCAGGCGTTTTGCGCCGGTTGATTTGTTGATGCCCTCGCAATCACTGAAGGCAGTCGTTTTGAACATGTGGTCCGTACCATTTTCAGATTCAAGAAACTGGCAACCTGTTTGGGTCAGTTCGATGACAGTGGCGGCGTTAGCAGCCGTAGCTGCCGATAAAATAATTGCCAGGCTGAGGCTGGCTAAAAGATTGTGTCGCCCAAACGGAATAAATTTCGTCATATAAATCCTCATAAAATGATGGCTTATGTTTGCTGAAACCTGCCTCGTCAGTCGGCATCCGTCCAGTAAAAATGGCTCACGCTTCGGTGAAGTTTGCCTAACCAAATATTTTCAGAAAACGCACGATCTTGCGGGTGCGTTCACTGAACAGGCTTTTGGTATAATAACTACCCGCGGCGCGTTTGCTGGCTTCGCCCCTTGTCGGGTAAGGCGCAATGACGCCCGCCATGGCGCCGATTTTCATCTTGTTTTGAATGGCCAATGTCCAGGGCTGGATCAGATCGCCGGCATTTTTGCCAACAATACCTGCGCCCAGAATGCGGCCTTTTTTCGTGGTGATGACCTTGACCAGGCCGTCTTCATCGCGTTCGGCGCGGGCCCGGTCATTTTCTGAAAAGGGCCAGCGCAAGATGAGGATTTCACCGTGAATGGCGCGGGCCTCGGCTTCTTTCAGACCAACATTGGCCAGTTCCGGTTCCGTATAGGTTACCCAGGGAGCGGCATCGGTCACCCCTTTCGCGGGCAAGCGGAACAGGGCACTGCGCAAGACAATCCCGGCTTCGAACCCTGCCATATGGGTAAATTGCAGACCGCCCGTGACATCGCCAATAGCATAAATCTTTCGATTGGCGGTGCGCAGGCGCTGGTCGACTTCGATGCCCTTCGGGCCTGACTTCACACCTGCAGCCTCCAGTCCGAGGCCGTCAATGTTTGCTTTGCGCCCGGCGGCCAGCAACAAGTGACTGCCTTCTATACGTAGCTGTTCACCATTGCATTCGGCCAGCACGGCAACGCCGTCGCCTGCGGCCTCAACCCCTGTTACGCGTGTGTTTTGATGTAGATCGATACCATCTCGCCGCAGGCAATCTGTGACGACGTGCGCCAGTTCCGGATCATCTGCCCCCAAGGCCGTAAACATTTCGATCACCGATACGCGCGCGCCCAGATTGCGATGAGCCTGGGCCAGTTCCATGCCAATGGGACCGCCGCCGATTATGATCAGATGATCCGGCAGGGCGGTGTTGTCGAATATGGTTTCATTGGTGAACCAGGAAATCTGATCCAATCCGGGCACAGGCGGCACCAGAGGCGATGAACCCGTAGCAATCACAAACCGGCGGGCCTTGATGTGAACATCACCGGCGATGACTTCTGTGGCTGAAATAAATTTCGCAGCGGCCTGGATAACCTTGACCCCCAGGCCTTCGAAGCGCACCACAGAATCATGTGGGGCAATGCCGGCAATGACGTCCTTTACATGCGCCTGGACCCGGGCAAAATCCACGTCCACTCTAGCCTGGACCCCAAAACGGTCTGCCGCACGGGCCTCAGCTGCGGCCCGACCCGCCGCAATCAAGGCCTTGGAAGGTACACAGCCATAATTCAGACAGTCTCCGCCCATCAGGCCTTTTTCGATCAGGACGGTGTCAGATCCCATTTGACTGGCACCTGCTGCCACCACAAGCCCGGCGCTGCCGCCACCGATAACGCAGATATCAGTCTCAATATGTTCGGTCATAGTCGGAAAATACCTGCAAAATCATTCTTGATATATAAAGTAACCTAAAGTCTTTGGAGTCACGGACAAGTGCCCATAATGTGTGTTTTGAGGCGATACATACGCCATATAAGCCATGTATATGGCATATTGACGATGTACAAGGCGAATAACCAAAGCGTGAGCCGGACAGGGCTGTTTCGTGAGCAAGGGTGATTTGCTGCCTGCAAGGCTATTTCCGTCATGATTACGTTGACTTGGGCTATTTCAAGCCGTATACACCCAGCTGGATTTCCAGACAGAACAACGCCTGCGCGCTCCATTGGAGGAGCGCTGGTAATTGTTGCGGAGTAGAGCAAATGAAACGTACCTTTCAACCCAGTAACCTGGTTCGCGCACGGCGCCACGGATTTCGCAGTCGCATGGCGACTGTCGGTGGCCGCAAAGTGATTGCACGTCGTCGTGCCCGTGGGCGCAAGCGTCTTTCGGCCTAAGCTTACGATGCCGACCCGGGTCGGACGTCTCAGGCAGCGGTCGCAGTTTTTGCGGGTTGCTGCTGCCAGAAACAAATGGGTTACTCCGGGCCTGATCCTTCAGGCACGGACGCAGGCGCTGAACGGCGCCGATTTACGTTTAGCGCCCGATGACGCAGACTTGAGAGTCGGCTTCACGACCAGTAAAAAAGTTGGCAACGCCGTTGCCCGCAATCGTGCCCGGCGGCGGCTGAGGGCAGCTGTTCACGATCTTTTCGACCGCCATGCCAGATCCGGTATGGATTACGTCCTCATTGGTCGACGCAGCACGCTGGACCGTCCGTGGAACCGGCTGTTGCAGGATTTGCAACAGGCCATGGTCAAGCTGGATACCTGGTGTGACGAGACGCAGACAACGGTTCGGGCAAAAACAGGACAGGTCGGATGACCGGTAACCTCAAAACAACTGAATTTTCACGCGCCTCTAAACTGGCACTCATGGCGGCCTTGCCCGCCAAGGGACTTGTGCACGTCTATCGCCTGCTGATTTCACCGGTTCTACCTGCCTCCTGCCGTTATGCACCGACCTGTTCAGAATATGCCCTCGAAGCCCTGACGCATCACGGCATCCTGTCCGGCGGCTGGTACACGCTGAAACGGCTGGCACGCTGTCATCCCTGGGGCGGGTCCGGTTATGACCCTGTACCTGGTACAGATACAAAACACGATCACGACCACAAACACGATCTATCCTGTCAACATTAGACATTCATCATTTTCTTTTCCTGAGAGCGACGACAAAACCCATGTTGGAACAACGTAATCTAATTCTTGCGATCGCCTTATCCGTCGCGATCATTGTGGGTTTTGAAATGCTTAGCCCGGCACCACCGCCCGTCCCTGAACAGGTAGTGCAACAAACGACGGGCGCCCCTGCGACCGGTGGTGACGCCAGCAGTGTGCCGGTTGTCGGCAGCACAGGGCCTGGCAGCGTACCGATCGCAAACAATATTCCCACGCCAGGCGGCGCCCCTTCTGCCGGTGCCGTGGCCAACGCCGTTCGTGCCGACGTCATCGCCAAAGGCCCGCGCATCACCTTCGACAACAGCCGCATTCACGGTAGTATCTCATTGGTTGGTGGCCGTATTGATGATCTGACTCTGACGGATTATCGCGAAACTGTTGACCCCACCAGCCCGCAAATCGTTTTGCTGTCGCCCGCCGGTACCGCCAAACCTTATTACGCTGATTTCGGCTGGACGACCGGGCCTGGTGTAAAGATAAACACACCAACCCCCCAGACCCTGTGGAAAAGCAACAAGCGTACGCTGGAAGCTGGCTCAACGGCGACATTAAGCTGGAACAACGGCGAGGGCCTGACTTTCAAACGCCTGATTGCCCTGGACGAAGACTTCATCTTTACAGTGACGGACATCGTGGAAAACCAGACGGGCGAAGCCATATCGCTTTACCCTTACAGCCTGGTCTCGCGTACGGGCCTGCCGGAAACCACAGGCTTTTATATTCTGCATGAAGGTGCCTTGGGTGTTTTCGACGAGACTTTGAAAGAAGTTGATTACGAGGACATGCAGGAAGAACAGAAAATTCCTGTTGCCAGTACCGGCGGCTGGATTGGCATTACCGACAAATACTGGCTAGCGGCCCTGATCCCCGATCAAAAAGCAAAGATTAACGCCAACTTCGGCCATTCGATTTCCAATGGCCAGGAAAAATTCCAGATCGATTACCTGCACGGTGTGCATACTGTTGAGGCCAAATCTTCGACCCAGGTCATCAATCACCTGTTCGCCGGAGCCAAGGAAGTTCACGTCCTGGATTCCTATGAAGTAAAATACGGCGTTAAACGCTTTGATCTGGCGGTCGACTTCGGCTGGTTCTATTTCCTGACAAAACCCTTTTTCTATGCCATCGACTGGTTTTACAAATTGCTGGGCAACTTTGGCCTCGCCATTTTGGCCCTGACGGTTTGCGTGCGTATCGTCTTCTATCCGCTGGCCAACAAATCCTTCAAGGCCATGGGTGCCATGAAGCGGCTACAGCCGGAAATGACCAAACTGCGTGAACGTCATGGCGATGACCGGGCCAAGTTGAACCAGGAAATGATGGCCCTGTACAAAAAAGAAAAAGCCAATCCTATGGCAGGCTGTTTGCCTATTGCCTTGCAGATTCCGGTGTTTTTCTCGCTGTATAAAGTGCTGTTTGTTTCTATCGAAATGCGCCACGCCCCTTTCTATGGCTGGATCAGCGATCTGTCGGCCGCGGATCCGACAAGCCTTGTGAACCTCTTTGGCCTGATCCCCTGGACCCCGCCTGAATTTATTCCGGCATTGGGTGTCTGGCCGATCATCATGGGTATCACGATGTTCTTGCAGCAAAAACTGAACCCGCAACCAGCGGATCCAATGCAAGCAAAAATCTTTATGTTCCTGCCCTTTGTCTTCACCTTCATGCTGTCAACCTTCCCGGCTGGTCTGGTGATTTACTGGTCTTGGAACAACGCCCTGAGCATGGCCCAGCAGTGGATCATCATGAAGCGCGCTGGCGTCAAACCCGGTGGCAAAGCTGGTGGCAACGCCGTCAGCAAATAGACTGCTGATCGAACAGGGTAAACCCATGTCAGATGACACAAGCCTGCCGCCGATAGATCCGGATTCGCCCTCACTTGATGCCGCAACCATCGAGCGCGGTCGGTTAATGTTTGCGGGCCCCTGCGATTTTATTCACGGGACCAACAAACTGGGTGATTTGCCCGACATGGCCCTGCCGGAAATTGCCTTCGCCGGCAGATCAAACGTGGGCAAGTCCAGCCTGGTCAACGCACTAACCGGTCGCAAAACCCTGGCCCGGACATCACAAACACCGGGCCGTACCCAACAGATCAATTTCTTTAATCTCTCGAAGGCTCTCTATCTGGTGGACCTGCCGGGTTATGGCTATGCCAAAGCATCAAAGACCTCCATCAAAAGTTGGACCCACCTGGTCGATACTTATCTGAAGGGCCGCGCCAGTCTGGCCCGGGTTTTTGTCTTGATTGATTCCCGACACGGCCTGAAAGACAAAGACCGTGAGGTCATGACCATGCTGGACGTCAACGCTGTGCCCTATCAGGTCGTACTGACCAAGATCGACAAGACACCGGGTGCGGAACTTAAAAAACGGCTGGCCGAGACCTATGTCGAATTGCGCAAACACGTGGCGGCCCATCCGGAAATCATTGCCACCAGTTCGGATAAAGCCATCGGCATCGAAGCCTTGCGCGCCCATATATCAACCCTGGCCGACACCACGCATTTTTAGGCCCGGCTCTGACTTGATCCGGCCTTCGCGAAATGCGCTCTGGCCCTGGCCTTTTTAATCCAGTACAAATTCAGCATGATGTCACAAGCAAACGATCAAAAGACTCCCGAGCAATGGTTGCACACGGCCCAGACCCTGTCCGAGGCCCTGCCCTATATGCGTCAATTTGCCGGGCAAACCTTTGTCATTAAATATGGCGGCCATGCCATGGGTGATGCAGAACTGGCGGAACGCTTTGCCAGTGATATCGTCTTAATCAAACATGTCGGCATTAATCCGGTGATCGTTCATGGCGGTGGGCCACAAATCGGCAAGATGCTGGATCGCCTTGCGATCAAAAGCGAATTTATCGACGGCCTGCGGGTCACAGATCAGACCACCGTCGAAATTGTCGAGATGGTGCTGTCGGGATCGATTAACAAACAGATCGTCACGGCCATCAACGGGGCCGGCGGCACAGCCATGGGCCTGTCGGGCAAAGACGGTCGCCTGATCGAGGCGGAAAAGCTGCATCGAACCAAAAAGGATCCGGACTCGAACATTGAAAAAGTTCTGGATCTCGGTTTTGTGGGTGAACCGAAAAAGATTAATCCGCATGTTCTGAATGTATTGGAACAATCTGATGTCATTCCGGTTATCGCCCCCATTGGCGTGGGCGAAAACGGCGAAACCTATAACATTAATGCCGACACTGCCGCCGGTGCCGTAGCCGCGGCCATCGGGGCCAGCAAGCTGATCATGATGACCGACATCGCCGGAATTTTGGACAGTGATGACCAACTAATGCCGGAAATCACGGCGGACACGGCCCGTGACATGATTGCCGACGGCACTATTCACGGCGGCATGATCCCCAAGATCGAAACCTGCCTGAACGCCATCGACCATGGCACGCGCTCCGCCACCATTCTGGACGGCCGCATCCCCCACGTTCTGCTGCTGGAAATTTTCACAGCCCACGGCGTCGGCACGATGATCGCGGGGCCGGAGGTTTAAGTTTTTGAATTGGAGGAGGGCATCAGCCATACGCTCTCAGTCATCCCGCACTTGATGCGGGATCCCTGCGGCTGTCAAATTGAAATGCATTGAAATATGCGACAAAAGCGTAGACCTCGCATCAAGTGCGGGGTGACGGAGTGTGGTGGGAGATAGTCGTTCCGAAATGGAAATGGCGTCAATTCAACAACTATTGTTGCGATGCAGCCCAGTCCTCAGTCCGCAAAGAAATCCAGATACCAGGACATTTCGTCTTCGGTGAGGGGGTAATCAACACCGTCCCGGGCGTTGATATGTTCCGAGGGTGGGACTTTGGCGACGATTTTTTGCACGTCCATGGCGGTACGCATGGATAAACCCGAGGCCCAAACCAGGGCTGTAATCGTCTTACCGCTTTTTGATTCGATAATTTTGTGGCCGATGTGCGGCGGGACCTCGGCCTTGATGGCCATGGCCCGCACGAGCAATTCATATTCCCGTTTCTTGATCAGTTTGGCGACTTCTGCATCCGTCAGACCACCAGCCTCAACAAGCTCCTTTGCCTTGTCCTGTAGAATTTCTTCATCATCCGTTACATCGTGTTTTTCAATGCCATCCTTGACGGCGGCGCGGACTTCTTTTTCGGTTTCTTTGTCCAGATCATGTGTTTCAGCAAGAATGTCCAACAAGGACAGACTGACAAAACCGGCAATATGGCGCATGGCGCCTTGTGACAGCAAAGGCCGGTTTACCAGCGGTAAATGCCAGCCTTTTTTGTCGGCGGCCTGATCGACAATCTGGTCCAGGGTTTCCTCACGGATTTGGGCGTTTTTGTTGGCCAGAAGCTGTTCAACAGCAGGGATATCCCTCGCTGCGACAATCGCATCCGAGACATCCGGACTGATGACAGCGCGTTTTGAAATGGCACTTATGGCCCCGGAAGTTGACCCTGTCTGTATGATTTCCATCAGGTCATCATCACTGAGCAAGGGCGAATATTCCAGAATGGGGGCGGCAACAATCAGTTCCACATCCTTCGCCAACTGGTCGATAATATTTTGCGGTATATTATCAGCTCGTTTGATTTCTTCGGCGACGATCTGGCGCACCCTTGTGAGATTGTCATTGGCCAGGGTTTCCAGAACCTGAAAGGTCAATTCCTGAAGTTTTTCAGATTCGGTCTCGGATATGTTCGGGACCAGACGACCAATTTTTAATGCCAGATCACAACGCACTTCGTCGTTATCATCCGTTGACAAGATAACGTCGGCCTGGCGCGGTGTATTTTTGTTGGTGGCAACCTTGCGCCGCACAGTGGGCGACTCGTCTTCCGCCAGAAAATAAAGAACTTCCGGTTTTACGTCCTTGCGTTTCGCCAGTTCCTTGCGCTCCGCATGGCTGGTACTGGTCGCCAGGCCCTTTGATTCTTCGTAAGTGACCTCCTTTTTATTGGCGACCTTTTTGCCTTTTCCAAATAAATTACCGAACATTACGTACCCCTCACAATATTTCCGCCGGGCAACATTACAGCATACCCGCCTTTGCCTGAATGTTTAACATCATACATCGCCCCGTCCGCCCGGGCGATTAATTCGGTCATGGTTTCTTCTGACCTGGGGTCACTCACCGCGATCCCGACCGAAATTCCCAGCGGATTTTCATCGTCTGCGGACCAGGACTTGAGCTGTTCGGCATCCGCCATCAACAGGCGGGCTTTGGTCATGGCCCCGTCTTCATCTGTGTCTTCTGTCCACAAGGCAAATTCATCACCACCCAGGCGCGCCGAGAGATCGCCGATGCGACTGCCGCCTTTCAGAATATCAGACAACAAGATCAAGACTTCGTCTCCGGCTGAATGCCCCTTAACGTCATTGACCATTTTGAAGTTGTCCAGATCAACATAAACAAGCGCACCAGACCGGCCAGTTCTGCGATGGTGCGCCAATCTGTCACCCATGTCGTCATAAAAGGCACGGCGATTAAACAGACCGGTCAGTTCATCGATGCGGGACAAGCGTTCCAGTTTTTCATGAATTGAAATTTGTTCAACAGCAATGCCAACGCGCGCTGCAACACCAGCCAACAAAGCCATAGCATCTTCGCTCCAGTCTTCCTGGTCAACACCCCTGGCAATGGCGATGGCACCATTGACCTCGCCCCGATAGCGACAGGCAGCCGTCAATATCTGGTGCATGCCCACCTGGCGTTCAACAACCCCACGCGGGTCACCATGCAACATGACCTCGGAAACAGAATCAGATGCTTCTTTTGGAATGGGTGAAGACGTACCGCCATGTTCTGCCGCATTCGTAAAGCCATTTTGCGTATCCCCACGCATCACCCAGCAATGGCGGGCCTCTACGGCGGCAGCGATGGCCTCGGCAGCGGTAGCCAGCATGCGGCCAGGCTCAACTTCATTTCGGATGGCGTCGACAATGGTGTTCAACAATTCGTTGCGATTACGCTCTCGCTGTAAATCCTGATCGCGCTGACGGGTATCAGTCATATCCCTGGCAACCCCACGGGCCCCCAACCATTCACCCGTTTCAGAATGAACCGGCACTGATGAAATCAGCAAACAAGCCGCCGAACCATCGGCTGCCCTGAGCCAGACTTCGGCATCGACCAGCGGCACTTCGCTATCGAAAGGGAAAGGCAGACTTTTGTCATGCTTGTGATGCATCAAATTTCGCGGCGGGTTACCGTTCAGCTTGTGAGCCGAAAAGCCAAGCACACCCCGTTCAGAGACAAATTTAAAGTTGCCGTTTTTGTCCGTCTCCCAAGCGAAGTCAGCAGAACAGGTCACGAGGTCCTTGAACAACTGACGTGAGGTCAAAAGAGCGTTGATGAAGTTTCGCTCCATCGTGGTTTCACGAGACAGCACCACAACAAAGGATGTTCCGGCATCATTTTTCATGGGCAGGAAAACGACTTCGATGGAGCCACCACCGCTGATTTCCGGCAAATCCAGTTTTTCCGAGACGGCCTTGTTACCACCAATAACATCGGCCAGCAAACCGCGTATTTCTGGCGCGCCACCAGCGGAGAAAAGAGCCGCCAGGAGTTGGCCTTTTTGATTTTGCGCCGCCAGCTTGCCTCGCCGGTCCAGCATTACCGCAGGGCCTTCAAACCCAAGTAACAGACTTTCCGGTGACAGCGACAGCATGTCGGGCCACTCGACACCTTCATTCAAAGAGGCAGCAGGCGCGTTCGTAACGTCAGCAGAACCGGCCTCTGAACCTTCTTCAGTTATCCCTTTCAGGACCATGGGTGTATCCTGACCCGCCATCATCGCCACCCTGTATTACGCCAGGAAAGCATGGTCAGGATGCCTCCCTGTGTTGAGTAGCTGTGGTGCTGACACCAGGTTTGCCAAACAGATAGCCCTGGCCGTACCGCACGCCGATTTCCTGCAGGAAGCTTGCTGTTTCTTCATCTTCAATGAATTCAGCAACGGTGCTGATATTGATGTCCGTGCATAATGTGGCCATGGATTTCAAAAATGCCTTGCCGTTTTTTGTGGTCAATGCTTCCTGAACATAAATGCCGTCGATCTTGACGTAATCGACTTCCAGTGCCCGCAAATACTGATAGGCCGCAGCACCTGAGCCAAAATCATCCAGACAAACATGGTGACCAAGTTCACGTATTCCCTGAATGATATTGTTCGTTGTTTCCAGATCTTCAATCTTTGATGATTCGGTCAACTCGAAAATCAACTCCTCGCGTATGCTTGGGCAGTGTTTCAAATAGTCATGTAATTCATCGACAAACATCGGGCTTTCGATGGAACGACCCGAAATATTAACCGCGACACTGAGAATTTGACCCTCTTGTCGGGCCTTCATGATTTTCGTCGCAACCTTGCGGGTCATGGCAATATCAAAATCGCCGATCACACCGACTTCTTCGGCAAAGGTAATAAAGGCAAAGGGCGATGCTTCCGGGCCACTGACCCTTAGTCGGGCAAGACCCTCATAGTGGTGCACAAATCGCGTCGACAGCTCGACAATGGGCTGGAACAGCGCATCAAAATCACCGGCATTAATCGTTTTTTTGAAGGCAATGATTTTTTCCTGGGTTTCATCCATCATGGTTTTATAACCTGCGGTCAGGTCACCGATGGTGAAATCGCCTTTGCTTTCCGAAAACTTGTTGAGGGTATAAATCAGCGCCTTGGCATTTTCTTCTTCGGACATGGTGGCGTCCAGATCGACCGTCGCCGCCCCCACTTCCATGCCTTCGCCATCCGGGTCAGCTTCTTTTGTCTTGTCCTCAATGCTTTTTTCCAGGGCCGCAACATCCAGACCTGGTTCGTGCACAATACCAAACTTGCCGTCGTCAATGCGCCCCGCAGAGGCGCCGTTTACAGAGTTTGCCTGTAAATGCGCTGAAATATCGTGCAGCAAATCGTCGCCCGCTTCGCCCAGTTTCTCCTTGAGCTTCTCGATGCCCTCCATATCGATCAGGGTCATGTTGTAGTTCATGCCCGCTGCCTTGCCCGCTTTCAGGGCTTCGTTGGCGACGTCGGAAAAAGCATCCTTGTTCAACAATCCGGTTTCAGGGTCCAGGGCAGACTCGTCCGGCGCTTGCGCCATCGAAACCAGGCGTTGAGCAGCCATGGCCAGAAAAGTATGACCCTTGTGTGTCGGCAAGGAGGTGCCAAAAACCGCCACCCGCAGAGGTTCGGCATTTTGCTTCAACACCCGCATGTTGACCGGCCCAAAGCGGCCTTGGCGCTTGGCCGTCGCCAGGGATGCCTCAACCAGCAAGCGGTCTTCCTGCACAATCATCGATAGAAAGGAAAGGTCGATCAGTTTTTCAGGGCCAACGCCCGCCAGCCATTGGGTTGCACCAACGGCGTAGACAACCTTGTTATCTTGATCGAGTTCCAGAAAGGCATCCGCCGCCGAAAAGGCAAATGCGACAAACCGGTCTCGATCTGAACGCAGGTTATCTTCAACACCCATTTATGCGGGTCTCCATTTGTAGTCCGGGCCCCAACGGACCGTTCATGACCAGAATAGCAGAAGACACTGCCGCCGAAACACCTTAGGCGCATGAGGGGTACTCATTTTACATTCTTCCATGTTCGCTGTGTCAGCGATACCGAACTTATCGAAATCGCCTCGATTCATATCTTCTATGCATTGCAACTGGTTGCAGGCATCAGGTGTTTCAATCAAGATTGAAAAACGCTGGTTTTTCTCGTTATCTTGCCCTGACACTCATCTGGACCACATACATTCCTATGGAAAATCAAAAAAAGTCACAATCCCCTCCAGTTTCAAGCACTGAAAGCCTGGAACTGGACCATATTAACGTATGGCTGTTTGATCTTGATAACACCTTGTATCCGGCCCACTGCAATTTATTTGCCCAGATTGACCGGCGTATTAATGAATATGTGGCACAATTTCTGGACCTCAACCTGGAAAACGCCCGGGTTCAGCAAAAACTTTATTTTAAAGAACATGGCACAACCTTGCGCGGGCTGATGCTGGAGCACAATGTCGATCCGCATCATTACATGGATTACGTGCATGACATCGATCTGGCCCCGGTGGATCCGTCACCCGATCTGAGTGCGGTTTTGCATCAATTGCCGGGGCGCAAGCTAATTTTCACCAATGGATCGACCAAACATGCGGAAAATGTCACAGGGAAGCTGGGTATCGAGCATCATTTCGAGGCTATATTCGACATCGCCGCCAGTGACTTTTTGCCCAAACCGGACACCCTTCCCTATCAAAAACTGATGCTGGAACACGATTTTGACGCAGTTGAAACCATCTTTTTTGATGACATGGACCGAAATCTTGAGCCTGCTGCCGCCTTGGGCATGACAACGGTTTGGGTGCCGGGCCATGCCGACTGGTCGGGCGACGGCGAAGGAGATCATGTGCATCACATCGCCGAGGATGTCACAGCCTTCCTTCAGGCCGCTGTGGCGGGCCTCAAAACAGCCTGACAAATCGGGGTAAATACCTTCATTTCCAATTGTGACCATGCTAGACAAGCGCCAACAAACACATTTGAACTATTCTCATTTCTCACTTCTTAACTCTCCGCGCTCCGGGCGCGATCACTCGCAAGGAAACAAAATGCAAGCCGCTGAACTGCAAACCACCATCGACGCCGCCTGGGAAGACCGCGACAACGTCAATCTGCAAACAACTGGCGCTGTGCGCGATGCCGTTCAGGCCGCCCTGAATGCCCTCGACAATGGCAGCATGCGCGTTGCCGAGAAAAATGGTAGCGACTGGGTCGTTAATCAGTGGCTGAAAAAAGCAGTGCTGTTGTCTTTCCGTCTCAACGACATGGAAACTATTCCCGGTGGCCCTGGCAGCAATGCCCCCTGGTTTGACAAGGTGCCATCCAAGTTTGAAGGCTGGGATGATGCCCGCTTCCGCGAAGCCGGTTTCCGCGCCGTCCCCAATTGCATCGTGCGCCACTCTGCCTATGTCGCACCGGGCGCTATTTTGATGCCGTCCTTTGTTAATCTGGGTGCCTATGTGGACAGTGGCACCATGGTTGATACCTGGGTCACCATTGGCTCATGCGCACAAATTGGCAAAAACTGTCATATTTCCGGCGGCGTCGGTATTGGTGGCGTGCTCGAGCCTTTGCAGGCTGGTCCCGTCATCATTGAAGATAACTGCTTCATCGGTGCCCGTTCCGAAGTTGCCGAAGGTGTCGTGGTTGAAACCGGTGCTGTTCTGTCCATGGGCGTCTTTATCGGTGCTTCCACCAAGATCATTGACCGTGCCACCGGCGAGATTTTCATCGGCCGTGTGCCGGCCTATTCGGTCGTCGTGCCCGGCAGCCTGCCCGGCAAGAACCTGCCCGACGGCAGCCCTGGTCCCAGCCTTTATTGCGCTGTCATCGTCAAGCGCGTGGACGAGCAGACCCGTTCCAAGACATCTGTCAACGAACTGCTGCGCGACTAAAGATTGATCTGATATGTCCGTGATTGATGCCATCGCCCTTTCCCGTGATCTGATCCGCTGCCCCAGCGTCACCCCCCTGGACGCCGGCGCGCTGGATGTCTTGCGTAGCGCCCTGGAAAGTGTTGGCTTTGTCTGTCATGACATGACCTTCTCTGACGACGATACACCGGACGTGCGCAATTTGTATGCGCGTCTCGGCACGGCAAGCCCGAACTTCTGTTTTGCCGGCCACACCGATGTGGTGCCGGTGGGCGATGAAGCCGCCTGGACAGTTGATCCGTTTGGTGCGGAAATTATCGACGGCGTCCTGTTTGGTCGCGGTTCCAGCGACATGAAATGCGCTGTGGCAGCCTTTGCCTCGGCAGCGTCAAGGGTGACCGCAAACGGTGATTTCGGTGGATCGATCAGTCTTCTGATTACCGGCGACGAAGAAGGCCCGGCCATCAACGGTACCAAAAAGGTGCTGAGCTGGATGGCGGAACAAGGCGAGAGCATCGATGTCTGCCTGGTGGGCGAGCCCACAAACCCTGCCAAACTGGGTGAGATGATCAAGATCGGGCGACGGGGGTCTTTGTCCGGCTGGCTAACGGTCAACGGCGCGCAAGGCCACACCGCCTATCCACACCTGGCCGACAACCCGATCCCGCGTCTGATCCAGATGCTGCGTCATCTGACCGAAAATGAACTGGACCAGGGCAACGATCATTTCCAGGCCTCGACCATTGCCATGACCACCATCGATGTGGGCAATCCGGCAACCAACATTATCCCGGCCCAGGCCAAAGCCACGTTCAATATTCGTTTCAACGACACCCACACCTGCGCCACTCTGGAAAAATGGTTGCGCGCCGGCTTTGATGCGGTGAGCGAAAATTATGATTTGAAGTTGCATTGTTCGGGCGAATCTTTTTTGACGCCGCCCGGCCAGTTGTCTGACCTGATTACCGAAGCCGTGCAAAACCACATGGGCCTGACACCAGAGCTCAGCACCACAGGCGGCACATCAGATGCCCGTTTCATCAAGAATTTTTGCCCGGTGGCCGAATTTGGCCTGGTGGGCCAGACCATGCACAAGGTTGATGAACGGGTTCGTGTTGAAGATGTTGAGACGCTAACCAATATCTATGCCAGCGTCCTGGAAAACTACTTCTCTCAAGCCTGACAATAGAAAGAGCGTATGCCCGCCTGGACCGAAATCAGCTCTTCTCTTTATGGCGTCTGGCGGTTGGCACGTCGTGACCCCGGCGGCATGAACTATCTGAACCTGTCGGTGGACGGGTTCTGGCGTTCCTTTTTTGCGGCCGTTCTGGCGGCCCCCACTTATCTCCTGATCTTGTTGGTGCAGCGCGCCAGTTCAGAAAAAGAGATGACCTGGCTGCCGGAATTATTCAGCTATGCCCTGGGCTGGATTATCTGGCCCCTTGTGGCATTGGGGGTCCTGCGTCTGATGGGTCTCGGCAACAACTTCATTCCCTATATCATTGCCTACAACTGGGCCAATGTGCTGCACATCAATTTTTTGCTGCCCATCGCCATCGTCGCCCATGGCGGTGTCATGCCCGATGGCATCGCCGTCCTGCTCAGCCTGATCGCGACCCTGGCCGTGTTGATATATATGTGGTGGGTGGCAAAGGTGGCCTTGGGTGCCACAACCGCCATTGCCATCGGCATTGTAGTGCTTGACGTCTTGATGGGCTTTATGCTGTCGCGCGGAACCGAAGCCTTATTCGCTTAAAGCTTCGTAAGAAACACTTTCCAGATAAAGCCCGCGCGAGGGTGCCGTTGGCCCACAGGCCTGGCGATCAGCAGCAAGCAGCGCCTCGGCGATGCGTATCTCCGGCCACTTGCCGGTGCCAACCATCTTCAGACTGCCGACCATCGCTCGCACCTGATTGTGCAAAAAAGATCGCGCGCTCACATGTATCCGAATATTCACACCATCGCGAAGTACCGAAATACTGCTCAATGACTTGACCGGGGATCTGGCCTGGCAGGCTGTGGCGCGAAAGGTCGTAAAATCGTGCTTGCCGACAAACTGTTGCGCCGCCCGGTGCATAGCGTCCGTATCCAGATCCGGCCGCACGTGCCAGGCCATCCCGGCTTCAAATGTCAGCGGGATATAGCGATTGATGATGCGATAAACATAGCTGCGCCCCGTGGCCGAAAAGCGGGCATCGAATTCCTCGTCGACCTCTTCAGCCTCCAGGATCACAATAGGGCTTTTTTTCAGATGATAATTCAGGGCGTCGCGCACGGTGCTGGCGTCGGTATCTTTTTGCAAATCCACATGGCCGACCTGGCCCAGGGCATGCACCCCGGTATCGGTCCGTCCGGCCCCAAAGACGCGCGGCGTTTCGCCACAAAATGCGGTGACGGCTTTTTCAATTGTTTGCTGAATGGACGGTCCATTGTCTTGCTTTTGCCAGCCCACATAGGGCGAGCCGTCATATTCAATGGTGAGTTTGAAGCGTGCCATGTGACGAAGTATTCAACTGGCTCAACGCGCCAGTTCAGCCCCGACGGGAATGGAAAATCCGCGCAGCAAGTCTTCCGCCGACATGGTCTTGCGACCGCCACGTTGCACCAGATCAAGCCGCAAAGCGCCATCGCCACAGGCAATGGTCAGGGGATGGCCGAGTACCTTGCCCACTGTTCCGCTTTGATCAGCAGGTGTGCAGCCCAAAACCTTGATGCGTTCCCCGGCGTAAGAAAACCAGGCCCCCGGAAAAGGGGCCAGGCCGCGAATATGGCAATCCAGTTCCGCGGCGGTGCGCGACCAGTTTATTTCTGCTTCGGCTTTGTCGATCTTGCTGGCATAGGTCACGCCTTCTTCCGGCTGCGGCGTTACGGTCATCGATCCGTCCTGCACCTGAGCCAGGGCCGTCACCATGAGACTGGCACCCACGACCGCCAGGTCATCATGCAAACTGCCAGCGGTCGACTGCGGCGTGATCGCCAGGCTGTCGGATAATATAACATCACCGGTATCCAGGCCCACATCCATCTGCATGATGCAAACGCCGGTCTCAGAATCACCCGCCATGATGGCGCGTTGAATGGGTGCGGCCCCGCGCCAGCGTGGCAACAAGGAAGCATGCACGTTGAAGCAGCCATGATCCGGCGCATCCAAAACGGCTTTTGGCAGGATCAAACCATAGGCCACGACAACTGCTGCATCTGCGCCAATATCCGCAAAGCGCTGTTGTTCGGCGTTATCCTTCAAGGAAACGGGATGACGAACCTCGATGCCTTTTTCCGTCGCATAGACTTGCACAGGGGATGGGCGGTCGGCCTTGCCACGCCCGGCAGGCCGTGGTGGCTGACAATAGACACAAGCAACCTCATGCCCGGCATCCAGCAAAGCATTGAGAGTAGATACCGAAAAATCCGGCGTGCCCATAAAGACAAGTTTCATGTGATTATGAACCTCATGGCTTATCGTACCGGTTCGGCCTGGCGCTTGAGTTTCTTCAGCTTGCGCAGGATCATGTTGCGTCGCATGGAAGAAATGTGATCAACAAACAGAATGCCATCCAGGTGATCCAGTTCGTGCTGAACGCAGGTCGACAGAATACCCGCCGCATGAAGTTCTTGTTCCACCCCGTCGCGATCCAGATAGGTCACGCGAACCTCATCCGGGCGCACAACCTCGGCATAATGTTCCGGCAAGGACAAACAGCCTTCTTCATGCACGCGATCATCATTTGACGTCCAGGTAATCTCCGGATTGATCAAAAAAACCGGATTGCCCTGTTCGCCCTTGTCGTCGACCACGTCAATCACAACGATGCGCTTGTTGATGCCAACCTGAATGGCGGCCAGACCAATGCCCACGGCGTCATACATGGACGCCAGCATATCGTCGAGCAAAGACCGGATGCTGTCATCGACAACAGCAACTGGTTCTGAAATCACCTTCAGACGGGGGTCCGGGGCAACAATGATCGGCAAAACAGCCATAGGAAACACGCACTCACGAGTTGGAAAGTCAGAATTAAGGGAATATCCGTTTAGGTAAGGTGGTTCGACCTCAAGGTCAAGCCAGGAGTGACCTTAACGGCGGCTTGCGCGCAGGTTATAGTCCGGTGCACGACGGCCAGGCAGGTCATTTTTCGGGGAAACACAGAAATCATGGATATCAGCTTGATCGTCATCGCAGCCATTGCCGCGATTTCAACTATTGGACTGATCGTTCTGCAGCTGCGGGCTGCGCGGATTGCCACTGAACTGAACAGCAAAACATCTGAAATAACAGACCTGGTAGCCCAACATGCCGCTGAAGTTGTCGATATTCGCGAATCTGTCGTCCAGGCCAAGACCCGTCTTGAAGGCACACAACAAATCATTCAGGCCCTGAATGCGACCATCACAGGTCTGGAATCAGAAAAAACCGAGCTGGAACAAACCAAAACCCAGGCTGAAAAACGCGAAGCCCTCGCCTTGCAAAAGGTCGAGGAGACCGAAAGCCGCATGGCAGACTGGGAGGCCGCAAAGCAGCAAAACATAGAGGCTGCCAAGGCCGCCACCCTGGAATCTGCCAATATCCTGTCGTCCAAATTGCTTGCCGACCACAAGCGCGAGGCAGAAGAAGTCAAAAAAACCAGCGAGGAGGAAGTCGAAAAAACGTCGGAGAAACTGCAAAAAGAATTTACCGAAGTCGTCAAGTCGGTGGCCAGCCTGAACGATCAGGTCAGCAAAAACCAGGATACACTTGGCACGGTCTGGAATGCCCTGACCAATCCGGCAGGTGTTGGTTATTATTCTGAAATCAGCCTGGAAAATACGTTGAAATCTTTCGGTCTACAGCCGGACCTTGATTTCCACATGCGCCGTAAAATGGCTGAAAGCGAAACTGGCGGCAAACTGATCCCCGATGCCGTGGTCTTTTTGCCCGGCGACAGTTTGCTGGTGATCGACAGCAAGGCATCAAAATTTTTTCTGGAACTGGCCGATGCGGTTGATGCGGAAGGTGAAGAACAAGCCTATCAAAATCTCGCGAACAGCATGCGCCAACATCTGCGTGGCCTGGCCGGCAAGGATTATCAGACGGCCATCAAACGGGATTACAAACAAAGTGGTCGTGGCGATGAAGTTGCCCGCATCCTCAGCATCATGTATTTGCCCAACGAAGCAGCCCTGGAAAAGCTGAGCCATGCCGACGCCGATTTTTCACAAAAGGCCGCCGACGCCAACATTATACCAGCTGGCCCGGTCAGCCTGTCTGCCATCATCGGCTTTGCCTCAGCCGAAATTGATCTGGGTCGCCAGGCGGCAAACCAGGAAAAAATTGTTTCCGCTGTCCAGTCCCTGCTGGAGGCGTTTGAAGTAGCCATGCGGGCGGCCGAAAAAACCGGCAACAGCATTAAGGCCGCGGCAGAGAATTACAAAAAAATGGCAGGCTCCATCAACAGCCGCCTGCTGCCCCGGGCACAATCTTTGGTCAAACTGGGTGTTAAACCATCCAGCAACAAGGACCTGCCACGCGCCCTGAAAAGCTGGCAAGTGGTGGCTTCAGATGCACCGGACGTCATTGAAGGTGAAGCCAAAGACATCAGCGATGCCGACCGCATTGAGGATCAAAGCGAAGATTGAATTTGTCGCAACGATATCCATAATACCGTCATGCGCGGGCTCGACCCGCGTACCCATGTCTTGATCACCAGCGTCTCAAGCAGACTTGGATACCTGTCAGCCCGAAGGGAGGGTGTCGAGCACGGGCATGACGAGGTTTGAAGCAATAGCGTCAGACACCCCGGACGTTAATAAGGGTGATGCGAATGAACCTGAATGTCGAAAATCATCGATCTCAGCGCCGACCAAATAACCGTTCGATATCTGACAGTTTCAATTCCACGTAAGTCGGGCGACCGTGGTTGCACTGGCCGGAATTGGGTGTGGCCTCCATCTGACGCAGCAGGCTGTTCATTTCCGGGCCGGTGAGACGCCGCCCGGCACGCACGCTGCCATGGCAGGCCATGGTTGAGCACACCTCGGCCAGCTGATCTTCCAGAATGGCGGCCTGATCCAGCTCCTTCAGATCATCGACCAGGTCGCGCAATAATCCTTTGCTGTCAACTTCGCCCAGCAAGGCAGGTGTTTCCCGTACAACAACGGCACCGGGGCCAAATGCTTCGACCGCCAGACCCAATTCGCTCAATTCTGCCGACCGGGACAACAGCAAAGCCACTTCGTCTTCCGGCAGTTCCACAACATCGGGCAACAACAGACGCTGGGTGGCCACGCCATCGGTCAGCAAGGCCTCCTTCATGCGCTCATAGACCAGGCGTTCATGGGCCGCATGTTGATCGACAATTACAATCCCATCAGCGGTTTGGCTGACGATGTAGGTGCTGTGCACCTGACCCCGTGCGGCCCCCAAAGGATAAGCGTCATCATCCAGGGGCTGTTCTTCGACTGACCCGGCTTCCGTGCGGCCAGATGGGGCATTAAATGCATCCCGTTCGAACGGTGCCTGGGCGTTGTAGGACGCCTCGGCCAGCTGGCCCTGAACCGGGCGCGGCGCATAGCCATAAGCCCCACCTCCGCGATGTAGACCGCTGGTTGGGACACCTGTGCCATCACCCGGTCGGGCGGCACCAAGGGCGGCAAATCCACCGGTGGATGAAGCCCGGTGACCGGCTTCGGCCAGAGCATGTTTAATCCCGGAGACGATCAGGCCCCGTATCAAACCACTGTCACGAAAACGCACTTCGGCCTTGGCGGGGTGCACATTGATATCAACCGCACTGGCGTCAATTTCAAGAAAAAGGGCGACCAGGGGGTGGCGATCACGGGCCAATAAGTCCTGGTAGGCACCGCGTACAGCCCCGATGATCAACCGATCCCGCACCGGTCGGCCATTGACGAACAGGAACTGCATTTGAGCATTGCCACGATTATAGGTTGGCAGGCCGGCATAACCGGTCAGTGTTACACCTTCCCGTACCGCATTGATGGCCACGGCATTATCGGAAAAGTCCTTGCCCATGACCTGCCCCAGACGCACAAGGCGGGCTTCGAACAAATCGCCCTGGGTGGCGGCGGCATAATTCAGAATCGTGCGGTCGCCATCGCCAAAACTGAAGGCCACGCCAGGATGGGCCATGGCGAGGCGTTTGATGGTGTCGCCTGCGTGCGACAGTTCCGTGCGATCCGTCTTCAGAAATTTCAGGCGGGCTGGTGTGGCATAAAACAGATCCCGAATTTCGATGCGGGTGCCGCCAGCCAGAGCGGCGGGTTTGACGTCGCTGACAGCACCGCCGGTGACACTGATCTGCCAGGCATCATCTGCCCATGTGCTATCTGGCATGGCCGCCCGACTGGTGACCTGCATACGACTGACTGAACCAATTGACGGCAGCGCTTCGCCGCGAAACCCCAGGGTCTTGATATGCACAAGATCGTCATCGGCCAGTTTAGAGGTCGCATGGCGTTCGATGGCCAGTTGCAATTCTTCCGGTGTCATGCCGGAACCATCGTCACTGACCCGGATCAGCTGCCGCCCGCCTTCCGCCAGCACAATATCGATACGGCTGGACCCGGCATCAATGGAGTTTTCGACCAGCTCCTTGACGGCTGAGGCTGGTCGCTCAATAACTTCACCGGCGGCGATCTGGTTGACAAGGGCTTCTGGCAGAAGGCGAATGGTCAAAACAAACCCCGATTAATCCTGCAACAGCTGGCGGGCCAGGATTTTGCCTTCTTCAACGGCAGGCTGGTCAACCGCATTCACCCCCAGCAAGCGCGCCGCGATATGGGTTTCCAGCATGAAATGCATGAACAAGGCACCTATGGTTTCTTCGTTCAGCGTCTCAACTTCGATCAACCGAATGGGCCGTCCATTCCGCGCCAGGGTTTCGCCGGTCGCTTGATACAAGGCCCCTGAGACATCGCCCATGGCTTTGCCGCCGAGAAAATCAAAGCCCGCCAGGGTCGCCAGTTCCGGCGTCACTTTGGGCCCTGATCCGGTGGTGTTCATGCCGATCAGGGTAAACATCTTGTCTGCCGGACCATCCAGAAACAGTTGCAGCTGACTGTGCTGATCCACGGGTCCATTGGCCTGAACCGGCGTCGTGCCCTGACCATTTTTCCCCAGGCTTTCGGCCCAGAGCTGGCAATACCAGGCGGCAAAGGATTTCAGCTGATTGCCATAGGGCATCATCACACTGGTGGAGATATTATTATGCCTGGAAAGCCCCACAGCGATGGCAGCCCCGATAACGGGTGCGGCTGTCGCCGGGCGGCCCAGGGTTTCTTCCAGCACACGGGCAGCCCCTTTGCGTACCAGGCTTGCGTCCTGCCCGGCTGCCATGGCCGGGATCAGTCCCACAAGAGAGAGCACAGAAAAGCGCCCGCCCACGTCCACAGGGTGATCCAGCACCCGAATATTAAATTGCGCGGCAATGCGGCGCAGGGGATTGTCGCCAGGCTCGGTGATCAGGATAAAATGATATTGCAGGTTCTTTTCGCCCATGGTTTCGCGCACGGCTTGAAGAGCCGTCAGAAACTGCGTCAATGTCTCAACCGTACTGCCCGATTTTGAGACCACCAAAAAAGCCGTCCGACCGCGATTGGACTGGGTCAACAAACGATTGAAGCTGTAGCCGTCCAGGTTATCCATATAATCCAGGGTCAGCCCATCAGGCGTACGATACCACTCACCATCGACCAGTGTCGTCAGGGCCTGCCCGCCCAATGACGACCCACCGGTGCCCAACACAACAAGCCGGTCAAAATTTTCCCGGAGATGTTCTGCCACATCTTCCATCTCCGCCAGATCGTCATCGGTATTGGCATCGGTATTGGCATCGGGATCAGACAGGGCCAGGGCCAGCGGTGCCAGGCCACCGGCTGCCAGCTCGGATTTCAGGTCGCTGGCTATAGCGCTCGCTTGGGCAAGCAATGGATCAAAAGCACTTTTTTCCAAGCCGCTTTCACCAATGGCGGCAGAAAAACAGTTTTCGATTTTATGGTTGTAGAGCATGCTGACGCCTAATCCCGTTCCCCAAGACACTGGGCCAGATACTACCAGATTTCCTTTGACGGAACCAACCTTAACCCGGCTGATAAGACAATGGTTTTTTAGCCATCAATCCCGGCAGGATCACCCACAATGACCCAGGTCATGGCTCCAGACCTAAGCAGCCGTCTGGCCACCCGACGCACATCCTCAACGGTTACAGCATTGATAAATCCCGGTCGCTGATCGATATAGCCCATGCCCAGATCGCTGATCCGGATGGCCACCAACATGCGGGCAATCTTGGCGTTGGAATCCAGGCGCAAGGGGAAGGAGCCGTTCAGAAACACCTTGGCCTTGACCAATTCTTCATCCGTTATGCCCTGTTCCGCCAGTTTGCTGATTTCGGCTTTAACCACATCAAGGGATTCGACCACACGTTCATTGGCTGTGCCCAGCCCGCCCAGATAAATGGCGGAATGTTCGTAAGGATATAGATAACTATAAACCGAATAGGCCAGGCCACGTTTTTCCCGCACCTCCTGATAAAGCCGGGAGGTAAAACCACCCCCGCCGAGCACGTAGTTCATCACATAGGCGGCATAATAATCCGGATCATCCCGCATAATGCCAGGCATGCCAAACATCACCACGCTTTGTGGATTTGGTTTACGGATAACAATTGTCGATCCCGCCGAAGATGGCATGATTTTGCTGACTTCCGGGGTGACCTGAGCCTTTGGCAGGGCAGCAAGAGCAATATCCAGCAAGCGGCCAATTTCTGCTTGATCCACGTCGCCCACAGCCCCGATGAGGATGCCGTCCAGGCGGAAGTTCGCATCCACCCAGGCCTTCAGGTCGGCGGGTGTGATGCGGGCAATGCTTTGCTTGGTGCCAAGGGAGGGCCGACCATAGGGATGATCGCCGTAGGTTTTTTTGAACCAGGCCTTGGCGGCGATGGCATTGGCATCTTCCGCCTGGCCGATCAGTCGGGTCTGTATTTGTCGCCGGATGCGCTCTACCGCCTTTTGATCAAAGCGTGGCGACTGCAGGGCCAGACCCAATAGGCGAAAGGCTTCGTCGCGGTTTTTGCTCAGGGTTTTCAGGCTGACCCGGAAGGTGTCCTTGCTGGAACCGAAAGACATGGATATGGCCAGTTCTTCCAACCGGGTCTGAAAGGCCAGTGCGTTCAAATCGCCCGCGCCCTCGTCCAGTGTCGATGAAACCATATTGGCCAGACCGCCCAAGCCGTCTGGTTCATGCACTGAGCCGCGCGGGAAGGATATTTCCACCGACAGAATCGGAATTGATTTTTCCTGGACATACCAGACATCGAGACCGGCGGGGGTCCTCATCTCCGAAATGTCGGTCGCAAAAGCTGGGCCCGAGAAAAAAGCCAGGGCAACAAACAGCGATGATACAAGTTGAATTTTTTTCATACGCTTAGCTTTTCTTTTCGGGCAATAACAATCCGGTGACAGAGCGCCGGAGATCAAGGACCTCTTTCGCCGCATCCTGAACCTGTTGACGGGTCACAGCTTCTACCCGTTGCGGCCAGGTCTCGACCCCCTCAACGGTTTGGCCAATGACCAGGGCGCGGCCAAAAATGCGAGCCTTGCGGGTGACGCTGTCGCGAGCATAAGTGGCCAGGGCCAGCATGCCCGCCTTAGCCCGGTTTAGCTCAGCTTCCGACACACCGCCCGAAATGATTTTTTCGATCTCGGCGTCCATGGATTTTTCTACTGTCGCCAGGTCACCACCTGCCACAGGTCGGGCATAAAGGCCAAACCGGGCAGGTCCAACGGAATCGCCACTAAACCAGGAACCGGCAGAGGTGGCAATTTTTTGTTCGACAACCAGCGCCTGATACATGCGGCTGGTGGTGCCACCGCCGAGGATTTGCGCCAACAGATCAAGCGGTTCGGCGAGGTGCTTTTTTGCATCGAACGATCCAGGTGCCAGATAGCTGCGACGCCACGAGGGCTGTTGCACCCGCTGATCGCGCAGTTCCACCCGGCGCGGGCTGAGCTGTGGCGGCTCCTGTGGCCAATTGCGCAAGGTGACGTCGCCGCGCGGAATGACCCCGTAATATTTATTCGCCAGTTTTTTAACATCCGCCGTCAAAACATCCCCGGCAATGACAAGGATGGCATTGTTTGGGGCATAATATTGCCGGTAAAAAGCAAAGGCATCTTCGCGGTTCAACTGCTGGATTTCATGGGCCCAGCCGACCACGGGAATACGATAGGGTGTGGTCAGAAACTGTGCTGCCGCAGTTTGTTCACCGAGCAAGGCTGATGGTTTGTTTTCCGTGCGCGAGCGACGCTCCTCCATCACCACATTGCGCTCAGCCACAATGTCTTTTTCTGACAGGGTCAGGTTGGTCATGCGGTCTGCTTCCAGCTTCATGACCTGTTCAAGGTTGGCCGCCGCCAGGGTCTGGTAATAACCGGTAAAGTCATGTGAGGTAAATGCATTTTCACGCCCGCCACTGGCGGCCACCGTTTGTGAAAATGTATTGCCGGGGGCATTCGTCGTGCCCTTGAACATCAGGTGTTCGAGGAAATGTGCAATGCCGGATTTTCCAACAGGCTCGTCCGCCGCGCCGACCTTATACCAGACCATTTGGGTTACAACCGGTGCCCGATGATCCTCCAGGACCACGACCTGAAGACCGTTTTCCAGTTCAAACACTTCAGGATTAAACAATCCCGCCTGAACCGGGCTCGACGTCAAAACAGCAAATGACAGGACGGCAATTGTCTGGCCGATGCCGAAACAGACGGACTTCATAACAGATACCCCTGGGTATAAATGCATGTACAGAAAGATGAATTTATGAGCGGATTGCGGCGCATTCAAGGCACAAACAGGTCAAATCGCAGGAATGGGAACAGCTGTGATGGAAACCCCACTCACAAAAGCAGTTGTGCAATTAGAACAAATCGCCCAGCAGGGTTTGTTTTTTGCGACGAATGACCGGGGCCTGGGTGGTGCTTGCGGGCTTGCCTTCAGCCGTCGCCTTTTTAAGGCGGGCCGATTCCTTGCCTGCATTCAACGTCACATCGCCAACGGCCTTGTCGTCAGTGCCCCGCCAGAACATCAACCGGTCTGAAAAGCTTTTGCCCTTGTCAGCCACGGAAGTTGTTTCATGTCGGATCAAGCTGCGTACATTGGCCTGACTGGGATCAGCCCCTGCATTATCCAGCAAGGCCAGCTCACCCGTACTTTTAGGCACGGAGGGGCGCTTGTTGCCCAGCAGAATATTCTGGCCCGCAGCAGCAGCACCGGCAGCTGTCTGGTTCGCATTTTTGCCAAAAACAGCACTGCGGGCTTCATCAACCGGCATTACGGCTGTTGGCCGCTGCGCACCGGGACGTGGCGGGCGTAATTTATAATCGGGCGGCAGAATCAGGGGTGCCTTTTTGACAACGGAAAATTCGTCCGGCGCATTTTTACCCAATCCCAGGGTATTTTTGACGCTTGAACAACCGCCAACGACAAGCGCCAGGCCCAGTCCGATGACGCAGGCCTGCAGGGTCTTGTCCGACAACAAATATCGCGTGTTTTTCAGCATCATTCTTATGTATCTCGTCCGCGCGAAGCAAACAAGCCATCCAGCACCAGAATCACGGCACCAACTACAATCGCCGCATCGGCTATATTAAAGGCTGGCCAGTGCCAGGCGTCAATGTGGACGTCAAAAAAATCGGCAACTTTGCCCCAGACCATGCGATCAATGACATTGCCAACGGCCCCGCCAATGACCAACCCAAGGCCGCCGGCGATAAACCGGGTTTCCGCCTTGACCAGCCAGCGCACCAGCACAACCACAATGCCCAGTGCCAGAGCTGACAGGATCCAGGGGGCCCAGACCGAGCCCGACTGGAACATGCCAAAACTAACGCCCGGGTTCCAGACCATCACCAAATTGAACACCGGCAACAGCTCAATCGGGCCACCGGCCTTTTCCAGCACACTCATCAGCCACCACTTGGATGCCTGATCAAGGGCCGTCGCAATGGCCGCAATCACAAGTCCGTAGCGCAGCATCAAGCGGCACCTGTCTCGTCATTCACCGCCAAAGGCGCAGCACCGGCATCACGGGAAACCACATCCTCACAACGATGGCACAAATCTTCATGGGCGCGATCTTCACCTGAACCCACTTCCGGCAAGATCATCCAGCAACGCTGACATTTTTCACCTGTCGCTGTATCCGGCACTACGGAAACACCAGCAACGTCTTCCAGCCGGAATGCCTCAGCCGGGCCCTCGCCGGTTGTTAATTTTACACCCGAGGTAATGGCAATTTCCGCCAGATCAACGCCGTCCAGCGCCGCCTGCTGGTCGGCTGTGACAAAAACTTCAGGCAAGGCCTGAAGACTGGAGCCAATGCGTTTTTCCCGGCGTTCAATTTCCAGGGCCCCGGTGATCACCCGGCGGACATCACGGATGGTTTTCCATTTGGCGGCCAGGGCATCATCACGCCAGTTGCCAGGCACTTCCGGGAACAGGGTCAGATGGACGCTGCCGGTTTCCTCCGGATAACGGTTCAGCCAGACTTCTTCCATGGAGAATGACAGGATCGGCGACAACCAGGCCGTCATGCAGCGGAAAACTTCGTCCAGTACGGTGCGGGCCGAGCGACGGCGCACACTGTCGATGCCATCGCAATAAAGCACGTCTTTACGGATATCGAAGTAGAAAGCCGACAGTTCAACCGTGCAGAAATTATGCAGCGAGACATAAAGTGCATGGAATTCATAATCGTTGCAGCCCTTGCGCACGATTTCATCCAGCTCGCTCAATCGATGCAGAACCCAGCGATCCAGTTCCGGCATTTCGCTGACCTCAATGCGCTCGGCATCGTCAAAATGATTGAGGTTACCCAGCATAAAACGGAAGGTATTGCGCAGACGGCGATAAGCATCAACCTGGCCCTTGATGATTTCATCACCAATGCGCAGGTCTTCGGAATAATCGGACGCCACTACCCACAAACGCAGGATATCGGCACCAAATTGTTTGATGACCTTTTCAGGTTCGACAGTGTTGCCCATGGATTTGGACATCTTGTAGCCCTTGCCATCCATCAGGAAGCCGTGGGTCAGCACCGCATCATAAGGTGCGCGACCACGGGTACCGCTTGATTCCAGCAGGGATGAATGGAACCAACCGCGATGCTGGTCCGACCCTTCCAGATAAAGCGAGGCCGGCCATTGCAGGTCGTCACGTTGTTCCAGCAAAAAGGCATGAGTGGAGCCTGAATCAAACCAGACATCGAGGATATCCTCAACCATGTCATAGTCATCAGCGTTATAGTCTTCACCAAGGAACGCTTGCGCCGGTGTTGAGAACCAGGCATCAGCACCCCCGGCCGCAACCGCATCGGCAACGCGTGTGTTCACAGCGTCATCCCGCAACGGCTCGCCGGTTTCCTTGTTCACAAAGACCGTGATCGGCACACCCCAGGCGCGTTGACGGGACACCAGCCAATCGGGCCGGCTGGCAATCATACCGCGCAAGCGCTTTTCGCCCGATGCCGGGACAAAGCGCGTCGCATCAATGGCGGCCAGGGCCTTGTCGCGCAGGCCCGTCGTGGTCATGGAAATGAACCACTGTGGCGCGTTGCGGAAGATCAGCGGTGCTTTTGAACGCCAGGAATGCGGATAGGAATGCACGATCTTGCCACGGGCCAACAGGGCGTTGGCGTCGATCAGGGCTTCGCAGACCGGATCGTGCGCCTTGTAGACATGTTGTCCGGCAAACTTCGGCACATGATCATAATAAGTCCCGTCTTCTGAAACGGTTTGCGGTACTTCGATTCCAAATTCCATGCCAAGGTCAAAATCCTCAGCGCCATGGCCAGGGGCGATATGGACGATGCCCGTACCGGCCTCGGTGGTGACATAATCAGCTGGCAACATGCGCACGTCAAAATCATAGCCGTCTCCCCGCCAGGGATGGGCCAGGATGGTGTCGTCAAAGGCGGAGGTATCCACATCGGCAATGGCCACCAGTTCGCTGATCCCGGCATCGGTTGCCACCTGGTCAGCAAGGTCTGCGGCGAGCACGAGTTTGTCACCGACCAACGCCAGGCTATCTTCGGCAACGGCCTTTACTTCATAGACCTTGTAGACAAAATCACGACCAAAGGCCGTGGCGCGGTTGCCCGGCATGGTCCACGGTGTTGTGGTCCAGATGACGACACTGGCGCCTTCCAGTTCAGGCGCACCGGCCTTCACGACCGGGAACTTCACCCAGATCGTGTGTGAGGTGTGATCGTGATATTCGATTTCAGCTTCCGCCAGGGAGGTCTTTTCCACAACCGACCACATCACGGCTTTGGAGCCTTTGTAGAGGCTGCCATCCATCAGGAATTTTTGCAGCTCGCGCACAATTTGGGCTTCCGCCGGAAAAGCCATTGTGGTGTAGGGCTTCTTCCAGTCGCCGATAACGCCCAGACGCTTGAATTCCTCGCGCTGGATATCGATCCAGTGATCGGCAAAATCGCGGCATTCCTTGCGGAATTCAGCGATAGGCACCTCGTCCTTGTTTTTACCGGCGTCGCGATATTTCTTTTCGATCTGCCATTCAATGGGCAGACCATGACAATCCCAGCCCGGCACATAGTTGGCGTCGCGCCCCATCATTTGCTGGGAACGATTGATCACATCTTTCAGAATCTTGTTCAGGGCGTGGCCCATATGCAAGTGACCGTTGGCGTAGGGCGGGCCATCATGCAGGATGAACTTTTCACGGCCCTTGGCGTCTTCACGCTGCCTTTGATAAAGATCCATATCCTCCCAGCGGGCGAGGATTTCCGGTTCTTTCCTGGGTAAGCCTGCCTTCATGGGGAAAGAGGTTTTGGGCAAGAAGATCGTCGATTTGTAGTCGACTTTGTTTTCGTCGGATGGATTAGACGCGGACATGATGGTTACAGCCTGTTTGTTTTAGAGTTCCGGCGCGGACAACCCTCATGGATTATGCAGCGACGGAAAATAGGTTTTTAGCGGAACGGGACGAAATAATTAGCGGAGCGGAACAGTGGGGGGAAAATCAGTGTTCCCAGCCCTTTGGGTAAATCCGCAAAGGCCTGTCTGTCCCTGGTGATTGTCGCTGCCATGTCAGGCGCAACAACCAAAAATCCCGACCCCTTTACAGGGCCGGGCCGATAATTCGAAACGGCAAGTCTTTTAATGCATACATGGCGGGGGTTGTAACAAGCCTGAGCCCTGCTGTCGAGTTTCTTTCGGGACTCTGTCCTGCGCTGTATATGGGTTTTGTGATCCAGTCAGTCCTGAAACAGGTCAGCAGCACGATCATCAGCCGACAAAATTTCCCGGGCCCTGAGGCTGTCTTTGGCGATTTGTGCGGTCAAAGCCTCCAGGCCATCAAATTTTTGCTCTGGTCGAATGAAGTCAACGATGGAAACGCGAAGATGAGCCCCGTATAAATCTCCTTCAAAATCAAGCAGATGGACTTCCAGAAGCTCCTGTTCGCCATCCCGGATCGTTGGTCGTCGACCCAGATTGGCCACGCCGTCGCGCCACTCAAGGGTTTGCTTGCCTTGGCCGTGGTCTTCTGCGCCATCTGCCAGAACGGCGACCCGAACAGCATAAACACCAAAAGCCGGGCGAATATATTCGTCCAGCGCCAAATTGGCCGTGGGAAAGCCGATTTGGCGGCCACGTTTGTCGCCGTGCTGGACCCTGGCGTCAATTTCCCACCAGTGGCCTAATTGCTGCGCCGCTTCAACCGGGCGGCCTTCCTGCAAATGTTTGCGGATTGTGGACGAGGAATAAATATCACCTTTGGCGTCTTCGGGCTGACGCAAGGCTGGCTCAGGCTGGCGCAAGGCCGGCACTTGAGTAAAGCCGAAACCGGCTTCGCCTGCTGTGCGTCGCAGTAGCCCGGCATCCCCGCCCCGTCCTTTGCCAAACACAAAATCATAACCAGTGATGACATGTTTTGCCTTCAGGCCATCCAACAAAACATCCTGAATGAATTCTTCAGCAGTCTTGGCAGCAAATTCCTTGTCAAAATGCAGGGCCAGAAACAAATCGACATTCAGGTTCGCCAACTGAATAGCCTTGGCGCGAAAGGGCGTCAGACGAAAAGGGGGCTGATCGGGCTGAAACAGAACCCGGGGATGGGGCTCGAAACTGAGCACGGCCAATGGCACACCGCCAGCCCGGGCAAATTGTCCAGCTTCGCCGATCACAGCACGGTGCCCGCGATGGACCCCATCGAAGTTCCCGATGGCAACAACCCCGCCTTGTAGCTCAAGGGGGATATCCTGATAGTGGCGAAAAACCCGCATCATCTGATCCAAATCCGTCTCTAACCGCGGGTTGGGACCATAATCTGCGCCTCACCATCTATAACGACAGTATCGCCGACAAAACATTGCGTCTTGAACAGGGCTCGCTTTTTCTCCGGAATTAATTCAGTGATTTCCGCTTTGGCGATTACCGTGTCGCCGACCTTGACCGGTGCCTTGAAACGCAGATTTTGGGACATATAGATGCAACCAGGCCCTGGCAATTTTGTGCCAAAGATTGTCGAAATAAAACCGGCGGACAACATGCCATGGGCAATACATTCGCCAAAGGGCGTCTCGGCCGCAAATTCACGATTGAGATGCAAGGGGTTTGTATCGCCGGAAACGCCCGCATAGAGCAAAATATCGGCTTCCGTCACTGTTTTGCCGTATGAAGATGTCATGCCGACTGACAGGTCTTCAAAAAAATATCCTGCAAGATCGTTTTCAGCCAGTTTGTTCATTTGTTTTTTCCTTGTCGACTTGTCGGATACGCGGTTGTTTCGCGATCATTTGATATAATACCGGTGATGTAATACCGGAAATGCCCCGGCTATTGAATAACGTTGCGCCGGAGTCCACAATACGCGCCTACAATATGTTTGCGTTATTTCATAATTCTGTCAGGTCGTTCTATTGCTCTGGGGCGGCGCAATATAACCAACTGCCAAACAGGCAGCAACAGTTGGAATAAAAGCTTTGCTGGTGTGAGAAGTAAAGACGCGCTAACAAGGGCTACTTTTTTTGAATCTGACGCGGTTACCCAGTTTTGTATGAAGATTATTAGCCAGGATATTATTTGTGCCAGCGCCGTTAAAAAACATTGAATCCCTTTCAACCAAGATAGCCGATCTGGTTGATATGTTGCGATCAGACAGACACAGCCGCCTTGGAATTACCGAAGTTGCCGCTGTCACTGAAGTGTTGGTTTCAACTGCCGGGCGATATTTTTCATCGTTGGATACGGCGCTTTATCAGGAATTCAATAACCTGTCCCAACATCTGGCGGACATGCACGATGAAATCGCCAAGGTTCAGGTCGACAAGATCAAGGGCGAAAAACTGCCCAGCGCCGGTGAGGAACTGGACGCCATTGTGAAGTCCACGGAAGAAGCCACCAATACGATTATGGAGGCTGCCGAAGCCATCATGGACGGCGACCCGTCAGACCCTGATGCCTACAAGGCCCTGGCTGATGATGCCTGCATGAAGATTTTTGAGGCCTGTTCCTTTCAGGACATCACGGGTCAGCGCATTACAAAGGTTGTGACCACCCTTAGCTATATTGAGGAACGCATCAGTCAATTCGTCAATATTGCCGGTGACGTTGACCCAACACCTGACGATGAAGAAGCGCCAACCGGTGATGCGGCCTTGCTGGCTGGTCCGCAACTGGCCGGACAAGGTGTCAGCCAGTCTGATGTTGATGCCATGATGAACGGTGAAGCAGCGGCCCCCGAACCAGCGCCAGCTGCACCAGAACCCGCGCCTGTACCGGAAGCAGCACCTACGCCTGAACCTGAAGCGGCACCTGCTCCCGTACCAGAAGCTGCGCCTGCGCCAGTCGCGGCAGCACCTGCGCCAGACCCCACACCAGCTCCCACCCCAGAGCCCGCCCCAGTGGCAGTAGCTGCCGCAGTGGCAGTGGCAGTGGCAGCGCCTGAACCTGCACCCGCCGCCGCAGCCCCCGAGCCTGCATCGGCACCAGCTGCGGCAAGCGAGCCCCAGAGCCAGGACGATATTGATTCCATGTTTGATGCGCCGCCTGCTGCGGCACCTGAACCCGCTCCTGCCCCGGCACCCGAGCCAGCACCTCCGCCTCCACCGCCAGCTGCGGCAC
>JABIFY010000158.1 GCA_018650465.1 Alphaproteobacteria bacterium
CATTATGGCCAGCGGCCATGTAACAGCGCCGCATCAACAGGCCGAACACATGGCAGCACCGATCAGCTCGCATTAAAGTCAAAAAAAACCCTTGCCAACAGGGAGCCGTCCACACATGGCTAATATGAGACCAATACCAAACCCTCAATTTACGTCTGCTCACCTGGTGCAAACCGGACATAAATATTGTGAAGTTTTGAATTTCCAATTTTGATGTCTACTTCGAGCGGGAAGGCAGGGAATAATATTGTTGTAGCTGTGGCAGATTTAGAAAATCCTGGACGACGCTTGGTCAAGCATGGCTGTGTTTTATGCCGATATAATGGGATCAAAAAGAGAACACGTTTCGAAAAAGATATATATTTCAATAACTTAAAAAAACACTTGCCAATGAGAACAAAACCGGTACAAATGTGGGCAATTGCAACCGGGGACACCCTGTGAAATAAGAAGGGAATTAAGACATGGCTGAAGCAGCGCTTCGTTTGGTTGAGAAAGATAACATGGATAAAGAAAAAGCTCTGGAAGCCGCATTGGCCCAGATTGAACGGGCATTCGGCAAGGGCTCGGTGATGAAACTGGGTCAGCGGGAACAGGCAATGGAGATCGAGGCGGTCTCTACCGGTTCTATCGGTCTGGATATTGCGTTGGGGATTGGCGGTCTGCCCAAGGGCCGCGTTGTCGAAATCTATGGACCTGAAAGTTCAGGTAAAACCACCCTGGCGCTGCATGTGTTGGCTGAAGCCCAGAAAAAGGGTGGCACATGCGCCTTTGTGGATGCCGAGCACGCCCTTGATCCGGGTTATGCCCGTAAACTGGGTGTGCAAATTGAAGATTTGATCATTTCCCAGCCAGATACGGGTGAACAGGCCCTGGAAATCGCCGACACCCTGGTGCGCTCTGGTGCGGTTGATGTTTTGGTTATTGATTCCGTGGCTGCCCTGGTACCGCGGGCTGAACTGGAAGGTGAGATGGGTGATACCCATGTTGGTTTGCAGGCCCGTATGATGAGCCAGGCTCTGCGTAAACTGACAGGTTCCATTTCCAAATCGAAATGCATGGTGATCTTTATTAACCAGATTCGCATGAAGATTGGTGTCATGTTTGGTAGTCCCGAAACGACATCAGGCGGCAACGCCCTTAAATTCTATGCCTCTGTCCGTCTTGATATCCGTCGTATTGGTGCCATCAAGGATAAAGATGAGGTTGTTGGCAACCAGACCCGTGTCAAAGTGGTGAAAAACAAGGTCGCACCGCCTTTCAAGGTTGTTGAATTCGACATCATGTATGGTGAAGGCGTCTCTAAACGCGGTGAACTGATTGACCTGGGCGTCAAGGCCGGGATCGTGGAAAAATCAGGCTCGTGGTTTTCCTATGACGGTGTGCGTATTGGCCAGGGACGTGAGAACGTCAAGAAGTTCCTGCTGGAAAATACCGAAATGGCAGATTCAATTGAAACCAAAATTCGCCAGAGTGCTGGTTTGATTGCTGATGACATGATGGAAGTTCCGGTCAAGGACCAGGACGAGGATGATGAAGACGGTTTCGCGGAGGTTGCAGCCGAAACCTGACCCTGTATGACTCTGTTGAAAGCGGCGTGCCTGGCAACAGGCGCGCCGTTTCTCGTTTATCGGGGGGATTATCCAGACACCGCCCTGTCTGGACAGTTTGGAGGGCAGGGCTTAAAACCTGATATCCCTTGTCCCTTCGAACGGGCAGGCCCCTTTATTAGCTCATTTTATAATCGCCCTAGTTTCGGAAACAGACATGCAAACTGCCAACGACATCCGCAAGGCCTTCCTCGACTATTTCACCGCCAATGGTCATGAGGCGGTCTCAAGTAGTCCGTTGGTGCCGCATAATGATCCAACCTTGCTGTTTACCAATGCCGGTATGGTGCAGTTCAAAAATGTTTTCACGGGTGCCGAGCAACGTCCTTACTCCCGCGCGGCCACCAGTCAGAAATGCTTGCGGGCAGGCGGCAAACATAATGATCTCGACAATGTCGGTTATACCGCCCGCCACCACACATTTTTTGAAATGCTGGGTAATTTTTCCTTTGGCGATTATTTCAAGGCAGACGCCATTGAGTTGGCCTGGAACCTGATCACCAAAGAATACGGCATTGATGGCTCCCGCCTGCTGGCAACGGTCTATCACACGGATGACGAAGCCTTTGATTTGTGGAAAAAAATTGCCGGCCTGAGCGATGATCGCATCATCCGTATTCCAACTTCTGACAATTTCTGGAGCATGGGTGAAACCGGTCCCTGTGGGCCTTGTTCCGAAATCTTTTATGATCACGGCGACAGCATCCCCGGTGGTCCGCCCGGCAGCCCCGACGAAGATGGCGACCGTTTCATCGAAATCTGGAACCTGGTGTTCATGCAATATGAACAGGTCACCCCGGACGAGCGCATCGATTTGCCCAAGCCCTCCATTGACACCGGCATGGGTCTGGAACGTCTGGCCGCCTTGATGCAAGGCAAGCACGACAATTACGATACGGATTTGATGCAGGCCCTGATCCACGCCTCAGCTGATGCCAGTAACCAGGCAACCGATGGCGAACATGCGGTCTCGCACCGGGTCATCGCGGATCATTTGCGGGCCACAAGTTTTCTGATCGCCGATGGCGTGCTGCCGTCGAACGAAGGACGCGGTTATGTTCTGCGCCGGATCATGCGCCGGGCCATGCGTCATGCCCACCTGATGGGCTGTCAGGATCCCCTGATGTGGCAACTGGTGCCGTCTTTGGTGCGTGAAATGGGCCAGGCCTTCCCTGAACTGGGACGGGCCGAAGCCCTTGTCACAGAAACTCTGAAGCTGGAAGAAAACCGATTTAAGCAAACCCTGGATCGTGGCTTACGCTTGTTGGATGACGAAGTTACCCGTCTCGGCGATGGTGAAGCCCTGCCAGGTGAAGTCGCCTTCAAGCTTTATGATACCTACGGCTTCCCCCTGGATTTGACCGAAGACGCCTTGCGCAATCAAGGCAGGACTGTGGAAACCGAGGGCTTCAAGGCCGCCATGGAACGCCAGCGTGCAGACGCCCGCAAAGCCTGGTCCGGGTCCGGCGATGCAGCCACGGAAACCCTGTGGTTTGAAATGCGCGAAGATATCGGGGCCAGTGAATTCCTCGGCTATAAAACCGAGGTCGCCGAAGGTGTGATTGAAGCGCTGGTTGTTGATGGCGAAAACGTCACAGAAGCCAGCGGCGGTACTGACCTCCAGGTTGTCGTGAACCAGACACCTTTTTATGCAGAATCCGGTGGCCAGGTTGGTGATGCCGGTGTGATGTTTACGCCCGATGGTGTCGAAGTCACGGTTGGTGATACCCTGAAAAAACTCGGTAACATGCATGTGCATGGCGGTGCGGTGAAATCGGGTTCCCTCAAAGTTGGTGATGTCGTTGAGATGCGGGTTGATGGTGAGCGTCGGGATCGCATCCGCGCCAATCACTCAGTGACCCACCTGTTGCACGAAGCCTTGCGTCGGCAACTGGGGGATCATGTGACGCAGAAGGGGTCTTTGGTCTCAGCAGATCGTTTGCGCTTCGATATCAGCCATCCAAAACCGGTTAGTGCGGAAGAAATCGCTGCTGCAGAAGCTGAAGTAAACGCCCGCATTCGGGAAAACTCCAGCGTCGGCACTGTATTGATGAGCCCCGAAGAAGCTGTTGAAGCCGGTGCCATGGCCTTGTTCGGGGAAAAATACGGCGACGAAGTGCGTGTTGTTTCCATGGGTGGTGACGACGATGCCCGGTTCTCGGTCGAGCTGTGCGGTGGCACCCACGTCAATCGAACGGGTGATATCGGTTACTTCAAGATCGTCAGCGAAAGTGCCGTGGCCGCAGGTGTGCGTCGGATCGAAGCCCTGACAGGGGCGGCCGCCATTGAAAATGCCAATTCATATGAACGTATGATGCGAGAAACGGCCGCAACCCTGAAAGCCGCACCTGCCGAAGTCGCTGCCCGCGTTGCGGCCTTGTCGGAAGAGCGCAAGAAACTTGAAAAAGAACTGATCGACGTTCGACGCCAGATGGCCATGGGCGGTGGTGGCGGTGCGCAGGGGCCACAGATCAAGGATATCAACGGCGTTGCATTTGCCGGTCGGGTTCTGGAAGGCGTGCCTGCCAAGGACCTGAAGGGCATGATCGATGAATTGAAGGGCCAACAATCCGGTGTTTACGTCATGGTCTCGGTCAATGACGGCAAGGCCGCGATTGTCGTGGGCGTCAACGAAGATTTGCTGGAACGCTTCAGTGCTGTTGATCTGGTTAAAATCGGTGTCGAAAAACTGGGCGGCAAGGGTGGCGGCGGTCGCCCTGATATGGCTCAGGGCGGTGGCCCTGATGGGTCGGCGGCAGATGACGCTGTTGCTGCCATTGAAGCGGCATTGGCTTAACACATCAAATCAGGATTAAACGAATACGGCCCGGAAGTAATTCCGGGCCGTTTCTTTTTGTTTTGTCGAAATTCAGGCCGCCATGGCTGCCTGTAATCGCTCGTCCAGTTTGTCGAGAAACTGAGTGGTTGTCATCCAGCCTTGTTCGCTGCCAACCAACAGGGCCAGGTCCTTGGTCATGAAACCGGCTTCCACTGTTTCGACGCAGACCTTTTCCAGGGTGATTGCAAACTGGTCCAGCTCGCTATTGCTGTCCAGCTTGGCGCGATGCTTGAGGCCACCGGTCCATGCAAAGATCGAGGCGATTGGATTGGTCGAAGTTTCATTGCCTTTTTGGTGTTCGCGGTAATGCCGGGTCACTGTGCCGTGGGCCGCTTCCGCCTCAACGGTATCGCCATCAGGGGTCATCAAAACGGATGTCATCAGGCCGAGTGAGCCAAAGCCCTGGGCCACAGTGTCTGACTGTACATCGCCGTCATAGTTCTTACAGGCCCAGACATATTTACCGGACCATTTCATGGCGCAAGCCACCATGTCGTCGATCAGACGGTGTTGGTAGGTAATGCCGGCTTCTGCGAACTTGTCCACAAATTCCGCATCGAAGACTTCCTGGAACAGATCCATGAAGCGACCGTCATAGGCTTTCAGGATGGTGTTTTTGGTAGAGAGATAAACCGGCCAACCTCGTTTGAGGCCAAAGTTCATGCAGGCGCGGGCAAAGCCCCGGATCGACTCGTCCAGGTTATACATGCTCATGGCGACGCCGCCACCCGGAAAGTCATAGACGTCATGTGTGACAGGTTCGCCGCCGTCAGCGGGGGTAAAGGTCATGGTCAGGGTGCCGGGGCCAGGTACGACCATATCTGTGGCCTTATATTGATCACCGAAGGCGTGACGGCCAATGACAATCGGATCGGTCCAGCCCGGCACCAGACGTGGCACGTTCGAGCAGATGATCGGCTCGCGAAAGACGGTACCACCCAAAATATTGCGGATCGTCCCGTTGGGGGATCGCCACATTTTTTTCAGGCCAAATTCTTCGACGCGGGCTTCGTCGGGTGTGATGGTCGCACACTTGACGCCAACGCCATATTTTTTGATGGCATTGGCTGAATCGATGGTGATCTGATCATCGGTTGCGTCGCGAGATTCAATCCCAAGGTCATAATATTTCAGATCAATGTCGAGATAGGGCAGGATCAGCTTTGTCTTGATGAAGTCCCAGATAATGCGGGTCATTTCATCGCCATCGAGTTCGACAACCGGATTTTGAACTTTGATCTTTGACATAGGGGGCCTCGGTTCCTTTGAAAGTATGAATCAGGGCGCTGGCTGGCCAGATTTGGCGGACATTAGCACTGCTTTCAACAGGGTCAAGGAAGCAGTGCTGCGACACACCAGCGCAGACCGACCCGCGTCAAAAAACTTTGGCAAGCGGGTCAAAGCGCTCCTTCGGTGCTTTTTCAATGGCCGGAATAACATCATCAATTCCGTCAACGATAGTGAACAGGTCGACACAGTTCTCCCGGGCATACCCATTGTCTATAATATGCTGCACCAGGGCCCGGAAAGGTTCCCAGTAGTTATTGTTGTTCACAAGGATCACGGGTTTGTCATGCAAACCCAGCTGTCGCCATGTTATGATTTCGAAGGTTTCGTCCATTGTGCCCAAGCCGCCTGGCATGACGACGAAGGCGTCCGAGAGTTCGAACATCTTGTTCTTGCGTGTATGCATGGAATCAACGATATGCAATTCAGTCAAACCTTCATGGCCAACTTCAATGTCATGCAAATGCTCGGGAATAACGCCAATGACTTCACCGCCACTGGCCATCACGGAATCGGCGATAACGCCCATCATGCCAATGCGCCCGCCGCCAAACACAAGTTGGATACCGTCCTTCGCCATCAGCTGACCCAGGCGTTCAGCCGCAGCCCTATGGGCCGGGTCATCGCCTTTGGCTGCACCACAATAAACACAAATTGATTTCGGAGTCGTCATGCATAAAACCTTGTTAAATAAGTTTGTTACCAATGCCCTAGCTACGGTGCTTTGGCTGGCGCTGTCAATCGCTCCAATAACTGCCGTCGCTAATGAGGTGGATGTTGTTGACGTAAAAGTCCAGAAATCAGGTGCAGGTGTTTATCGTTTCAATGTGACATTGCGGCACGGGGACACGGGTTGGAAACACTATACCAATGCCTGGGACGTGGTGGCGCCGGACGGGAAAGTCCTGGGCACCAGAGTGCTCGCTCACCCGCATGTAAACGAACAACCCTTTACCCGGTCACTTTCAGGCGTCAAAATACCCATGAAGATCAAGACCGTAACAATTCGGGCCTATGACCTGGTGCATAAATATGGTGGCAAGACGATGCAGGTCAAATTACCTTAGTACGAATGACGGCCAGTGACGGCTTAAGGGGAAAGACATGACCAAAAAAATCGGTGTGCAACAATCAGCTATTGCTGTCTTTTTGGCGGCTGTTTTTTTGATCGGCATAACGGACAAAGCAACTGCAGCAAATGATGAACTGATCAAACAAGGTCAGTACATGGTCTGGGCAGGCGGCTGCATCGGTTGTCATACCGATGTCAAAAACAAAAAGCCGGAACTGGCCGGTGGTCTGGCTTTAAAAACACCCTTCGGCGTTTTTTATTCACCCAACATAACGCCCGACAAGGAAACCGGTATCGGCAACTGGACGGACGAAGATTTTGTCAAAGCCTTCCGCCAAGGTTTGAGCCCGGATAATGATCATTATTATCCAGTGTTCCCTTATCCAACCTATACCAAAATGCGCGACGCAGACATTCTGGCGATCAAGGCCTACCTCTTTAGTCTCAAGCCCGTTCGCAATGTGGTTGAAGACCACAATGTGCAGCCACCGTTTGGCATGCGCTTCTTGCAAGCTTTCTGGAAAGCCATGAATTTCATGCCCGGCGAATTCCAGGATGTGCCAAATAAATCGGCGGAATGGAACCGGGGGGCCTATCTTGTTGAAGCCGTTGGCCACTGTGGGGAATGCCATACACCGCGCTCGGATTTAGGGGCGCTTGATCATTCCATGGCCCTGGCGGGGACCCTGAAAGGCCCGGACGGTGGCCTGGTTCCCAATATCACGCCGCACCCCAAAACAGGGATCGGGGAGTGGGACGAGGACGAAATCATCGAGTTGCTGAAGAATGGCGTCAAACCGGATTACGATGATGTCCAGGGGGGGATGGAAGAAGCCGTCAATTTTGGCCTCAAGTATCTTACCGACGCAGACCTGAAAGCCATGGCCGTATATTTGCTGAGCCTGGAGCCGATTGATAACCTGATCGAAAAACCAAAGAAGTAATACCACGGACCTCTAAGGTGCCTTATCAGCGATCCCTGGTATTAGCTCCGGCAACAGGATTGCACAGGATACGTGGCTGCTCTAGGGTAGGGACAAATCACTCCTGCTTCAGGGTAATGCCTTGCGCCTGACCGTTATTATCAGTTTTTTGGTGGCTCTTGGCTTGGCTGCCGCGTTCATTGTCGACTTTGATGGTGATGACGCGTCCGCTCCTTCGAGGAAAGCCGTTGTTCAGCAGGTTGATAAACCTGCCTCAAAACCGGCTGATGTGGCTTCGGTAACACCGACGGTCGCTAAAAGCCAGCCTGAGACGTCTGCCGAAGTGAAGCCGGAGACATCTGCCGCGACCAGCAAAACCGCAAAGCTGGAGGCGCCAAAAGATATTCCAAAACTTGTTGCGCCAACTTTTGATGTCGTTCGGGTTAATCCAGCGGGTGACGCTGTGATCGCGGGCCGGGCAGCACCGGGGGCAAAGGTTTCGGTCCTGGCAGGCAAAAAACTGGTGGGTACCGTCAAGGCCGATGACCGTGGTGAATGGGTTCTTGTTCCTGAAAAACCACTGGAAAGCGGGTCTCGGGAACTCTCTCTGGAAGCCAAATTGCCGGGTGCCGAGGTCGTCAAGTCGAAAGAAGTTGTTGTCGTTGCGGTACCTGATCGACCTGATGCGGGAACGAGCCTGGCTGTAATCATGCCGCGCAAGGGTGATGGCCCCAGCAAGGTTCTGCAATCGGCCAGTTCCGGCTCATCCACCTCAAGTACGACGCAGCCTGCTTCCAGTGCAAACCAGGCTTCTTCCAGTGCAAACCAGGCTTCTTCCAGTGCAAACCAGGCTTCTTCCAGTGCAAACCAGGCCTCTGGCAGCACTTCAAAAGTTGTCGCTAATAATGATGCCCAGGCTGATAACAAGCGATCAACGCTGGTCGTTCGACCGCCGGTATCGTTGGAAAGCGTTGATTACGACGAAAAAGGTGACCTGATCTTGTCAGGCCGGGCGGATGTGGGTGCCACACTCAATCTATATGTTGATAACGCCAGCATCGGGCAGACTGTGGGAAATACGGACGGCACCTGGCAATTACGACCCGGAGCTGCGGTCAGTACAGGTGATCATAGATTGCGGGTGGATCAACTGGGTACTGACGGCAAGGTCGCGCACCGGATCGAACTACCTTTTTCCCGTGCCGAGCCTGAACTAACAAAGCTGGTCGAAGGCCAGGTCATTGTTCAGCCCGGCAATAGTCTGTGGCGTATTGCCCGGCGCAGTTACGGGCAAGGATTGATGTTCACTGTCATATACGAAGCCAACAAAGGCCAAATTCGTGATCCTGATCTGATCTATCCAGGTCAGATTTTTGCCTTGCCCCATTCTGACGGCGCAAACAAGTCGGACAAGGCAAACGGTTCTGGTGGTTGAAAAAGTGGAATAAGTCTCATAAGCACTGGTATCGTGCCTTTGACCACCCTATATAAATTCGAATGAGACGTCCTGACCACGATCCCAACGCACCCAAGACAGCGCAAAACCACGTGCGAACGCTGATTACCCTGTTGCCCTATCTTTGGCCAACGGGACAGCTTGAATTGCGTGTTCGGGTTGTCATCGCCATGACCTTGTTGGCTGCGGCCAAGGGCTTTAACGTTTACGTTCCCTTTTTCTATAAAGCCGCCGTTGATGCCCTGTCCGTTGAAGTCGCAGGCGTCGTCGTTGTGCCGATCATGATCATTGTGGGCTATGGTCTGGCCCGTGTGATGGCCCAGGCCCTGGGCGAAATTCGCGATGCTGTTTTTGCCAAGGTTGCGCAACATGCCATTCGCAGTGTTGCGCTGCGCACGTTCAACCATTTGCACAGCCTGGCCTTAAGGTTTCATCTGGATCGCCAAACAGGCGGTCTGTCCCGCACCATTGAGCGCGGTACCAAGGGCATTCAGTTTCTGCTGACGTTCACCTTGTTTAATATTCTGCCGACCTTGCTGGAAATCCTGCTGGTCTGCGGCATCTTGTTGTGGAATTACAATTTCTGGTTTGCCGCAATCACTTTCGGCACCATCGTCGGCTACATTGCTTTTACGATGATGGTGACGGAATGGCGCATGAAGTTCCGCCGTCAGATGAACGACAGCGACAATGAAGCCAACACCAAGGCCATCGACAGTCTGTTGAATTACGAAACCGTCAAATATTTTGGCAATGAAAACCACGAAGCCAATCGTTTCGACAGCTCCATGGCGCGTTACCAGACAGCGGCAGTGCGCAGCCAGACGACCTTGTCCTACCTGAACATTGGCCAGGGTCTGATCGTCTCCGTTGGCTTGATTGTGGTGATGCTGCTGGCCGCCCAGGGTGTCAGTGACGGTTCCATGACTTTGGGTGACTTTGTGCTGGTAAATACATTCCTCATCCAACTTTATCTGCCCCTGAATTTCCTGGGCTTTGTCTATCGGGAAATCAAGCAATCCCTGGTCGACATGGAAGTCATGTTCAATCTGCTGGTTCAGCACACGGAAATCGCCGATAAACCGGATGCACAGCCGCTGCGATCTGAAAATGCCGAGATTGAATTTGATCATGTCGATTTTGCCTACGAAAGTGATCGCAGCATTCTGCATGACGTATCCTTCAAGGTGCCTGCCGGGCACACGGTGGCCATTGTGGGCCCCAGTGGCGCTGGTAAATCGACAATTTCACGGATTTTGTTCCGCTTTTATGATGTGGCTGGGGGTTCGGTACGCATAGATGGCCAGGATATCCGCGATGTGACCCAGGCCAGCTTGCGCGATGCCATCGGGATCGTGCCGCAGGACACTGTGCTGTTTAACGACACCATCGGGTATAACATTCGCTATGGTCGCCCTGATGCCACGGAAGAAGAAGTTATCGATGCGGCGCGTATGGCCAGTATTCATGATTTTGTTGAGACCCTGCCGTTGGGTTACAAGGCGGCGGTCGGTGAACGTGGTCTCAAACTGTCAGGTGGTGAAAAACAACGCGTAGCCATTGCACGCACAATTCTGAAACAGCCGAATATATTGCTGTTTGACGAAGCAACTTCTGCCCTTGATTCCCAGACCGAACGGGAAATTCAGGCTAGTTTGCGGGAAGTTTCTGCCAATCGCACGACGCTGGTTATCGCCCATCGGTTATCCACGATCATTCATGCCGACGAAATTCTGGTTCTGGATAAGGGGCGTATCGTTGAACGGGGCCGACACCAGGATTTGCTGACCGCTGACGGGCAGTATGCCGCCATGTGGGCGCGGCAACAGGAAGCCGCTGAATATCGCGAACGGTTGGCCCATGTCGAAGTCGACCCGGTTCTGGAAAAAACACCCGCCATCTGACGCGCACAAGCACCACTTACCTTGAAGCGAAGAGCAGGGTAAGATGCTGAAAATTGAATTAACTCAAATGGAGTGTCTGATCAGTGAGCTCTCTTGATCGCGTACTGGTTCCCATAAATCGTGAAGGGTACCGCTTTGTCGGCATCTTTGCCGTGGTTACCCTTGTTTTCTTTCAAGTGCACGAAATCCTTGGCTGGATTGGGGTCGTCCTGACCCTCTGGTGCGCCTATTTCTTTCGCGACCCGGATCGAGTCACGCCGACGCGCAAGGGCCTGGTCATCAGTCCCGCCGATGGGGTTGTGCAGATGATTGAACGGGCGATCCCGCCAGAAGAACTTGGTATGGGATCGGATGCCCGCACTCGTGTCAGTGTTTTCATGAATGTATTTAACGTCCATGTGAACCGTGTACCGATGGATGGTGAAATCACCAAACTGTCTTACCGCAAGGGCGAATTTCTTGATGCTTCGCTGGATAAGGCATCGGAAGCGAACGAGCGACAAAGTGTGCGTATGAAGACAGAGGACGGCAAAGATATCGCTTTTGTCCAGATCGCTGGTCTGGTGGCCAGACGTATTCTGTGCCAACTGAAAGAAGGCGACAGCGTCAAAGCCGGTCAACGCTTTGGTTTGATCCGCTTTGGCAGCCGGGTCGATGTTTATCTGGATCACGGCATGGAACCGCAAGTTATTCCCGGCCAGTTAACCATTGCAGGTGAAACCGTGCTGGCGGATGCTGTTTCTGCGGAGGCGCGCCGCACCGGGGAGATCAGATAACTATGTTACGCAGGCGTGGACCACGTTTGAGAGGGCTGCCGGTTAACAGCCTGATCCCCAATATCCTGACTGTGCTGGCTGTCTGTGCCGGGCTGACATCCGTACGCTTCGCCCTGGCGGAGCAATGGCAGTTCGCCGTCATGGCGATTGCCGTGGCAGCTATATTGGATGCTTTGGATGGTCGCGTTGCCCGTTTGCTGAAAGGCACCTCAAAATTTGGCGCTGAACTGGATTCGCTCTCTGACTTCGTCAGCTTCGGCGTTGCCCCGGCTCTGATCCTTTATCGCTGGACCATGTCAGAACTGGGCGGCATGGGCTGGATCATTGTTCTGGCGTACGCGGTTTGCTGTGGTTTGCGACTTGCGCGCTTCAACACCGCTTTGGAAGACCCGGACGAACCTGAATATGCCGCCAATTATTTTACCGGTGTCCCGGCCCCGGCAGCAGCTGGTTTGGCCTTGTTGCCCATGATGTTCAGTTTCCAGGTCGGAGATGATTTCTTCCGCCTGGCCTTGGTAAATGCGGTCAATCTGGCTTTTGTCGCCTTCTTGATGGTCAGTCAGATCCCAACATTTTCCTTCAAGAAAATGCGGGTCAAAAAAGAATCTGTCTTGCCTGTTCTTATTGTCGTTGGATTGCTGGGCGCGGTTGTTGCCAGTTATCCCTGGTTTGTCCTGACGGCAATTTGTGCTGTCTATCTGGCGATTATTCCAATTTCATGGCGCAGCTGGAAACGTCACGAAGTTGCCTTTGCATCGGAAATTTCTGCTGATCCTGAAGTCGTTGAGATATCAGAAAGTCAGACATCAGAAAATCAAAAGGCGTCTGATGAACAGACGCCTTCCGACAAAAACTAACTTTTCAATTATCCAGACCCTGGCTGAGATTACTCCGCCGCAGGTGTTGCATCTTCCAGCGCTTGTCGGCGAACCAGACGCCTGGCTTTGCGATTGGCAAACCAGCCGCTGGTATTGGCCCCGATTGCCAGCAGGCAAGGCGTCACAATCAGGGTCAGGACTGTGGCGAAAGTCAGGCCACTAACCACTGCTGTCGACAGCTGTATCCACCACTGTGTTGATGGAGCCCCCTGGGTGACTTCGCGGGTAAAGAGGTCGATATTCAATCCCATGACCATGGGCATCAGGCCCAGAATGGTTGTTACAGCCGTCAACATCACCGGACGCAAACGTTGCGCTCCCGTTCGGATGACAGCCTCAATGGGCGGCATGCCACTGTCGCGTAGTCGATCATAGGTATCGATCAAGACAATATTATTGTTCACGACAATACCGGCCAGGGTGATAATGCCGACACCAGTCATGACAATACCAAAGGTTTGTCCCGTGACGATCAGGCCAATGACCACACCCGCCGTCGACATAATAACAGCTGTCAGGATCAGAAAGGCCTGATAGAAACTGTTGAACTGGGTGACCAGAATAATTGCCATGGCGAACAACGCCACACCAAAGGCCTTCATAAGAAATTCGCCAGCCTTCTTTTGCTCTTCATCCTGGCCCTTGAAGGCAACTTCCACCCGAGGGTCGATTGTTTGTGTTGCCAACCAGGTCTTGATTTCCTGAACCTTGTCATCGGCCAACACACCGTCCACGACTTCGGACTTGATTTTCATGACGCGCATGCCGTCGGTCCGTTTGATCGTACCGGTTTTTGCTACAGCACTGCGTTCAACAAAGTTGCTGATCGGTACCAGGCCCTGGTTGGTCATGACGCGGATCTGGTCAAGCTGATTAATGTTGCGTTCATCTGAAGGGTAGCGCACGCGGATTTCAATTTCTTCGTCCGCGTCATCAGGACGGTATTCACCCACCTTGATGCCATTGGTCACCAGTTTAATCATCTGGCCCACTGTTGTTACATCGGCACCAAATCGACCGGCCTGGGCACGATCTACATCCAGCTGCCAGACAATGCCGGGAATGGGTCGGCTATCTTCAACATCGCGCAGGCCATCGAATTTCTTGACCCCGGCCAGAACCTTGACCAATTCAGGCGCAATCGCCTCAGGTGTGCGTGATTTAAAGTGAAGCTGGATCGGCTTACCCGTTGGGGGACCAGATTCAGGAATCCGGACTTCCACATGAATACCCGCTAAATCAGCCGTTTTTTCCCGGACTTCGGCAACGATTTCCTTGGCCGGACGCCTTGTTTGCCAATCCCTGAATTCAAACTGGATAGTGCCAATAACGTCTTCAGCGACACCTGATCCGCCGCCTGATTTGCCGACCCGGGTATAGACGGAAGCAAAACCATCTATCTTCAGAATGCGCTCTTCGACTTCCTTGATCAGGACATCAGTTTCCTCAATCGACATATTACCGCGGGCATGCACCCAGGCAATGGCCATTTCTGGTTCAACACTGGGGAAAAACTCAACGCCATTGCCGTTCTGAGAGTAATAAGTTTGAACACCAATCAACAGGGCGACAGCAAAGGCAACGATCTTGATGGGGTGGCGAACGCTCAAGGATACCACGCGGACATACCAGCCTGTCATGCCTGGAATGTCCTTCAGGCTACCTGATTCCGCCGCATTCAGATGGGTTTGTACTTCCGTATTGCCGCTGCCCGGTTTGCCGATCAAAGCACCCAAAGTGGGCACGAAGATCAGGGCCACAACAAGTGAGCCTGCCAAGGTTGCGATCAGCGTGATCGGCAGGAATTTCATGAATTCGCCGACAATGCCCGGCCAGAACAGCAAGGGCATGAACACAGCAAGGGTCGTTGCCGTCGAGGCGATGATTGGCCAGGCCATGCGTTTGGCGGCCAGACCATAAGCTTCCCGGCGGTGCAACCCTTCGCCCATTTTTCTATCGGCGTATTCGGTGACCACAATGGCGCCGTCAACCAGCATGCCTACAGCCAGGATCAGGCTGAACAGAACCACGATGTTGATGGTCAGGCCCATTATGGACAAAACCAGAATGCCGATTAGAAAGGAGCTTGGGATCGCGAGGCCAACCAGGCCAGCACTGCGTAAGCCAAGGGCGGCAATGACAACAACCATCACCAGCAAAATGGCGCTGATGACATTGTTTTGCAGATCAGTCAACATGGTTCTGATTTGCTTGGATTTGTCCTGCATGAAGGATACGTCGACGCCAGCTGGCCAGTCGAGTTGGCGGGTTCTGACGATGGCCTGGACTTGCTCCAGGGTTTCAATGACGTTTACGCCGATGCGTTTTTTGATTTCCAGGGTGATCGCCGGTTTGCCGTTGACGCGCGCCTTGCTGTTGGCATCCTTGAAGGTCCGTCGAACAGAGGTGATATCGCCCAGGGTCACCACACTGTCGCCACGCACCTTGATCGGCAAATCAAACACATCGCTGGCGGTTTTAAACAAACCAGGCACCTTGACTGAAAAGCGTCCGTCACCGGTATCAAGCGCACCGGCAGCGACCAGGCGGTTATTCAGGGCAACGGCGTTGATCAGTTCCGTATGGGAAATCTCATAGCTCTCCAGCTTCAGAGGGTCGACAATGATCTCCAGTAATTCATCACGGTTGCCGCCAATATCAGCTTCCAGAACACCGGGCAGACCTTCAATTTCATCCTTAAGGTTCCGGGCCAGAGCCATCAACGTACGCTCAGGCACATCGCCAGCCAGCACTACGACCAGTACCGGGAACAGGCCGACATTGACTTCATTAACGACCGGATCTTCCGTGTCGCCTGGCAGCTCGTTTTTGGCGACATCCACAGCTTCGCGAACATCGACGGCAGCTTGGTCCGCATTAAATCCTGCTTCAAATTCAAGCAAGACAGAGGCAAACCCTTCGGACGCCGTCGAGCGCATTTCCTTGACGCCCTCGATGCTGCGAAGCTCCTTTTCCATGGGGCGAACCAGCAGACGTTCCGCGTCCTCCGGCGAAATACCCTCGTGGCTCATGGAGACGTAAAGGATCGGAATATCAACGTCGGGATCTGATTCCTTCGGGATCGAAACATAGGCCGCAGCGCCAGTTATCAGAATCAGGGCAAGGACCAACATGACCGTTCGGGAACGATCCAGGGCGGCTGAAATTATACCATTCATGACTTGTTGCTACTCTTCCGGGGGTCGTTCTCAATGACAGGCAAAACCTGATCGCCATGGCGGACAAAATCCTGGCCAACGGTAATGATTCCAACCATTTCTGGAAGCCCAGCAAGCCAAACGCCGTTTTCGCCATCGGCAATTATCTGCGCCGGAATGAAGCGAACAATGCCTTCCTGGGTAACCGTCTTGACCCCAAGCTGGCCCTGATCGTTCAGGGTCATCACAGCAGGCGTAATCAAATGTGCCATTGAATTATCAACCGGAATTCGAATGCGTGCGGTAACGCCATCCCGCAAATCGCGTTTGGGGTTCGGTACTTGAATTTCAACCCTGAAAGTCCGCGTGGCACTGTTGGCCGTGGAGGCAATGAAACGGATTTTGCCGCTGACATTCTTTTTTGTGATCAGCTCGGCGGTCGCCTTTTGACCCACCTTCAAGTAACTCACTTCGCGCTCGGACACATCGCCAACCACCAGGTAAGGGTTCTGGTCGACAATCGTCGCCACGACTTCCGCGACCTTCATATAATCGCCAATTTCAACGCGTTTGGTGTCTACGATCCCGGCGAAGGGTGCCCGTACTTCAGTGTGCTGAATTTCAAGTTCAATCCGTTTGACGAGGGCTTTGGCCGAATCAAGCTGGGTCTGGGCTCCGGCCAGTTTTGTTTCTGCCCGATACCCCTTTTTAGACAAGGCAATCGCGGCCTTGAATTCCATTTGGCGCTGCTTGACCAGGGCGCGGGCCTCGGTCAGGCGGGCGGCGCGGTCCTGCATGTCAATTTTGGCTAGCAAGTCACCAGCCTTGACGCGCTTGCCTTTGGTGACAGCCAGATGGGTAATCCGCCCGGCAATTTCAGTCTTGACGGCAACGCTACGGACAGCCTGCGTTCGGCCTCGCAAAACAACTTCACGCTGGTGTGGTTGTGCCTGCATCAGACGAACGCGAACGGTCACGGGGTGGTCTTTCTTGGCAACCTTCCCGGCAGTGTCCTGTTCAGTCTTGGTGGCCTCGTCATCGCTGACGGTGGCCTGCAACTGCCCGGAGAAAATCCATCCGATGACGGCGACGGCCATCACGAAGGCGAGTAGATAGGATTTGTTCATAGAACTTTCTCCGATTTGGTCAGCAGGCTGTGACCAACGATTTCATGTCTGTGATTTTCGAGATAATCGCGCGCGGCGGTGTAAAGGGCCTTGCCAAACCCGCACACAAAATGGGCCCCGGGGCCCGTCATGGTTTGTTCGCAATCAAGCTCGGTGATTGCTGAATCGTAGGCCGCAAGCCGGTCTGCGATCATTTGATCGATGGCGGCGGGTGACAGCAGTTCAGAAAATACGATAGTCGCCAAAAAATCAGATTTCACTTTGTCACCTGAGATAGGCTTGGCCAGTTCATCCATCAGGGCCATTTTTCCGGCCGGTGTAATGCTGTAAACCTTTTTGTCCGGGCGCTTGTCTTGGGCAAGTTCGGTGCGCTCGACAAGTGCGGCATCCGTTAGTTTTCCAAGGGCCGGATAGATCGAGCCGAAGCTGGCATCATAGAAATGCCGGAAGGGGCCTTCGAGCTGCTTCTTGATTTCGTAGCCGGTGGCGTCGCCAAACGACAGGATGCCGAGGCAGAAAATTTTGGTGTCCATGATCGGTTTTCCGCGAAAGGAGGATCGTGATCCATATCGTGATCCAAAGGATTTGATGTCAGTCTTATATTGGATCGACATATATCAAATCAACATAGTATTTGAATTAAATTGTGGAATATGTTGTGAAATATATTGTGATATTCCAGGAAAAACCAGTGTCTGGCTTCGAATTACACTCTTTTTAGATAAATTTTTTGTTATTTACCAAAGGCTTGCCAGGTTCTTCCATCGTCGAGGCTTTGTAAAAGTTTCATATACTGGGTTAAGGCGATCAGGCGGCGCGGATCGGATTTACTACCCGTCAGCTGAATGATGGCCCCGTCGAACTGCTTGGAATCAAGACGTTTTTCCCATTTGTCGGGGGCAGTTCGGGCGAAGAGGCCAGCACTTACGATGAAGGTCCAGGGCCTGTTGTGACCGTCTCTTGCGACCATGCTGGCCGGTTTGCCTTTTGGTCCGACGCTAACGGATTGCCAGCTTTTACCGCGATCCGAACTGGCTTTCAATCCTTTGTTGGTTGCGGCCAACAGTTTTTTGGAAGACTTGTGGTTGGTGGCCAATGACAGACTACCCGGGGGCATTTGACCGACATTTGACCAGCTTTTTCCGGCATCCAGACTCTGAAACAGGCCGTTCCCAACGGCCAGCAGACGACCTTTGGGACCGGCCACTTTCATCAGCCGCAAGGGCGCGGAACCATCCATTGCAGAGGAATGAGATTTCCAGGTTTTACCAGCGTCGCCAGAAAACATAACCCCGAAGGATTTGTTTTTCTTCTTGCCGCTAACCAACAGAAACTTGCCATTATCGGAAACCACCAGACCGGTGACATCGTGGCTTTCATCAAGCAAAGGCTGCATTTCAATTTCGGGCGTGAGTCGATAAAGACCGCGCGGCGTGGCAAGAATCAGATGACCGGGCCGGGCCGGATCAATGGCGACTTCATAAATATGCGGAATGCGGGCAAGGGAAATACCCTCGGCCCAGGCTGGCCCACCAGGCAACAGGCACAGAACAAATATAAGAAGGCAGCGTTTCAGCATCATGTTAATCGCCCTAGTCACCCAGGACGACGCCTTCGCGGCGCGGGTCGGCACCACCTTCGTATCCCTGGCCTGAGCGCTTGATTACATGAAGGCCGCTGTTCAAACTGCGCACCTTGACCTTGTGCCCATAGGCTTGCAGATCAGTAACCAAATTAGCCAGAGGCGTCTCTGCTTCAAGGTCGACATTGCCGTTGCGATTGACGTGGTGGGGCAGGGCGACGGCGGCTTGGGCGCTCAGCCGCCAATCGAGCATGGCAACCAGGGTCTTGGTGACAAAAGCAATGATACGACTGCCGCCAGGGGAGCCAGCTGCCAGCAAAAATTCGCCACCTGGCTCGCGGCCCCGGAATACCAGCATGGGAGACATGGAACTGCGCGGGCGTTTGCCAGGTTGAACCCGGTTGGCAACCAGATCGCCATTGCGCACAGGTGCAAAGGAAAAATCTGTTAGCTGATTGTTGAGAATAAAGCCGCCCACCATAACGCGCGAGCCAAAGGCATTTTCCACGCTGGAGGTCATAGATACAACATTGCCGTCATCATCGACAATGCTGAAATGTGTGGTCGAGGGCAGCTCGATTGTATCGCCGGTAACCAGGTTTCCCTGGCGTCCTGGCACATCGCCGGCTGCTGCCTTGCCCATGCTTCGAGCGGGCTTGATCAAGGCGGCACGGGTGCGAATATATCCTGGATCAAGCAAGCCCTTGACGGGCACTGGCACAAAATCAGCATCGGCCATGAACTTGCCGCGATCCGCATAGGCGAGACGGCTGGCTTCGGAGATCAGATGCACGGCCTCGGCGGAACCAGGCTTGATTTGCCCCATATCCTGGCTTTCCAGCAAAGCCAGAATTTGCAGTGTGGTCAACCCGCCGGATGTGGGCGGTGGCATGCCGCAAACCCGCCATTGGCGATAGGCGTTACATACGGGCAGTCGCGCTTTGGCCTCATAGGACTTCATATCGGACAGGGTCAGCCCGCCCGGATTGCTGTGGCTGTTAACGGCCGCAACAATCTTGTTGGCGATGTCGCCGGTATAAAAGGCGTCGGCACCACCCCGCGCCATTTTTTGTAAACTGTCCGCCAGCGGCAGGTTGCGCAACACATGGCCGACAGGCAGGGCGGTACCGGTGGCATCATAAAAATAGGCCCGCGCCGCCGCCTGGGTAGGCAAATGTTTGTCCCGCACCAACAAGCCGTGCAGCCGGGGCGAAATGGCAAATCCGGCACGCGCCAGTTTGATCGCGGGCGCAAACAAATCTGCCCACGGCAACTTGCCATATTTTTTGTGCGCGACGTCCATCAGTCGTGGCACGCCGGGCACACCAACAGACCGGCCACCAACAACGGCGGCAAAGAATTTCATGCGTTTGCCATCGGCTTTCAGGAACAGTTTTTCTGTGGCTGCTGCGGGTGCGGTTTCCCGACCATCAAAAGCGACCGTGGTTCTTCTGGCGGCATCATAATGCAGCATGAAGGCCCCGCCCCCGATGCCGGAAGATTGTGGCTCAACCAAAGTCAGAACCAATTGCGTGGCAATGGCTGCATCCACAGCACTGCCCCCGGCGCGCAGAATATCGAGACCTGCCTGGGCTGCCAGTGGATTAGCCGCTGCGATCATGTGTTTATTGGCGGTCTCGGCCTGGGCAAGTCCAGGTGCAACGAAAGTCGTAATGGCACTGGCCAGCACCAGCGCCAGCACATGCATCAAAAGACGAATTTTCAACTGCTGCCCTTTTGTAAAATGGTGATAGGCATCAGAACCTTGTTGATGCTTTTGAAGGTCTGGGTCGCACTGTCCATGCTCTCGCACCCCGAAAGGCCGAATACAATAAACGCGATCATTAGAATGCGGGTCTTCAACATAACGTTCCCTGATAGATGTTTTCAGGCGAACCCTAGCAGAAAAAAATGTTTGCGGCTAATCCGCCGACGGATGTTGCGGCACGCCGCGCAACAGTGTTCGCAAAATCAGGGGTCCCAACAACGTCGTCAGGGCGACCACCGCGAAGGCCATGCCCCAGCCTTCAACGCTGTCTTTGCCACCGGCTGTATCCAACACATATCCAAAGGTCAACGGTCCGAGGAATCCACCGGTAAAGCCGATAAAGGAATGCAGGGTCATGGTCGCGCCATAAAGTTCCGGCACGGCATGTTTGACGGTTCCAGCAGTGATGGAGGCTGAATCGGCTGCGGTTAAGGCGCTGTAGATCAACAGGGCAAGGACGACAACCCAGAAAGGCATGGCCGCCGTGAAGCCAACCAGGCATCCAAATAATGCCGACATTACCATCAAAATGCTGACGGTTTGGCGACGGCCAAAGCGGCGGGCGATTTCATTGCCAAAGATACTGGCGGGCATGGCTACCAGACTGACAAGGGCACCGAACAGGGTGACGTCAACGCCAATACTGCCCGCTGGCTGAAGGCTGGCGGCAAACGCCAGAAAGGTCACAGCCCAGGCGCCGATGGTTATCAGCTCCCAGGTGTGCAAAGTGTAGGCCAGGATATAGGCCAGGGCCGGTCGATTGCCCAGCACGGCCGAGATATTCAGAAAGCGGCGCCGTTCAACCGATTTCAAAGGGGCCTGGTGTTGCGTAGTGATCCAGATCAGCGCCGTCGCCGCCAGTGATCCAAAACCCAAAATAACAAAGGCCCACTGCCAGCCCAGGGCGTTGTTGATGATACCGGAAAGCGAAAAAGACAAGGCTGCACCAATGCCAAAACTTGCCGTATACCAGGCAATAGCCCGCGACGTATCGTCCCGACCCAGGCGATCTGTCATCAACTTCAGGCCTGGCATATAGGTCCCGGCGAAGGCGAAACCACCAATAAATCTGAGCACACTGGCGCTGGTAAACCCTTCTGCCCAAAGAGCAAAACCAATGATCGAAAAGAACCAAAGCGTATTGGCGGCGAGAAAGATGGTCCGGGCATCCATGCGATCGGTGAAAGGCACAACCATGATCACGCCCAGCATGTAACCAACAGCGAATATACCATTGACCCAGCCTGCCTCGGTGGCGCTCATCTGCCATTCGTCGATCAAAACCGGCTGCAAGGCGGGCAAGACGCCCAGTCCCAGATGGTCAAGCACCATGACGCAACTCATGACAATAACGAGTGGAGTGCCGCTCAGGCGCACGAATGATCTCCCGGATGGTGGTGAAAAGGAACAACAGGTTCTACAATGCAGCCAATCGTTTTTCATTTGGCGTCCATCAATGGTTTGGACAGTCGCAGGATATCAGAGCGGAGCAAAGTGTGTCGGAGCAAAAAGATTATTCCCATGTCGTGCCCAGGTTGGCGTCTACGGTGTTGTTGGCCCGTGATGGTGCCGACGGGATCGAAGTCTTTATGGTTAAACGCCATCACAAGATCGATTTTGCCTCGGGCGCCATGGTCTTCCCTGGCGGCAAGGTCGACGACGATGACAATGATCCAGCCCTGAAGCTTTACAGTCGGGGTGGTGATACCATGTCCGCTGAGCAGTTTTCCCTGGCCGTTGCAGCCTTGCGCGAGACCTTCGAGGAATGTGGTGTTTTGCTGGCCCGCCCGCGCGGGGAAGATAATTTGGTCTCTGCGTCGCGTTTGCTGGAACTGGAACCCTGGGCGACTCGCCTGCGCGATGACGAAGCCACGATGGTGGAATTCATCGAAGCGGAAAACCTGGATCTTGCCCTGGACCTTTTGGTGCATTTCGCCCATTGGGTAACACCGCCCTTGATGCCTAAACGTTTTGATACACATTTTTATCTGGTGGCCGCACCGGAAGATCAGGTTGCTGTGCATGACGGCAGCGAATCCGTAGACTCCGTCTGGGCCAATCCTGAAGAAACCATCGCCGCGGCCAATGCCAAAGAAGTCACCCTGGTTTTTGCCACACGCATGAACCTGGCCAAATTGGCCTTCAGTGCATCAACTGAAGAGGCCATGGAAACGGCGCGCAAGGCACCACGCGTGATGGTCTCACCAACGCTTCTGTCTTTCGAAAACGGTATACGCAAACTGGAAATCCCTGCCGAAGCCGGTTATGGCGGTACGGTGTTTGAAGTCCTCGACAAACCGGCCATGCCTGCCGAGAAGGCCTGAACACGGGGACGACAAAGAGCATTGAAATATTCCTGATTCTGTTGTCTGACCAGGTGACCCATCCACAGCTCAGGTGTAAGCTTTACCCACAACAATAACCCATTGCCCGGAGGCCCCGATGTCGTCAGCAGAAGCGCAACGTGCTGCAGAATTCCCGAACCTGACCGTTTTTGATCATCCGTTGATCCAGCACAAGCTGACGCATATGCGTGATGTGGGCACATCGACCCGCACCTTTCGCCAACTGCTGAAGGAAATCGCCTTGCTGATGGGTTATGAAATTACCCGTGACCTGGCCCTGACCCATGTAACAACCGAAACGCCCATGGAGACGTTTGAGGCCCCCGTTCTTAAAGGCCGCAAAGTCTGTGTTGTGCCGATTTTGCGGGCAGGCACCGGCATGGCTGAAGGCCTGCTGGAACTGATGCCCTCGGCCCGTGTTGGCAGCATCGGCCTTTATCGTGATGAAGAAACCCTGAAGCCTGTGGAATATCTGGTCAAGCTGCCAAATCTGGAGGGCCGCAGGGTTATCGTTGTCGACCCCATGTTGGCCACAGGGCATTCCGGGGCCTATGCCGTACAAATTTTGCGGGATCGGGGTGTGGCAGAAAAGGACATGACCTTCATGGCCCTTGTATCGGCGCCGGAAGGGGTTCGTGTGTTCTCGGCCCAGCATCCCAACGTCAAGATGTACACCGCAGCCCTGGACCGTCAGCTTAACGATATCGGTTATATTATGCCAGGTCTTGGTGATGCCGGAGACAGGTTATACGGCACAAAATAGCCGAACAGCGGTTCAATTATTCCAGAAACAGTTTTTTACCAATAATCGAGTAATCGAGCCAGCAACCTGAAACGGGCCGTCACTATTATCA
>JABIFY010000015.1 GCA_018650465.1 Alphaproteobacteria bacterium
ACGCTTCCCAAAAATGGACGATGCCACTGCAAAACTGGAATTTGACATTGTCCCAACTCTCAATCTATTTTGAAGGCAGATTAGACGACGTGTTGGATATTTAAACTATGCCAGTGACACGGAATTCTGAACACCCTCCAAGAGACAGGGAATTTGCTCCCTTCGACCGCAGTATCGATATTCAGGTCAGCCGTTTACGCCGTAAAATTGAGCCAGATCCAAAACATCCCCGATTTATCCGTACTGTCAGAAACGGTGGTTACATGTATCACGGAGATGGTTCTGCTGATCAGAGCAGCTAAAATCCCTCTGGGGGCACTCCTGTCATCAACGACCTTTATCAAGGACGCCAATCGGTAGCGATGATTTCAAAGAATAATATTACGCTATTTTTGATCCAGTGCGTTCTGTGTCTGTTTTTGGCTTTGGTGACAGAACAATTTATACCGGAGGGCTCCGGGCGAGCGGATTTTTATACTTCACTCATCCCCTTGGCGCTGCTCGCCATTGCGGCCACAACACTTGTTTTTCATCAAATTACAAAGTCTGCCGAGTCACCTCGGCAAGGAGTTCTTCCTGTTCAGAATGAACCACAGGAACCACCTGTTGATGTGGCAACAGACACCATTGCTGCCCACTATCAAGCCGTTGTCGACATCTCCCCTGACGCAATCTATGTCAACCAGGGTGGACGCTTTGCATTTGTAAATAAAAGCGCCATTGAGATGTTTGGGGCTCAATCCGCAGATGAATTGATCGGCCAAAAAGTAATTTCCTTTTTGCATGAAGATGACAGATCAGTGGCACGCGACCAGGTTCGACAACTTGCTAAATCCGGACAAACTGTCGTTACCGAATTGCGTTGGTGCCGTCTGAACGGCGAAGAGATTCTCGGCGAATCAACAGGAAGTATCGTCCGCTCGCAGGGAGGGCGTTCTTTTGTGGGCGTCATTCGCGACATTACAGACCGCCGCAAACAAGAAGAACATCAGCGCCAATCCCAGCGTCTCGAAGCCATCGGCCAGTTAACAGGCGGTGTCGCACATGATTTTAACAATCTGCTTGCCGTCGTCATCTGGAACCTGGAGATGCTGCGTGAAGAATTGGAAGATGATGAAGAAAAGCTGGAGACCCTGGACCGGGCAAGACGCGCCTCGCAGAAAGGCGCAGATCTGGTAAAACAGTTGCTTGCTTTTTCCCGTCGCCAAAACTTGCGCATGATACCCATTGATCTGAATAAATCGGTGAGCAACGCCACGCAAATGGTTGCCAGTACCTTAGGCGAAAATATTACGATCACGACGGATTTTGACGACAACCTGTGGAAATCTGCAGCAGACCCCGTGCAGATCGAAAATGTCTTCCTCAATCTGGCCCTGAATGCCCGCGACGCCATGACATCAGGTGGCATCGTTCTGATCAAAACAGAAAATGTATCTTTCTCGGAAGAAATGAATATCAACGGAGCCGTCATTGAAGCCGGCGACTATGCCTCGATAACGATTACAGATAATGGCTCAGGCATGCCTCCTGAAGTCTTGTCACGGGCTTTCGAGCCATTCTTTACAACAAAACCGGTTGGGCAGGGCACAGGGCTTGGTTTGAGTACGGTCTACGGATTTATTCGCCAGTCCAAGGGCCATATTGCCTTGTCCAGCATTGCTGGCGACGGCACCAGTGTGTCAATTTTTCTGCCACGTAACGCAGAAAAAAATGCCGTCAATTCTGATCAGGCCGATAGCGAAGAAAATCTCAAAACAGGGGTCGGCGAACAAATTCTGATTGTTGAAGACAACCCCGAAGTCCTCGCTTCTATTGAAAAAATTGTCCGCGGCTTTGGCTATCACATTCATTCAGCCACCTCGGGACCTGAGGCGCTTGATTACCTGGGTGAACTGGAACCTGGTACGATCGAATTAATGTTAACAGATATTGGTCTTGCCGGCGGCATGGATGGCTGGGAACTATCTGAGCTTGCCCGGCAGAGATCACCGGGCCTGAAAGTTGTTTATATGTCAGGCTATGCAGATGATATTTTGTCTCGCGGAGACCTGGAAGGCAAACCCGAACATCTGCTGCGCAAACCCTTCAGGCGAGCGCAGATCAGCAGGAAGCTGCGTGAAGTGCTGGACGAATAATTATTGAACCATTTTTTAAGTGGAAATACCAAGGGCTATTCCGGTTTAAACCGAATCACTAACCCGTAATCGGTAGTTCTTCGATATCGTATCCATGCAGGATACTTCGGCCCAGTACCGGATCTTCAAGCTCAAAATCAAACCGCAATGACGGCCGCACGCCACCAATTGCGGCCAAAGTGCCGCCAAACATCAGCGTATTGTCGGCCAATCCTGCCCCGTCACTGTATCGATCAATCAGTTCCTGACAGGGTCGCATCTCTGACAAGGTCCCTTCCTGATACAACACACGATTCCCGTTTTCATGTATCCAGGAACGCAAAATCAGTTCATCCATATGCTCAACGACTTGCTTATAAGGCCACAAGATATTGCCAAGGGGCTTTTCACAAAGTTGTTTGGCGAGGGTGATTCCAACCGTTTCAGCTTTGCGGTCGGTGTGCTCGGAAGCCACGCCCAGCCACAGCTCGCCTTCGATTTTCAAAACAAAATATTCGACTTCGCCACTACTGTCCGGGCCGATAACCTGAATGGCATCCGCCGTGGTCAGATGTGCCGCAGATGTTCGGTAAAACATGGGGACTTCCTGTGGCCCCGGAATACCCATCTCAGCCAGTTCATCAATATGTGCCTGCAAGGCAGCTTGGTCCCGACCCGTCCAGCCAGCGATAACAACTTGTTCAATTTCCACGTCTTGTTGAACCAGGCCCTGGGCCGTAACAAACTCAAATTTTAGTCGGGCAGCGCTGGACATGCAAAATCTCCAAAAAGGGTTCCGGATAACCAGCAGATACTGACCGTGCTGGCCCATACATTCAAGGTCAATACATACAAGTCCACTTAACCTTGCCGGTGGATTTCAGAGGATTGAATGATACACTTCACCAACTCCACAGTTGTTTCGGAAAGCCCCAAGCGCAAAAATATAAAGGATACTCACTCGTGCCTGACCAAAAGAGCATCGCCCACAATTTTGATCTGGCGAAATTACCTTCCGATTATGTCGCCAACCCCTATCCATATTTCGCGACCTTACGACAGCACGCACCAGTACACCGGATGCCGGATGGCAGTTATTTCCTGACAAGGTATGACGACCTGGTCAGCGTCTACAGAAACCCCAAAGTCTGGAGTTCTGATAAAAAAATCGAGTTCAAACCGGCTATGGGCGACAGCGCCCTGTATGAACATCACACAACCAGTCTTGTCTTTCGCGATCCGCCGGACCACACCCGCTTGCGCAAATTATTTCAGGCTGCTTTTACGCCCCGGGCGATTGCCAACCTGGAGCCGCGCATTGAAAAACTGGTCGATGGATATCTCGACAAGGCGGAAGACAATGGTCAACTGGACCTGGTCGAGGATTTCGCCTTTATGCTGCCGGTGGAAGTTGTCTGCGACATGCTTGGGGCCCCTTCCTCCGAACGAAACTCAATTCGGGACTGGTCGCAAGCTATTTTGGGAGGGTTGGAACCAGTGCTGACGGATGGGGCCCGTGAAAAAGGGTCTGAGGCCGTCGATCATTTCAAATCCTTCTTGCGTGACCTGATTCGGCAGCGCCGGGCAAACCCGACATCGGGCGAAAGTGGCGAGGTTTTGTCGGCCTTGATTGAGGCCGAAGAAGATGGTGAAAAACTGACAGAGCTGGAATTGTTGCATCAATGCATATTTCTGCTAAATGCCGGGCATGAGACGACGACCAATATGCTGGCCAACGGCATTCACGAATTGCTGACCAATGAAGAGCAGTTGAGCAAATTGCACCAGAATCCGGCATTGGTCGAAAGCTGTATCGAAGAAGTCCTGCGATTCGATTCGCCTATCCAGTTGAACAACCGACGTGCCCTGGAAGACACAGAACTAGGGCCTGTAAAAATTCCGGCGGGATCAAAAGTTCATTTGTCTATTGGTGGCGGCAATCGCGATCCGGAAAGATTTGACGAACCAGACAGGTTTGATATTGAACGCACAAACAACAAACATCTTGCCTTCGGCGCTGGTGTCCATATTTGTGCCGGTAATACCCTCGCCCGGGTTGAAGGTCGCATTGCCTACAGCAAACTGTTTTCCAGATTTCCGGGCCTGCATCTTTCAGGCCCGGTGGTGCGATCACCCCGTATACGTTTCAAGGGCTTCAGCAATTTACCCGGATCGATCCGCTAGAGCAATTTTTTTGACATAGAGGTCAATCCTGATGAGGGTATTTCCCTTCCATCCCGACATAGAATTTTTTCATTTCGGCGATGTCTTTGTCAGCATCACCTGTCGGGTAAAAAAGATCACCGACGCCGGTATGCTTGGCTTTGAAATCGAGAAAGCTTAAAAGAATCGGCACTTTTGCTTCGACCGCAATCCAATAAAATCCAGACCGCCACTCATTTGATTTCGACCGCGTCCCCTTTGGCGCAACGGCCAGGGCAATTTTTTTGCGTCCCGTGAAATGGTCCGACACACGGGTGACCTCATTGCCGCCACCTGAACGTTCAATCGGCAAACCTCCCAACTATTTCATGAAAGGGCCGCGCCATCCGGCAAAAAGGCTTTGCTTGCCAATCCAGTGCAGCTTGAGATGAAAGGCAAAGGCAACGGCCAGCATCAAGGTCAAGTCAACTGACGCCGTATGCGGGTGGGCAATCATCACAAAACGATCAGCAGCCGGCAGTTTGCCGGACAGTTTCCAACCCAAAAGGCGTAGCGTCAGCAAACTGCCAAGCCGCATTATGGTGCTCAATACCGGTGTATCGAAGATTGTTATTGCCAAATGAAGAAACTTCCGGTGGAAAAAGGTAGGCAGGGGCCAGGAAAGGCTACTTGAAAGACTGCCGGTTGAACAGCCAGGGCGAATCCGGCTTAAACGGAATCGCTTCTGCTTCGTAATGCAGCATACACCTTCAGTTTATGGCAACGCTGCGTTTCCGTTAAGTACGGAACCGCTCTACCCAGCGGAATCGCCAACTGGTGATGGCCACGCTGGATCACAAAACCGCTGGACTTCCAGAAGATGTCCGTCTGGATCACGCATGAAAAAATGGTAGATATTGAAATCAGTATTCAGAACAGGCTTGGCTTCAATGGCAAGTCCCTTGGCTGTCAGGCGCTCATACCAGCCATCGACATCTTCACTGACCAGCGTGACAATAATTCCATCCGTCGTTGGTGCCGCCCCTTCCCGGCATTGGCATATGCCCAGAAACCCATCTCGACTGACGCGAAAAATCCGGCATTGCCCCTGATCCAGTACCTGTGTCAGGCCCAAATCTTTTTCATAAAATTTTGAACTGGTCTCAAGGTTTTGGGCATACAAAAAGGTAACTTGTTGATCAAACACAGAATTTTCCAATTTTACTATTGATTTTCCCACCCCATCCTAATGAGGCAGATCAATATCGCCAATGATTTTTGGCAATAACATAAAAAAGCGGCCCTGGTCCCTGCATAACACTGGCAACAGCAAATATTGGTTTTTCCTGTCATTGGATTGAGGAGCGACAAGATGAAAACGAAGATTGTCGGAATGTTGGCCGTTATATTGATGATCGTTGGTATGAGCCCGGAAAAGGCATCCGCCAATGACAGAGGCCTTCTCGGCACACTCATTGGTGCGGCAACGGGTGCCATTCTTGGCTCCAACGTCGGCAAGGGAAATGGTAAAGTCGCAGCCACTGCTGTCGGCACCCTGATCGGTGCGGCCATTGGCAGGGATATTTCTCGCTCTTCAACAACGCATACCCGTCGCGATAACCGGACCGTTTATCCGCCTGTCTATCGAAGCCCACCCGCGCGACAAACTGTGATCCACAAAACAAGAGTGGTGAAGCACGTTCATGTCCACAAACAGGGCCGGAATTTCAAGAACAACAGACGTGCCGCAAAATGGCATAAGCGTTCCAATCGCAGAGGACACCAGGTTTCGAGCAACCGTCGATATGGCGCGGACCGCAAATGCCGGCAGACTGGCCGTGGCTGTCGTGCCTGGAATTAAGGATTACTTCGCCAGGACGGTCCCGCTTTAACCGGGATCGCTTTGGCTTCCAGTAAGTTGGCAATATTCTTCCGGGGATATGTTGCCCCCGCTGATGATCGCTGCGGCAACAGACCCATCATCGACCTTGAGCGAGGCTGCAAGCGATGCAGCGCCGCCTGGTTCAGCAATGATCCTGAATTCGTCAAACAGTGTCCGCATGGCTACAACGATTTCTTCTTCGGATACCGTCACAATCCGGCTGGTCCGGGAGACAACATAATCGAATACCTCCGTGTCTGGCTCGTTGATGGTCAGGGCATCTGCAATGGTATCGAGGTCGGAAATGGCAACCGGATGTCCTGCCTGAAAACTGTTTGCAAAAGCCGGTGCCTGTTCCGCTTCAACACCAATAACCTCAAAACTTGTTGATGATTTTTTAGCGGCCGCACAAATCGCTGACAACAATCCACCGCCACCTATGGGCACAAATATTCGCTGTGTGGCGGGCTGGTCTGCAAAAATTTCTTCAGCAATTGTTTCGCTGCCTGCCAGAAAAGGTGGGCATTTGTGCGGATGCAAAAAATAGTAATCACCACTGGCGACCAGGCTTTCACAATGAGCCAGGGCTTCGCTGCCGGTTTGCCCGTGCAAAATAACTTCAGCCCCGATCCGGCGTGTCAGGTCCAACTTCGCCGGTGAGACATTTTCCGGCATCACAACGCTAACCGCCCGCCCCAACAGGCGTCCGGCCCAGGCCAGACTGAAGGCGGTATTGCCCATGGAAACGGTAATCACCTGCCGGTCATCACCATCTTCCGTCAAGGACAAGAGGGTTTTCACGGCCCCCCGCATTTTGAAAGACCCGCCTGTCTGGCAGGCTTCCATCTTGCAGAATAAATGAGGTTTGTCTGCCAACGATAGCAACGGAGTGCGCCGTACAAGGCTTGATATGTCGCTTATCATGATCCTGCCTCCGTTCTGGCGTCTTCCTCGGCCTGAAATTGATCCAGCAGGCTTTTGAGGCGAACTTGCTGGTCCAGCCGGATCACCTCTCGTTTCGCCAACGCCGTGCCATCACCATAATCGAATAACCCCCTCAGGGTTTTTGTACCATAAGCCCCTTCGGCATATTTCTGGCCAATCAGTGTCGGGCTGTTCAGGTCCGGTCGTCCCAACGCCCGGGCCACGGATTGCCCGCCGTGATGCAGAATATCCAGGCCGCCCGCGTCGATGAATTCGAGAATACCCATGACCGGAAAACGGTAGCCCCAACCGTGGGTGATGGCCTTGTCGATATCTTCCGGACTGGCGACGCCCTCTTCCATCAAACGCACGGCCTCGTTCATCAAGCCCACCTGTAAACGCGAGATCACAAATCCGGGGCTGGATTTGCAGCGAATAGGCATATGGCCGGTCTGGCGCAGGAAACCAAACAAGGTCTCAACATTTTCAGTCTTCATGCTGTCCGGTGTGACAACTTCGAGAAAGGGGATCAGCCACGGCGGGTTCATGAAATGGGTGACCACCATATCCGCAGCCAGATTTATACCTGCCGTCAGTTCCTCAACCGTAAATGTCGAGGTCATGGAACAAAGGGCTGTGGCATTGGCAATGGTTTCGCCCATGGCTGCATAAGCGGCTTGTTTAACCGGAATTTCTTCAGGCAGAGCCTCAAAAACATAGGTGTAATTCTTGTCGGGAATGTCCGCGCCGCAATAGACCGGCGCCATCAAACCGGCCGTATCACGGCCAAGTTTATTCGCCGAGACGACAAATTCAGCCTGAAGTTCATCAGCCTTGACCAGACGTTCGCTTGTTTCGCGCGGTTTGATGTCGATCACATCAACCGAACAGCCGTTCAACGCCAGATCAACCGCCAGCCCCGTCGCCATACGACCAATTCCCAATATGGCAACCGCTGTATTTCCTGCGTCCTGCATCCAGTTTCCCTGCCCGTTTTAATGTCTTTGCGACAAAGCATACAGGCGCGCTGACCCGGATTGAAACCAGATTGCTTAATTATCCCTTGATTCACAGACTCAACTTGACGGGAACATAACAAGAACATTATTGATAGGGCATGCGCCGCACCCTGACCAAACTGGATAGCCAACAACTTCTGTCAGCCCTTACTTCTGGCCGGGTAGCCCTGAATCAAGTGCTAGGCGTTTTACCGCCCAAATCGGGCACTGCCCAGCTGGCCCGCCTTTTGGTTTCCAATATTGACGATCTGGCCACCTTGTTGACCGGGGACAGACAACATTTCCATGAAACCGCACGACCGGCCAGCCACCTGATCCCGCCGTCCGATGTTGGCGATTAGTTCTTCAGGCAATGTCCGGCAATGGCCTCAATCATCAGGGGAGCCAACGATGCCGGATAGACCTCATGTCCCTGCCCCTTGATGATCTCCAGCCGGGCACCCGGAATGGCGGCAGCAGTATGCTCAGCCACCGCGACCGGAAACAAAGGGTCTTCATCGCCATGCAAAACCAGCGTCGGGGCTTTTATTTGGCCGACCTTTTCGTAATAAGCAGGTGCCGCAATTCCCGCCAACAAGTTACGACCATAGCCCAACAGATCAGGCGAGCGTTTTAGATCGCTTCTGATCCGGTCAGCATAATCATCGGGATCCCAGGCAAAACCACTGCCTCGAATGGCCGCGAATATCTTCAGGCCCAGGGCAACAATACTTTCAGGGTCCTCAGGATCATCTGGTGCAGAAAACAGTACCGCCTGTGTCGCCGGATCCATGGGTGGCAGGGAAGGATGGCCTGTCGTGCTCATCATGATTGTGGCACTGCGCAGGACTTCGGCGTGATTAATGGCCAGGTGCTGGGTAATAATTCCGCCCATGGACATGCCGGCAACATGGGCTGGTCCCAAATTCAGAACCGTTATCAGGGCGGCGAGGTCATCCGCCATATCAACATGTGTGTAGGGTGCCGTGACGACCTCCCCCGCCATCTTTTGTGCCATCCCTGCGGCCAGATCGGCCGGTCCAAATTCCACAAATTTCTGCGACAAGCCAGTATCGCGATTATCAAATCGCACCACATGAAAGCCGCGCGCAGCCAAGCCTTCGCAAAATGCATCAGGCCAGCCCGTTAATTGCAAACCAAACCCGATCACCAACACAATCGCCGGATCGGCTGGATTGCCAAATGTTTCATATTCCAGATTGATACCGTTCGCGGTAATCGTCGACATATCCTTCTCCCTGATGTTGCTTTACTCTGTCGTCAATCGTTGGCTTGCGACAACCCCTTGCAGAAAATTTTCTGACCAATATGACAATCAAGACACTGGAATTGCCGGTCGACATGACTTCCCTGTGGGAAGCCACCGCCCACGCCTGGAAACACGAAAAACTGAACGGCCCGGCAAGCGCTGATCTTGTTATCGTCGGCGCTGGTATTACGGGTTTGTCAGCAGCCTTGCGGGCCTGTGAAGCGGGCAATTCGGTCATCGTACTGGATGCCAATCACCCGGGCTGGGGCGCATCGGGGCGTAATGGTGGTCAGGTCATTCCGGGGCTTAAGTATCTTCCCGAAGAAATCATTCAGCAATTTGGCATCGATCCTGGTGAAAAAATCGTCAGCTTTGCCGGAAGAACAGCAGATGCCGTTTTTGAGATTATCAAACGTTATAACATTGATTGCGATGCCATAAGGGGCGGCTGGATTGAGCCGGCCTATCGCGCCCGATCCTTGAAAGCATTGAGCGCCAAAACATCACAATGGCAAGCCAGAAATGCAGACGTGGAATTGCTTGATAAAAAGGCTGTCGCCAACGCCACAGGCAGTGAGGTCTTTATCGGTGGCTTTTACGACCGCCGGGCCGGGTCAGTGCAGCCCCTGAAATATTCGCTTGGTTTGGGTGAAGCTGCCCGTAGGCTGGGGGCAAAAATATTCTCTCATGTCACAGTGTCATCCGTCGACAAGCAGGCCGACAGATTTGTCGTCGAAACCAACAAAGGACAAGTCCGGGCGGACAGGGTTCTGATCTGCACCAATGGTTATACAGATCCCTCCTTCGGCCCCATCGGGCGTTCCGTCGCCCCCGTTGCTTCCATCCAAATCGCCACCGACCCGCTGTCCGTTAACTTGCGCCAAAGCATTATGCCCGGTGACATCAGTGGATCGGACACAAACCGGTTGTTGGTTTATTTCCGCCTCGATGCAGAGGGACGTTTTCTGATCGGCGGGCGCGGCGCCACTTTTGCCAGCGGACTGGAGCGGCTGTTTCCGCAACTGCAAACCCACGCCGTCAAGATGTTCCCTGAACTGGCCGGTCTGGACTGGCCTTACCGATGGGGTGGATTGTTGGCCCTGACAGCAGATCATTATCCGCACATCCACGAACCCGTACCTGGCCTGGTGATGGCTATGGGCTACAATGGGCGCGGCGTTGCCCTCGCGACACAATGGGGAGCAGCTATATCAGAATATGCGATGAGCGGTGACATCAACCTGTTACCAATTCCGATCACGCCAATCAGGAAATTCCCGTTTCATCGACTACGCACTGTTGGCATTGAAGTCGCTGCGTTCTGGTATGGCTTTCTTGATCGGATCGGCGTTTAGGATTATGGCGTCACGGGAATGGGCCAGTCACCCTTGAAGGGCTGAACCAGGGCGCGTTCCACCATTTCCAGATGGTCCTGGCCATAAAACATATCGCCATCAACAAAATAGGTAGGTGACCCCAGAACAGCACGGTCTATGGCTTCCTGGGTGTTGGCCCGGTACAGGGCCTGGATTTCATCTGACATGGCGGCGTCCAGCAAAGGTGCCGGATCAATGCCAACATCTTTTGATATTGCGGCCAGGGTGTCGCGATCATCCAGGTCAGCATCGTTAAGCCAGTGTTTTTCCAACATGGCGTGGGCCAGTTCATCAATATCATGCCCCTGTTCCAGGCCGGCAATCAGCATACCGTTGGACAAGGCAATGCCGTTATCATGATAAGTTGGCCTGAACCCCAGCACCGGGGCTTCGCGCAATTCTGACCAACGATCAACTTCACGCTTGAAATAATAAGCTTTGTGCGCCGCTGAGCGTCCGGCAAAATCGGCAAGGCCAATGGCCTCAAGAACAAGGCGAAGATCGTTGGGTTTATGGACGATCTTGACGCCTGCCGCCTTGGCAATATTCATCAGGCGTCGGGACCCGAGATAGGCAAAGGCAGAATGGGCGGAATAGAAATACTCGATATCTGGCATTCAGAATTCACTCTTTAATAAATCTATCGGTTCAAAAGATGGCCACAGCTTATTCAGCCTGCTCCGCCATCGTCAACAGCACATCATCATAGAGTTTCAATTCTTCAATCCCTCGCGGCGACAGGCCATAGATTCCCCGTGCCGTTCGTTGGAACCAGCTATAATGGTTATTCTGTAATATGGAGGCCGCGCGGGGAACATCTGTCGCCGCCTTGATCTCAGAAACTTTTGCCTCTCCCTGTGTTTGCAAAAAGGCAGCACAGCGCAAGGCATCCTGGCGATAGGATGTGATGATTTTGGTTTGTGTCACACCGCCGGTATTGGGATCGCCGGCCCGGGCGGAAAACTCCGCCATTAACTGCACAAGCTGGCGCTTGTTTTTACGGGGCGTATAAGGTGCGGGATCAAGCAATACCTCGGTCTGACGCCCCGGCTTGCGGTCCAGGGCAACCAAAATCAAGCCAAACCCCAACATGCGGCATAATTTCAAAATGTCCCGTTGCCGGGATCGCCAGTTTTTTCGTTTGGTGGGTGTATCAGGTGCGGAAATCGCCAGATAGACGCTATCCGAGACTTTGAGTCGATCTATACCCTGCAACACCAGCTCCAGGGAAAAAATCAGTTTTAGTTCGACGACAACGGGCGCTGCACCAGCCTTGCTGGCCACGACATCGCAATCCTTGACCTCTGCCTTGACCTCATAGCCCAGGCCTTCCAGAAGCGCTTTCACGGGAGCATATAAATCTGATTCACTGGCCACGTGTATTTCCCTCTACAAGGACAAAACCCCAAGCATCCAGCTTGATTAATAGCGACTAACAAATTCATAATAAACGCATATGAACCATATTCCTCGATATTTCCGATCCGGATTGTCGACAGTAAACCTGGATGCAATTGCGAATGCAGAAACTTGTTGACGATCTGAAAGCACTCGACGAACTCTTGGTGATCAAGCGGGAGGTTGATCCGTGCCATGAACTGGCCGCCGTGACCAAGGCCGTTCAGCAGTCTTCCAATAAAACCGTGTTGTTCGAAAATGTGCGTGGCAGCAAAATGCCGGTCGTCAGCAACATTTACAATTCCCGTCAGCGCCTGTGTCATTTCATCGGATCAGAACCTGATGGTTTCTGTGCCCGTTGGAACAACATTCACGACCGCACAAAATCTCAAGCAGGCCAGGAAACCACCATAATCGAGCGACCTGGCGATTTAGTTGATTGTCACATCAGCGACCTGCCCTTGATCACTTATCACGGCAAGGATGCGGCTCCCTATTTCACCTCGGCCATTTTTCTGGCGCGGCACCCTGACACTGGCGTCGAGAACCTGTCTTTTCACCGTAGTATGTACGTCAGTGATGACGAACTACGCATCCGCCTGGGCGCTAGCCATGACCTGTACCGGTATCAAAAGGCGGCAGAAGGAAAAGGCGAAGCTTTGGACGCCGTCATGCTTGTCGGTGTTGAGCCTTCCCTGTTTCTGGCAGGTGGTGCCTCCCTGCCTGGCGACTGGAGTGAGATGGCCTTTGCCAGCGCCATGAATGATGCGCCCATACCTTCCTACAAAGCCAAAGCCAGCGATCTGATGATCCCGGCCTCAACCCAAATTGTCATTGAAGGGCGCATATTACCTGATGTCCGCCGCCCGGAGGGGCCCTTTGGCGAGGTCATGGGATACTATGTTGAAGTCGGCGACAATCATGTTTTTGAAGTCCTGCATGTTTACACTCAACCGTCACCGGTTTTTCACAGTTTGCTATGTGGATCAAATGAAGACCTGAGTTTGCTGGAGGCCAGAACAGCGGCAAAAACCTGGACACATCTGAATAATGTCCTGCCCGGCATCATTGATGTGTCATGTGCCCCGTCCATGATGAACACCACAATCAAGATCAAACAACAATATGAAGGCCATGCCCGCCAGGTTCTGATGGCTGCATTTGGTGCGCATCTTGATTACAACAAGGTTTGCATTGTGGTGGACGAAGACGTCAATATCTTTGACCAGAACGACATCATGTGGGCCTTTGCGACACGTGGACGAGCAGATACCCGCACCATGGTCATCCCGGATGTACCCGGTTTTTATCGGGATGAGCAAAAAGATCATTGGGGACGTCTGGGACTGGATGCCACATGGCCTTTCCACCGGGCTGCTGAGTTTGAACGCAAAATGATTCCCGGCGAAGAAAGCATCGACCTTGCAGATTACACCTGATCTGCCGGGAGGAACCAATGCCTGAGGAAGCTTCTATTCGCATCGGCGTTGATGTCGGCGGAACCTTCACCGACTTTGCCCTAGCCCTGCCGCAAGGCATCAAAAGCCTCAAGTTACCCACAACGAACAACGCACCGGAACAGGCCATACTGGATGGCGTCAACCGCCTTCTGGGTGACAACAACATCAGTCCTGATCAGGTTACCGGCTTCATTCACGGCACCACCCTGGCCACCAACGCCATCATTTCCAGAACGGGTGCCCGCACGGCATTACTGACGACAGCAGGTTTCAGGGATGTCCTGGCCCAGGGCGATGAAAGCCGCTTCGATCAATATGATATTAACATCACAAAGCCCGAACCCCTGGTGCCGCGCTGGTGGCGATATGGCATACCGGAACGGCTTAGTGCTGAAGGCAATGTCCTTTTACCGCTGGACGAAGATGCCATTGGGGCCATTGCAGCCGACATGCGTAGCGAAAATATCGAAAGCGTTGCTATTTGCTTTTTGCATGCCCACACAAACCCCGATCACGAACAGCGCGCCCGCGACCACCTTCAGGTATTATTGCCCTCAGTTGCCATCAGCTTATCCAGCGATGTCAGTCCGGAAATCGGAGAATATAGCCGCTTCTCAACGACAGCGGCTAATGCCTATGTTCAGCCGGTCATGTCGGCCTATCTGGAACGTCTGCAATCAGGTCTAACAGACCAGGGCATCAAAGCCTCGATCTTTATGTTCTTGTCCAATGGCGGTTTGTGCGATCTGGATACGGCACGTCGTTTTCCCATTCGCCTCGTTGAATCTGGTCCCGCTGGCGGTGCTGTATTTGCTGGCAATTTGGCCCGTGAGCTGGGCGAAGAGGAAATTCTGGCCTTTGACATGGGTGGTACCACAGCCAAGGTTTGCCTGATTGATCATGGTGTGCCTGGCCGCAGTGATTCCTTCGAAATGGCGCGCGAACATATGCACCGTCAAGGCAGCGGCCTGCCCGCCCGCATACCGGTCATCGACCTGGTGGAGATCGGGGCGGGTGGAGGCTCGATTGCCCAGGTAGATAGTTTGAAGCGCCTGCATGTGGGGCCGACAAGTGCCGGTGCTACACCCGGTCCCGCCTGTTACAGTCGGGGTGGAGAGGCCGCAACCGTAACAGACGCCAATTTGTTGCTGGGACGCCTGGCGGCCAATGACTTTACCGGGTCGGGCATCAATATATCTGTTGATCGGGCGCGCGACGTTATTGCAGAACAAGTCGGCAAAGCGCTGGCCCTGACGGATAGTGCCGGGGCGGCGGCCATTAGCGAAGTTGTCGAAGAACAAATGGCGGGTGCTGCCCGTGAACATGCCCGCGAAAAAGGCATAGATTTGCGACGCCGCAGCATGGTGGCCTTTGGTGGCGCAGCGCCTTTACACGCGGTCAACGTGGCCGCCAAACTCGGCATCAACCGCGTGATCATTCCACAAGCAGCAGGAATCGGATCGGCCATCGGCTTTTTGCAATCCAGTGCTGTCTTCGAAATTTCGCACAGTATCAGAGTGCTAATGTCCTGTTTTGATGCGAGCCTTTTCAACCAGCATTTTGCTGCAATTTCCAGGAATGTTTCTGCCGCTGTTGAAGCCGCCGCCCCTGGCATCCCGGTAGACGAGACACGAACCTTGTTCATGCACTACAAGGGCCAGGGGCATAGTCTCGCCGTCGAGATTCCGACCCGTGATTTAACCGATGATGACGCAGTGCTTTTACTTTCAGCCTTTGAAGAAAAATATATTTCTGTTTATCGCCGCCCGCTTGCAGGGATCGATGTGGAGTGTGTTGGCATCAGTTTACGCATGTCGTCCAACGAAGATCTTTTGCCGGTCCGGAATATTATCAACACTGGCCCAGCGGATGTGCCCGACACAACAGACCTGTTTGATCTTATGGAAAATGACTATGCGAACGTCCCAACAATGTCACGGTCGAAAATGGAGCCTGACACCATCTTTCAGGGGCCTGGACTGATCAAGGACGATGGCACGACAGTAGTCGTACCGCAGGGCTATATCGCGACCTGCTACGATACAGGCCACCTGGTGATTACGTTGCAGGGAGATCAAGCGTGACAAGTTCCCCACAAAATAATCCAAATGATGAAATTCGCTTCCAGGTTATCTGGAGCAATCTGATTTCCATCGTTGAAGAACAAGCCCGCATGTTGATGCGCACAGCCTTCAGTCCGGTGGTTCGGGATTCAGGAGATTTGTCGGCAGCCCTGTTTGATCGCCAGGGTCGCATGCTGGCCCAGGCCCAGACCGGCACGCCCGGTCATGTAAATTCCACCGCTGCTGCTGTGCCCTTGATGCTGGAAGAAATTCCCCTGGATCAACTGGATGAGGGCGATCACCTGATTACCAATGACCCCTGGCTGGCATCCGGGCATCTACACGACATCACGATTTCATCGCCTGTATTCCGGGCCGGGCAGCTGATCGGCTTTTTTGCCTGCACTTGCCACCAGCTGGACATTGGCGGTCGTGGACAGGGACCAGATGCAGCCTCGGTTTTTGAAGAAGGCCTCGCGATCCCGGTCCTGAAGCTGGTAAAAAAAGGTGAGGTCAACGCAGACCTCATGAAAATGATCCGCGCCAATGTGCGCACGCCAGGTGAAGTTGAGGCAGATATTTTATCTTACGTAGCTGCCAATGAAGTCAGCGCACAAACGCTGTGTGATGCTCTGGATAAGCTGGACCTGGACGGACTTGAAAGTATCGGTGATCAGATCATCAATCGGTCACGCACTTCGATGATTGACGAAATCCGCAAGCTGCCCAGAGGCAAGGCAACAAATTCAATAACCCTGGACAGTTTCGGCACACCCGTCGAAATTATCTGCACGCTGGAGGTCGGTGATGACGGTCTGGTGCTTGATTTCGAAGGCTCCAGCCAGGCCAGCACACGGGGTGTGAACCTGGTCTATAATTACACCAATGCTTATGCCAGCTTTGGCGTGCGCTGCATTGTCGGGCCCGACATCCCGAACAACACGGGTTCCTTGTCGGCGATCAAGGTCAAAGCCCCGATAGGTTCCATCCTGAATGTGGAACGCCCGTGGCCCGTTTGCGCCCGCCATATCATCGGACAATTTTTGCCAGAGGTAGTCATGGGCTGCCTGGCCAAAATCGCCCCGGATCGTGTGCCTGCCGAAGGGGCCGCTTGCCTGTGGGGCATTCAATTGCGCGGTGGCCCTGAAATTGATGGAAATTTCGACCGAGACGAAGCCTGGGGTTCAGGCCGGTACGAGACATTGTTTTTCAACGCAGGCGGCACAGGGGCGAGGCCACGCCAGGATGGGCTTTCGGCAACAGCCTTCCCAAGTGGGGTCAAAGCCATGCCCATTGAAGTCGTCGAAAGCAACGCACCCATCGTGGTCTGGCGAAAGGAATTGCGACCTAACTCAGCCGGTGAAGGCCGGTACCGCGGTGGCTTCGGTCAGGATATCGAAGTTGCTACAATTGACGGCCGACCTTGCGGCCTGTTCGCCATGTTCGACCGCACCACCGTCCAGGCCAGAGGTCGGGAAGGTGGGGAAAGTGGCTCATTCGGCAAACTGGGTCTGACTTCGGGCCAGGACCTTGAACCCAAGGGTTTGCAGATTATCGGTCCGAACGAACGCATGTATTTTGAACTGCCTGGCGGTGGCGGTTTTGGTCCAGCCACTGATCGTGACCCTGGCCTGGTAGGCGATGATCAACGGGCGGGACTGTATTCAGTCAATCCCGACGCAGACGACGACTAAATCCAGTAAACTGAAACAGCTAGTTTTATGCCGCCAGCAAGTCTTTCACGATGGCATCCCATTCTTCTGCCCGTTCTGACGTGCAAGCGGGTTTCCCGGCCCGACCATACCAATAGCCGGCATTGCCAATATCACCCTCAACACGATGCAGGTAGGCGTGAACCCAGCTCCCCGCAGCGCTTTTGTCAGACTGGGCCAGATTGTGCGCCGTATCCCAGTCGCCTTTGGCATCATGCCACATGGCTTGCAGAACAGATGACAGCCCGTTGGGTGGTTGGGCTTGTGTCATCGAAGCCTTGAAAGATTGAATGTTCATTGCGCCTTCGATTAGCCTTGTTCCAGGTCGAGATTAAGGTAAACAATCACATTATTTCTGTCGACCTTCATTCGGTTTTCGCTGGATACCATGTCAGTACTGTCAGACCAGTCGGCGGACTGGGCTCGGGACTATATGAGGCCATGGAGTTGCCGGTACGAACGATCATCCTGAACAACGGTATGTGGGGTACTGTCGATTGCATTCACCCCACCCACTTCTATAATCGTTCAGACAAGGTCGCCGATGTAGGTGCAATCAAGGCTTTTGTATCCTGCTCCTTTTGCCAAAGGTCCAGCAATGTTCAAGCTTCAGCGGTATTTTTCCATTGCCAGCGCCATTGCCATTCTGACGGTGACAGTCGCTCTGGCGTTCCTCTATCGGCAACACGCTGTGGCCAACCTTACCCGCCTGATTGAAACCCAAAATGTTGTCCTGGCCCAATCCTTTGCCAACAACATCTGGCACACATACACCGACTATGTAAAAGAGGCCTCGGACCTCGACGGCGAAGCCTTGCGTCGTAGGCCCGAGACCGAAGAAATCAATCTCGCCTTGCATGAACTGGTGCATGGGTTACCGGTTCTCAAGGTTAAAATGTACAGCCTGGAAGGCAATACGGTCTATTCGTCTGAATTCTCCCAGATCGGTGAGAGCAAAAAAGGCAACGCCGGTTTCGAGGCCACGGTGCGGACCGGCATCCCGTCGACCAAAAGCTCGTTTCGGGAACGTTTCTTTTCCTTTGATGGCGGCGTCACCAACAGGCATTTGATTGAAAGTTATCTACCCATTCAGGGTATGGGCGGAGCCGTGCAAGGTGTGTTTGAACTCTATTCCGATGTCACACCCCAGATCGATACCATTCGCGACAACACGGTGATCGTCGCCAGTTATTTGTTGGGCAGCCTCGGTCTCTTATACGCCTTCCTGTTTCTGGTTGTTCGCCACGCGGCCATGATCATGCGTGCCCAATATGTCGAACTGGAGCACGAGATATCAGAGCGCAAGATCGCGGAGCAAAAATACAAGGATGCCCGTGACGACGCCGAACAGGCCAACCACGCGAAATCAGATTTTCTGGCGGCCATGAGTCACGAAATCCGCACCCCTATGACCGGTATTATCGGCCTGTCGGAATTGCTTGAAGATAGTGGCCTTGTCGGCAAACAACAGGACTGGGCCTCCAGCATCCACAGGTCCGGGCAGACTCTGCTTTCGATCCTCAACGAAATTCTGGATCAGTCAAAACTGGACGCCGGCATGTTTGAAATTGATCCCGTGAATTTCAGGCTGGCGACCCTGATTAACGACACAACACAGCTGTTTCGCCACCGAATCGAGCAGAAAGGTTTGACTCTGGAAGTCGAGATGGCAGATGACCTGCCAGAATATCTGTTTGCCGACAGTCTGCGCATCGGTCAGGTTTTATCGAATCTATTGAGCAATGCCCTGAAATTCACCAGCGAAGGCGGCATCGTTGTCCGAATTGGCCACCAACCGGTCGTTGGCGGCGACTTTGTATTGCGGGTGTCCGTCAGCGACAGCGGAGCGGGACTGCTGGAAAATCAGAAAGAGAAGCTGTTTTCCGCTTTCGTTCAGGCTGACAGTTCCACTTCCCGGGTTTATGGCGGCACCGGGCTGGGCCTGTCCATATCACGTCAATTGGTAGAAATGATGGGCGGTCGAATCGGTGTCGACAGTGTGCCAAAAGAGGGCAGCATGTTCTGGTTTACCGTGAATTGCCGACTGGCCGTACCGGAGGCAAGCGATGCCATCAACAAGGCGTCGGGAAACATGCATGGTGACAACAACGGCGCAATAATTCGGAGTGGCAGTTGGAAGGCCACGCGCCCCCTGCGACTGTTGGTTGCGGAGGACAATGAGATAAATCAAGAATTGATCCGGGCGATGTTTGAACGATTAGAACACCTGGTATCAACGACACCGAACGGCAGGCGGGCCGCCGATTTGGCAGCAGTGGAAGATTTCGACATCGTGGTCATGGATATTCGCATGCCGGTTATGAATGGCATGGAAGCAACGAAGATTATCCGCGCCCTGCCCGGCGAACGCGGAAAAGTTCCCGTTGTTGCCCTGACCGCGGATATTTCAGTTGGCAAGACCAGTGAATTTCAGGCAGCTGGGATAAACGGCATTTGTAAAAAGCCCATTGAACTGGCTGACCTGTTGCAAACCATCAACCGGCTATTGGGTGAAGAGGTTCACCAAATGACAGAGGATGCGCCGCGGGCTCCCTCAACCGAAACGGTGCAGCCGTCATCAGACCAGACGGCTGAGACTGCTGCGCCTTCGGATACACAGTCAGAAGGCAGGGCGCAGTGGTCTTCCCCCGAAAAAGTGGTCCACCTTTATAGTTAGTTGAAGGAGGATCAGAAATGGCTATCAAGCGAAACAAACCAGAAGAGATTGTGATGATGCTGCGGCAGGTTGAAGTGCTTGTCGGGCAAGGCAGAAAG
>JABIFY010000016.1 GCA_018650465.1 Alphaproteobacteria bacterium
GCCAAAGGGGGATGTGCTCTCCTAACGGTGTGGATAAGGCCTTGCCAAGTAATTGCTGCATATTTTGAGACTTTCTTTGGTCGGAGAATCTCAAAGTATGAATCACTTCAGGGCTTTATCCTATTAAGTCGGGTACTGTGTACAAAATAACACTTAAGCGACATACCCCTGATACAGATTATTGATCAAATCGCATGATGGAATCCCGAGCCCCAATTTCGCGAGAACGATCTGCCTTGTTTCAGGGTGTTGCGCAAACGAAATCGATATTAGTATTACTGATAAGTAGAAATAATATAAAAGCCAGTTCAATCAAGGAGCCTTGTCATGGATGACATGCTTAGTGAATTTCTTACCGAAACCAATGAGAGCATTGACGAAGTCGATGTTGAACTTGTTCAGTTGGAACAAGATCCGAACAACCCTGAATTGCTGGCAAATATTTTTCGCCTTGTTCACACAATCAAAGGAACATGCGGGTTCCTTGGTTTGCCTCGTCTGGAAAAAGTTGCGCATTCTGGCGAGAATATTCTCGGTAAAATTCGCGATGGCATGTTGGAAGTATCGCCTGAGATCGTAACATTGATCCTTGAAGCGCTGGATCAGATCAAGGTTTTGCTGGCCGAACTTGAAGCCAACCAGGTCGAGCCCGAAGGTAATGACAAGGAATTAATTCTGCGCCTTGACGCCGCAGCAGACGGCGGTGCCATTGTCGCCGCGACGGAAGCAGCACCTGAGCCAGAGGCTGCACCGGAACCTGAGCGTGAATTGAAGTCGGGGGAAGTTTCCCTGGAAGAGCTGGAGCGGGTCTTTAATGAAACGGTAGGCCCGGTTGATGAAGCTGGCGGGGATGACACGGCTTCTGACGTCGAGCCTGAGCCTGAGCCAGCACCAGCGCCTGTTGTCGCTGAAAAACCAAAGGTAGCGCCCAAACCCGCCGGCGCTGACGAAGGCAAACAGAAAACACCAGAATCTTCAGTGGCGAATTCGACCATTCGGGTCAATGTCGACTTGCTGGAAAACCTGATGACAACGGTCTCCGAACTTGTACTGACGCGCAATCAGTTGATGCAGTTGCTGCGTGTGCAGGGAAATCAGGATTCAGATTTTGCCGTGCCTTTACAGCGCCTTAGTCATGTTACAACCGATTTGCAGGAAGCAGTGATGAAGACCCGCATGCAGCCAATTGGCAATGCCTGGGCAAAACTGCCACGGATTATCCGTGATCTCGCGAAAGACATGGGCAAGAAGATCAATCTCGAAATGATTGGTGCCGAGACCGAGCTTGATCGCCAGGTCCTGGAGTTGATCAAAGATCCATTGACCCACATGATCCGGAACTCGGCCGATCACGGTCTTGAAGACACGCCTGGCCGCATTGCAGCAGGCAAGCCCGAAACGGGACGAGTCATTCTTGAAGCGTTCCATGAGGGCGGCCATATTATCGTCCAGATCAGAGACGATGGTGCCGGTGTAAATATCGAACGGGTCAAGGAAAAGGTTCTGTCAAACGGTTTGGCTACCGAAGCCGAACTGGAGGCCATGACGGATCAGCAAATTGTACGCTTTATTTTCAAGGCAGGGTTTTCTACCGCCGAAAAGGTCACGTCGGTTTCTGGTCGTGGTGTTGGTATGGACGTGGTCCGGACCAATATTGAAAAAATTGGCGGCACCGTGGATATCTCGAGCATTACCGGCAAAGGATCAATATTTACAATCAAGATTCCTTTGACGTTGGCTATTGTTTCTGCACTGATCGTCGGTTGTGGCGGTGAACGATTTGCCATGCCGCAAATCAGTGTTGTCGAACTGGTTCGTGCCTCCGGCGATTCAGAACATCGTATCGAAAAACTGAATGACACCTCAGTGTTGCGTTTGCGTAACCGCTTGTTGCCATTGGTAAATTTGCGTGAAATTCTTGGACTTGATGGTGTCCCCGCCAATTTCGAATATGGTGGCGAAGGCAGTGCCAACCAAGGCAAAATAGCCGATAAGACGGCACCTGAACTGATCACAGAAGACGGTGAGGAAATCTCGGCAGCAGACAACCAGAAACGCGATGAAGAGAGTTTCATCATGGTTTCACAAGTTGGCGCTTATCAGTTTGGTATCATTGTCGACCGCGTCTTCGACACAGAAGAGATTGTCGTCAAGCCGGTTTCGCCAATGTTGCGGGACATCGCGATGTTCTCGGGTAACACGATCCTGGGTGATGGCAGTGTGATCATGATCCTCGATCCAAATGGCATCGCCACAAAGATTGGTGACACAGCCATGCCGGATGATGAAGACGAAGCTGAAACAATTGCAGCCGGCAAAGGAAATGACGACAGGACGGCTCTGTTGATCTTCCGCGCGGGCAATACTGAGCCAAAGGCCGTGCCTCTGGCTTTGGTCGACAGGCTGGAAGACTTTGAGGTCTCTTCGATAGAAGAATCCAATGGTCAAATGGTTGTTCAGTATCGTGGCCGGTTGATGCCATTGGTGAATGTCGAAGGTGCCGTTGGCATAAAGGAGAGCGGACGCCAGCCGGTGTTGGTCTTTACGGATCAGGATCGTTCCATGGGACTTGTCGTTGATGACATCGTCGATATCGTGGAAAGCAAACTCAGTCTTGAGCTTGAATCGCCGGATGTCGGATTTGTCGGCAGCGCGATCGTTGGTGAACAAGCGACGGGCGTGTTGGATGTGCCTCACTATTTGAAGAAGGCATATGGTGACTGGTTCAGTCGTCGCACAAGCAGCAGTACGCTGGATCTTGCCGCGACGCCGATGAACGTTTTGATGTTGGCCGAAAACCAGTTTCTGCGAAATCTCATGGGCTCGTACCTGAACGGTATCGGTTTCAGAGTGACGGAAGCTTCTTCCCTGAACGAAGCAAATGCAATGAGAGAAGCTGGCGACAAGTTTGACGCAATTCTGGTCGATATTTCCCTGGACATGGCTGGAACGGAAGTGCCGCATGTCTTGGCGGAAGATGGCAGTTGGTCAAACGCCTTGTTCATCGCACTGACGTCTGATGCGTCATCTGAAGAGATCGACAGGGCTGCCGTGTCCGGTTACAGCCACTGCGTCGAAAAAGGTGATCGGGAGGCGCTGAAGGATGTGCTTTCCGACAGTTTGGCCCAAGGGAGTGTTGCAGCATGAATGAAGAGATCAATACATCGTCGAACGATGATAACCTGTATCTGACCGTCAAGGTTGGGGGTCAACCTTTCGGCATTCCGGTCCATTGTGTACACGACGTGTCCAAGGCCCAGAAGATCACCCAGGTTCCCTTGGCTCCGCCTGAAGTCGCTGGTGCACTGAACTTGCGTGGTCGTATTGTGACCGTCATCAATGTCGGCAAAAAGCTGGGATTGAAAGATACCGGAAACGATGCTTCGACAATATACATGTATGTTGTGATCGAACATGAAGGCGAGCTTTATAGCCTGATGGTCGATTCTGTCGGTGACGTTATGTCGCCAAGTCCCCAGAGTTTTGAGCAAAATCCATCCAATATGGAGCCAGGCTGGCGGGACGTTTCTGCCGGTGTATATCGGCTTGATGGTGAATTGTTGGTGCTGTTGGATATCCAGCGTTTCTTTGCGGGGAGCAGTGCTGTCGCTGCAGCCTGACAAGGTTAAACAATATTTGATAACAAAAAGTTGAGTGGCAGGTTCGGGGAGAAGACACCAAGTGTTTTGCAGGGGATACGAAAGCGGTTTTGATACTTCTATTTAAGGAGCGATGTCATGATGAACCCGAATTCCGACCCGACCCGAACGGATCGTTTGCAGCAGCGTTGTGAAAGTTTCCGCCTTGCGGATAGTTATTCCAGCCATGTCAATGATCAGCGTCTGGTTACCGAACTGGCCCAGGCCTCCCCCTCTCTGGCGGCGCATATCGCCAGCCGTCTTAACGGAACCAATCTGTATGCCCGGCGAATATTGCAGGGCCGATTGCGCTAAAAAAAACCTGACGGCATTAGAGCGATTCCGGTTTGAACGGAACCGCTTCAGTCTAATTTTTTGGCACATACTTCAGGTTCGTTGAAGTGCTGCGTTTCCGTTAGCCCCGGAAACGCTCTGATAAGCTGGACGCATTTGATGAAACAAATACATTGAAAGCGCTCTGGAGAATTGCTCTGGCCCGGCAAACCCGTCACAATCGACCTTTGTATTCGATAACCGGATTTTGATTATCCGGTTCTGGCGGAAGGTAACTTATGGAAATTTCCCAAACAATTTTTTCGGACATGGTCCGCGCATTAGCCAGTGCTGCGTCAAAAGGCGATGGTGCTGGCGTTGCGGCGCTGTTTTCCGATGACGGCGAATATCATGATGTTTTTTACGGAACCTTCAAAGGGCGCCCCGCGATCCAGGACATGATTGAAAATCACTTCCATCGTGACGCCGAAGATTTCCTCTGGGATATGCATGATCCTGTCTGCCTGAACGGTCTGGGTTATGCGCGATATGTTTTCAGCTATCGCTCGAAATTGCCGGACTGCGCTGGTCGCCGCGGCATGTTTGAGGGGGTCGCCATCCTGCGCTACAATGCAGATGGCAAGATAGAAGATTACAAGGAAGTTGCTGAATCCGGCGTTGGTCTTTCTTTGCTGGGGTTCAGCGCTGAGCGCATCGCCCGATTCATATCGCGTGAGGCAGAGGCACTCAGATCCCGCCCGGAATCATCCGCCCATATTAGAGCGTTTCCGGGTTTAACGGAAACCTAGCGTTGCTTCAAACCCAAGGTGTGTGCCAAATATTAACGCAGAAGCGATTCCGTTTAAGTCGGAATCGCCTTGGATAAATCTTTACAACATTCCCTTTTCCAATTCTGAACAGGAGACCCTTTTGACCGATCTTGTCAAAATCGAACTGATCGACAACATTCGAGTTGTCACTATGAACCGCCCGGACAAAAAGAATGCCCTGACCCAGGATATGTACGCTGTCATGGCTGATGCGGTTGCCAATGCCGATGAAGATCCACAAGTCAGGGCTGTCATAATCACTGGTGTTGAAGACATTTTCACTTCCGGTAACGACCTTAATGATTTTCTTAAAGCCCCGATGGATGATGCGGAAACCCCGGTCTGGCGTTTTCTGAGGGCAATTGCGACAACGACGACGCCTTTGTTGGCGGCGGTCAATGGCGCTGGCGTCGGGATCGGGACAACGATGCTTTTACATTGTGACTTTGTTTATGCCAGTGAAAATGCTCGCTTCCATTTGCCGTTCATTAATTTGGCTCTGGTGCCGGAAGCCGCGTCCAGCCTTTTATTGCCAAGATGTGCCGGATATCGTAAAGCCGCAGAATTGCTGATGTTGGGCGAACCATTTGATGCCAACGAAGCGCTTGAAGCAGGCGTGGTTACCGCCGTGGCAACTGAAAACAGTGAACTTGAAATGGCCATGGCAACAGCCCGTAAACTGGCTGAAAAACCACCGTCGGCGCTGCGCCAGACGAAGGCATTGTTACGGGGGGAAAGCCAGTCAATGGCAGAGCGCCTGAAAGCCGAGGGCGACGAATTCAAGGTTTGTCTGAAATCGCCAGAAGCCAAGGAAGCCATGACAGCCTTCTTTGAACGCCGGCCCCCGGACTTTTCAAAATTCAGCTGATCCTGGCGTATTTCGAAACCGCGAAACTTCCGACTCACTAATCTTCCGAACGTCTAGGTCTTCCGAACAACTAGGAGATAACTCAAAAATGACGGACCAACTCGAATATTATTTGTCCCTGCAATCGCCCTGGACCTGGCTTGGGCATAACAGACTGTTTGAAATTGCGCATCGGTATGGTGTCAAGGTTAACTGCCGCGTCGTTGATTTTGGTGCCATTTTTGCGCAATCCGGTGGACTACCCTTGCCAAAAAGAGCGCCCCAGCGCCAAGCCTACCGTATGTTGGAACTTGAGAGATGGCGAACAAAACTCGGCGTTCCCCTGAATTTGCAACCAAAGCATTTCCCGGCATCGGAAAGCCTCGCTGCTCATGTTGTAACGGCTGTCAGCAAGGAAGACGATAATGCCGGAAAGCTCGCGGGCGCTATTCTGAGAGCGGTTTGGGTGGAAGATCGTGATATTGGAGATGAGGCGACGCTGAGAGAGATTATTTCAACCTCCGGACTGAATGCTGATGACTTGCTTGCAAAGGCAGGCAAACCGGAAACCGAAGAAATCTGGCAACAAAACACGGCTCGGGCAATTGAGGCAGGTGTTTTTGGTGCCCCCAGCTATATATTTGAGGGTGAATTGTTTTGGGGGCAGGACCGACTTGAATTTGTTGAAGAGAAAATGGCCAGCAGGTGATACCAGTGCCAAGCAAAGCGCTTTCGTTGGATCCGTAACCGCTCTGATATATCAGGAATAGTCTTTTACAAAAGCTTCGTCCGCGCCAAGTCGGCCATCAAGTTCTGACAATATATTTTCCAGAACCAGTGGTTTCGAAAGATAAGCATCGAAACCCGCTTTGTAACCGCGATCAATGTCTTGCTGACTGCTATAGGCACTTACTGCAATAACCGGAATCCTGTTCGTCGCTGGATCGGACTTGAGAATTTCTGCGGCTTCATATCCGTCCATTCCCGGAAGACCTATATCGAGAAAAATCAGCTTGGGACTGTGGGCCAGTGCCAATTCCAGCCCGTCCTCAGCGTTTTCTGCAACGATCAAATTAACATTGGGACGTTGTGTGAAAAAACCTTCCATCAAGCGAACGTTTGCCGGGTTATCTTCGATATAAAGCACCTGGCCCATCAGGTGAATATTTGAAGAAACACCATCGCCGCCCGACGGTGCAATTCTTGTCTGAACAGGCATTACGCCATCGTTCAGTGTTGTGGTGGTTGCCAGGGGGATTTCAAACCAGAAAATTGTACCCTCACCTGGTGTACTGTCAAAGCCGATGCGACCCTTCATTAGTTCAAGCAGTTGTTTGGTGATCGTAAGGCCGATGCCTGTACCTTCCTTGTCCTTGGCCTCAGCCCCCAAACGGTTAAAGGGTTCGAAAACCTGGTCTTGTTTATCTACCGGAATGCCAGGGCCATTGTCGCTGACGGCAATAATCAGATTACCATTTTCAGATGGCGTGCAATCCACGGTAACTTCACCGCCAGGGAGATTGTATTTAATGGCATTGGAAAGCAGGTTCAGTAAGACCTGTTTGATACGTGTTGCATCTCCACGCACAACGACATTTTTGTCCAGGGGCGTGATGCTGAGCAGAATACCATGTTTGCGCGCCAGGGTTTCTGCGAGCGGCAGCGATTGTTGCAGGACGTCTTGCAACAGCACATCTTCAATGGAAACAACAATATTGCCGGTTTCAATGCGAGCGAGGTCAAGGACCTGGCTGATCAGTTCCAGCAAGTGATTTCCGCCGGAAAGAATTTGTCTGATGGACTCTTTCTGCTCCAGGGAATAGTCGGCAGTCGGATCGGACTCCATAAGTTGTGCGAAACCCAGAATGGCATTTAAAGGGGTGCGCAGCTCATGGCTCATGCTGGAGAGAAATTCAGACTTCGCCTTGTTGGCAGATTCCGCCTGATCCAAAGCCAGTTTCAAGCTGTCATAGGCCTGCTTCAATTTTGAGATATCCGTGCTGACGCTGACCAAACCGCCATCCTTGGTCTTGTACTCCGACACCATGTACCATTGGTTATTGGCCAGCTTGTGCTCGAACGCTCCCTTTGGATTCATGCGCCGCGCCATACGCTCGGCAATCCAGACTCTCTCATGGCCTACGGCTTCCGGGTGCTGACCGGCGAACACGGCCATACGCAGAATGTCTTCAAAGGCAGCACCTTTGTACATTGCTGCGGATGCCAGATGGTAGAATTCCCGGTATCTGGAATTTGCCAGAATCAAGCGGTCATCATCATCATACAAGGCAAAGCCGGAATCGATTGTCTCAATGGCGGTGATCAGTCGTTCTTCACTGTCACTGAGCTGATCGTAAAGGTTTTCGAGTTTGAGCTTGTCTGTGACCGCCGTCACAAAATCAGCGTGTGTCCGCCGCGCCAATTGGAAAGAGGCCAACAGAAACAGACTTAACATTCCCGCCATGACGGTTGTCATGGGGTGGCCATGCCACGCCAGCCCGACAATCAGTGGCGTCACGCTGAGCCAGATATAGGCATAGGACGCCGACAAGACAGGTGAGAGCCATACGGCGGCTGCAACGGCCTGTCCACCAACCACGAAAGCCAGAAAAACGTGATGCAGCATAGAATCTTGTAAGGCCACGCCGATGGCAGCAATGCCCCAGACAGCTCCACCAAAGGCAGACCAAATGGTTGAACGGACAATTGTGCGGCGACTTATTGAAGCTGGTGTTGGCTTGTTGCGCGAACGCCATGCCGCCCAAATCCTGTTGCCGGAAGATCCAACACTGATGACAACCCAGGGAATCAGCAAACTGTGGGGCAAGATGTTCCAGAACAGGAATGCAGTCAGAACAGAATTGATCAGGTTAACACCTGATATTGTCGTAACCGCATCGGCAACCAGCAAAAACTGACGCAGGCGGACCTCTTGCCCCAGCTGAGATTGATCAACCGGTATTCCAGGCCAAAAAAAGTCGTAAATCTTGCTCAAACCGAGTGTTCCATCGAGTGTTCCATCGAGTGTTCCCAAGCAGTCAAAGTATTCCCGTATTCTCGAAAATACAGCAATGTCCCTATTCAAAGTCACAGTACCCGACTTAATAGGATAAAGCCCTGAAGTGATTCATACTTTGAGATTCTCCGACCAAAGAAAGTCTCAAAATATGCAGCAATTACTTGGCAAGGCC
>JABIFY010000159.1 GCA_018650465.1 Alphaproteobacteria bacterium
CAAAGGGGGATGTGCTCTCCTAACGGTGTGGATAAGGCCTTGCCAAGTAATTGCTGCATATTTTGAGACTTTCTTTGGTCGGAGAATCTCAAAGTATGAATCACTTCAGGGCTTTATCCTATTAAGTCGGGTACTGTGGGAGCTGACAGTCCCTTGGCAAAGCATCCGGAAAAATCACCTGTCCTCGATGACGAAAATCTCGCTAAAGGTTTGCGCATCCTGGCCCGGCGCGACAAAAGTATGGCCAGGGCAATACGGTTTGCTGGCCCTTTGCCGGACCGGTCCTTGCCGCGTGGCTTTGCGACGCTGGCCAAAATCATTGTAGAACAGCAACTGTCACTGGCTGCTGCCGCTGCCATTTGGTCCCGACTGGAAGCTGACCTTGGCGAGGTCACACCAGCCGGTGTTTTGTCGCGCGATGTGCCTCACCTGAAAGCCCTGGGCCTGGGCGCACGCAAGGCAGAATATGTCCACGGCATCGCAACAGCCTTGCTCTCGAACGATCTTGATTTACCTGCCATGTGCCGGATGACGGACCTGGATGCCATAGCCCATCTGACAGCTGTACGCGGCGTCGGTCCATGGACGGCTGAGGTTTATCTGTTGTTTGCCGAAGGTCGCAGCGACATTTTCCCGGCGGGTGATATCGCCCTTCAGGCCGCAGCCCAATGGGCGTTTGATCTGCCCACCCGACCAGATACGGAAAGCTTCCGTATCATGGCCGACGCATGGCGCCCCTGGCGGGGAGCCGCCGCGCGATTATTGTGGCATGTCTATCGTCGCCTGAAAGAGGAAAAGAAGTCGGGGTGACATTAGTCGTTAGACTTGCCATCAAACGCTCCGTCACCCCGCACTTGATGCGGGGTCCATGCTTATACAGATAGGGATACCCTTAATTTACAGGCGTAGACCCCGGATCAAGTCCGGGGTGACGATATCACTCAGGATCAAACAATATTCTTTGACTGCAAGTCGGCGATTTGGGCGTCGTCCAGTTCCAGAATATCCCGCAAGATATCATCGGTATGCTCACCCAGCACAGGTGGTCCGTCGGTATATTCGACCGGCGTTGCCGACAGATTGATGGGGCTGCCAAGGATGTCCATATGCCCGGCTTTTGAATGGGGCAAGTTGATCTTCATGTTGCGATGCTGGACCTGGGGATCGTTAAAAACATCTTCCACATTGTTGATGGGACCACAAGGTACGGCGACCTCGGCCAGGATTGTCAGCCATTCAGCGGTTGTTTTCTGAACCATCTGTGCGGTCAGGATTTCAGCAATTTCTGGCTGATGCCGGATACGTCCACTGCCTTTGGCGAAACGCTCGTCTTTGGCCATTTCAGGCATGCCGAGCACATTGCACAGGCGTTCAAACTGACCATCATTGCCGACCGCTAAAACCACATGACCGTCGCTGGTGGCGAAGGGCTGATAGGGCACAACACTGGGATGGCGGTTGCCCACCCGTACCGGAGATTCTCCCGTGGCCAGATAGGTCATGCCCTGATTGGCGAGGATCGCCGTGGCGCAATCCAGCAAGGCCATGTCGATATGCTGGCCTTCGCCCGTGCGCTCACGGTGGGTCAAGGCGGCGAGAATGGAAATCGTCGAATAGAGACCGGTGGTCAGGTCGGCAATGGAAACACCCGCCCGCATGGGGCCGCCACCGGGCTTGCCATCAGCTTCGCCGGTGATGCTCATCAAGCCGCTCATGGCCTGGATCATATAATCGTATCCGGCGCGTGGTGCGTAGGGTCCCGTCTGGCCAAAGCCGGTGATCGAACAATAGATCAGCGACGGATTTTCGTCCTTCAGGTCATCGTAAGTGAGCTTGTATTTATCCAGGCCACCGACCTTGTAGTTTTCAACCAGGATATCGGATTTATTGGCCAGGTCGCGGATCATCTGCTGGCCTTCAGGTTTGGACATATCAATTGTGACCGATTTTTTGCCGCGATTGATGGCCAGATAATAGATCGAATCGTTTGTGTCGTTACCATCAGTGTCCTGAACCCAGGGCGGTCCCCAGTGCCGCGTGTCGTCGCCTTCGCCCGGCTTTTCCACCTTGATGACCTCAGCCCCCAGGTCCGACAGAATTTGCGTACAGGAAGGCCCGGCGAGAATGCGAGAGAGATCAAGGACACGTATATGAGACAAGGGGCCGGGCATGGGGAGATATCTTTCTGATGGGGAAGGGCATGGGGATGGGTTGCAGCGGACAGCATAAACGCACCACTTCCACACCGCCAGACCCCAGTGTGATACGATATAATGTGACATATATCGCAAGACCCACATGATATTGACAGTTCAGGGTGGTTTTATCCCGGAATCCGCGCCAATATAGGCCAAGAGAAGCAACATTACGGAGATTGAATTGTCACCCGAAAGTTGTCCCGCCCTGGTGCTGAATGCCGACTACCGGCCGCTCAGTTATTTTCCGCTGTCACTTCTGTCGTGGCAGAGTGCGGTGAAGTCTGTATTTCTGGAACGCGTGAACATCGTTTCTGAATATGACACGGTCATTGGCTCGCCCAGCTTTCAGATGAAATTGCCCTCGGTGGTTTCCCTCAAACGCTATGTCAAACCTGTGCGCAAACCGGCCTTCACCCGGTTCAACCTGTTTTTGCGCGACAGCTTCAGCTGCCAATATTGTGGCTCGCCCGAAGATCTGACCTTTGATCATCTGATCCCGCGCTCACGTGGCGGGCAAACAACCTGGCAGAATGTGGTCGCCGCCTGTTCGCCCTGCAATCTGAAAAAGGGCGGCAAGATGCCCAAGCAGGCCGGCATGCTGCCCCGTGTCTGGCCGTTCGAACCCAGCGTCACAGATTTGCAAAAAAGCGGTCGCAGCTTTCCGCCCAATCACCTGCACGAAAGCTGGAACGATTATCTTTACTGGGATACCGAACTGGAGCCGTAAGGTCCGGGCCTCGGCATTATTCCCGATCTGCAAATAATCACGTAACCCGAACTGTCTTGTCAGTGCCGACGGTCGGCGTTTCGCCAACCCGACGTCGTTACCGGCAGACCCTGAAACATGATTGAATTGAAGAGATACAGGGTAGATACAATTTTAGCCTCGCCAGACATCACCCCGTTACAAAAAGACAGGATGATCCGGATATCTAAAGTCATATTCAATCAATCTGCTTACGAGGGACAGTAAATGGCCAGCATCCAATCCGGGAAACAATCCAAAGGGATCATGATCAGCCATCGCATTATTTCGATTGGCGCAGTTGGTATGCTGGTTGCCTTGATCATTTCCGGAACGGCCTGGTGGGCGATCAACAACCTCTCCAGCCAACTGGCGGAGGGAAATATGATCAACAGCGCCCTGCGCAATCACCTTGAAGCTGACATGATGCATGATGCCTTGCGGGGCGATGTCCTGATGGCGCTGCGCGCGGGTCGGGTTGGCAGTGCTGACGATAAAAAGGGTGTTCGGGACGACATCAAGGATCATGCCGAAACAATCCGGGATCGCATTGCCCAAAATTCAGCCTTGCCATTGGCACCAGACTTGAAAAAGGCGATTGAGGACGTCGGACCTGCATTGGCAGGATATATCAAAAGCGCCGAAATGTTGGTGGTGATGGGTCTTGGGCAATCACCGGAGACGGATAGTCAACTGCCGTCCTTTTACGATGCTTTCGGCGTTCTGGAAGAACGCATGGAAGCTGTCAGTGACTTGATCGAAACCGTTTCAGGCACGACAGAAGAAGCCGGAAAGACAGCCGCGAGCACTGCCATTACAGCAATTTTTTCCAGCTTACTGGTTGCCCTTGCCCTCTTGATTATTTTTGTCTGGGTGATCAGCCGCCAGATATCCGTACCTCTGAAGGGCATGACCGAAGTGATGGGCGCCCTTGCCGAAGGCTTAGTTGATGTTGACGTGCCCGATACCAGTCGCAGTGATGAAATAGGTGCAATCGCACGGGCCGTTCAGGTTTTCAAGGACAACGCAATCGATAAAATCCGTCTTGAGGCCCAGGAGCACGAAGCCGCTGAAGAACGCCAAAAAAGTGAAGAGGCGGAACATCAACGCAGTGCCAAAGAAAATGCCGAGCGTCAACAACGCCAGGAACGCATGGCCGAACTCACCTCGGGATTTGGTGCTACCGTTGAAGAGATTCTCGACTTCGTCGCAACAAGTTCCACAGAAATGGAATCGTCAGCCCGGTCAATGGTTGAGATGGCCGACCAGAGTAAAACCGAAAGCTCCAATGTGGCCACTTCCGCCGAAGAGGCTACGTCCAGTGTGCAAACGGTCTCTTCTGCGGCTGAAGAACTTTCGACCTCGATCAGCGAAATCAGCCGTCAGGTCACCCATTCGTCTGATATTTCCGGCAAGGCGGTTGAGGCTGCGAACAATACCAATCAAACCATTCGTGATCTGGCAGAGGCAGCCCAGCGCATTGGCGATGTCGTTGATCTGATCAATGATATCGCGGAACAAACAAACTTGCTGGCCCTTAATGCAACGATCGAAGCGGCGCGGGCGGGCGAAGCCGGCAAGGGGTTTGCTGTTGTGGCCTCCGAAGTCAAAAACCTGGCCAGCCAGACCGCCCAGGCAACCGAAGATATCGGAGGGCAAATAGGCGGTATTCAACAAACCACGAAAGAAGCCGTTTCTGCCATCGAAAGCATCGGGTCCACGATTGCCGAGATGAATGAAATAGCCACAGCAATTGCAACGGCTGTTGAAGAACAGGGTACCGCCACCAACGAAATCAGCCGCAATGTTCAAGATGCAGCTTCCGGAACACTGGAGGTTTCCATGAGCATCGGCAAGGTCAGAACCAGCTCGGAACAAACAGGTGTAGCCTCCGGCAACGTTCTGAATGCGTCAAATGATTTGGCGGATCGTTTCAAGACCCTGCGCCAGGAAGTGGGCACGTTTCTGGAAAAAGTGAAAACCGTTTGATCGTCTGCGATGGTGTTTTCCCGTCATTGTTTTGAACGCCGGGGATTTTGTCACAAGTTGGATATCTGTCTGGTGCCTCGCCTCAGATGCGGTATGGTTACGTGCAGGGCAATGCTTGCCCATGATCCCCTCGCGTGATTTCATAACAAATTGACAAACTTCTATGGACCATAAAACGCAGATTGCTCTGACGAAGCGGGTTTTCGCCCATCTCGACAACAAAAGCACGGACACCGCCAGCGCCATCATGCGCAACGCGGCCACGGCCTATACGTCGCCGGACCGCCTGGCCCTGGAAACTGAAAAGCTCTTTCGCCAGGAACCCTTGCTGATCACCATGTCCTGTCACATGCCCGCGCCGGGTGACTATGTCACGGATGATAATACCGATGTGCCGATCCTGGTGGTGCGTGGCGATGATGGCCAGGTGCGGGCCTTTTTGAATGTTTGTCAGCATCGCGCGTCGCGTCTGGTGAACGGCAGCGGACATCTACGCAAGCACCTGATTTGTCCCTACCATGCCTGGTCTTTTGACAAGGCCGGCAAGTTTTCGCATGCACCATCGCAAAAAGATTTTGACGGATTTGATTTTGACAATTGCTCCCTGACAGAACTGCCCGCGGCGGAACAGGGTGGCCTGATCTGGGTGCGACCTCAGGGCACTACCCCCATTGATGTGACTGAACACCTGGCAGGCCTGGCACCTGAGTTGGATAATTTTTCTTTCGAAAACTACCATCTCTATGAAAGCCGGGAAATATTCTGTGAGATGAACTGGAAGACCATCATCGACACCTTCCTTGAGCCATATCACTTTGCTGCCCTGCACAAGACCACGGTCGGCCCTTTGTTGTTTGGCAATCTCTGTTTGATGGATGAGTTCGGCCGCAATCTGCGTGAGACCCTGCCGCGCAAATCCATCCTGGACTTAAAGGATCAACCGGAAAGCGACTGGGACCTGATCTGGCATACGGCCATGGTCTATGTGTTGTTTCCCAACACCGTCTTTGTCATGCAACGGGACCATGCGGAAGTCTGGCGCTGTTTTCCGGTGGACAATGACCCTGGCAAAAGCCGGGTGCTGCTGGATTTCTACATTCCGGAACCCGTTGAGACCGAAAAGGCAGGGCGGTATTGGAAAAAGAACATGGACATGACCGTGCGCACGGTGCTGGAAGAAGATTTCCCGGTGGGCGAGGCCGCCCAAAAGAACCTGGCCAACGGCACGCTGCCCCATGTGATCTATGGCCAAAATGAACCAGCCCTGGCGTATTTCCAGCGCATGATAAATGAGGCCGTGGACGGTACAGGAGATTAAAGGGTTGTTTTAGCTTGTGAAAGTTTAGCTGGGGCCGCGTCGGCGCGTCTCCCGACGTTTGCCGCCGCCTGCTGCCTCACGTCGTTCATGCAATTTACCCAGAATTTCCAGACGCGTTGCGTCGTTGGCTATGCCCCAGGCCGCGATCTCCTCGCGGGAGCGCCAGCAACCAGTGCAAAAGGCATCATCGGCATTCATTCTGCAAATGGAAATGCAGGGGGATTGCACAGTGTTCAAGACAGACTCCGGCGTTGATTTTTGCCATCAATGTCAGTTGACGGGGCCGGGGTCAAGCGCTGAAATTCCCTGAAATTGGAGGGGTTAAATCTTTCACCCAATTGATCTTGCGTGCGTTTCAATGTCGGACTGATGTGGGAAGGTGAGGTTCAGGTTTTAGCCTGGGAAAAACGGTGCCTGGCATTCTTCTTGCCTGGCTCCGCTTTTCCGGTCGTTAATTGCAAAGTCCCTGAGCGGCGAACTAGTTCGACCGCAGTCGATGTATCGTTGAACATCTTTGTTCTGAACATCCCACCAAATGCGGAGCCAGGCACCGGATTTGGTTTGGCAGCCTTGTATTAGATCGCTACATCGTCATGCGCGGGCTTGACCCGCGTACCCACGTCTTTGATGAATTTCAGTTGGGTGAGGACTTTTCTTTGTGCCCAATCCCTCAATCGTAAATCTTTTTGATGGCGCAGACGTCCAGTTGCCCAAGGCCCTGGCGGCTGGCCAGTTGAAAAACGTCGCCGGCGGCACCGACCACCGGCATGGGGGTGCCCTGAGCCTGGGCGGTGCGGGAGACGGTGTTGAGGTCTTTGACCATGATGTCGATGGCGGCGGTGGGGGCGTAGTCTTCGACGGCCATGCGGCTGCCCCATTCCTGTAAGACGGGGCTATCGGCACGGCCGCCCGTCAGGGCGACGGGGATTTGGCTGGCGTCGACACCGGCGTCCTGGGCGAACTTGATGGCTTCGGCGACCAAGGCCAGCGTGCCGCCGACCAGGGCCTGGTTGACCAGCTTGGTGGTCTGTCCGGCACCACTTGGTCCCATGTGGGTGAGGCGTGCCGCCAGGCAATCGATGGCGGGTTTGGCGCGGGCGAAGTCTTCGCTGCTGCCGCCGGCCATGACGGTTAGTGTACCTTCCAGGCAAGCAGTGGGCGTACCGGAAATGGGCGCGTCGATCCAGCCCATGCCGGTTTCTTTCTTTAAACGTGCGGCCATTTCAACCGTGGCACCGGGCTCGATACTCGACATATCCACCAGGATTTGACGGCTGCTGCCACCCTCCGCCAGGCCACCCTCACCAAAGACGATGGCACGCACGGCGTCGGTGTTGGTGACGCAGATGAAAACCACGTCGCTTGCCCGGGCCACGTCGGCGGCGCTGTTCAGGGCACGGGCCCCGCGGGCCACCAGGTCAGTGGTGGCATCCGGGTTGCGGGCCCAGGTCGTCAGCTGAAAGCCTTTGTTCAACAGGCACAGGGCCATGGGCTTGCCCATATTGCCAAGGCCGATATAGCCGATGCTGAGATTGGTATCTGTTGTCATGCCAAGATTACTTTCATGTCACGGTATCACTTTCATATCTCTGAATTCCTGAAACAGGCGCAGGAACATTTCTTCTGTGCGCACGCTGTCATGGAAACCGGCTTGTCTGATTTTCAGGGTATCGGTCATCACATCCCAGTCCGTGCCGAAGACGTAATCGGCAAAGGGCCAGGCCACCAGGTCTTCCCAGGGGATATCCTGCAAGCCATATTTTTTCACCATGGAGGCCCACAAGGGGCCCTTGTCGGCCATGAAATCTGTCAGGGAAATGGTTTGCACATCGCCCACTTCCAGATCAAAGAATTTGGCGAACTTTGGCCAGACATTCGACCAGCGGAAAAAATCACTGTTGGTGATGTTGAATATTTCATTGGCGGCAGCATCACTATCGGCGCACCACAGCATGGCCTTGTTGAGAATTTCCGCATCGGCCACCTGGTAAACCGCCGTGTAGGCACCGGGCTTGCCGGGGAAGCGCAGGGGCAGGCCCAGTTCTTTCGAGATGGCGGCATAGGCGCAAATGGCCGTGGTGATGTTCATGGGATTGCCGACGGCAAAACCGCAGACCGTTTGTGGGCGCAGGGCCGACCAGGTCCATTGGTTTCCGGCTTGCGCTTTGGCCAGCCATTCTTGTTGGTCCCAATAAAAATTGGGCAGCATGTGGGGTGGGTCATCTTCTCGTGCGGGGGTTTTGAACGGGCCGAGGTGGCTGCCATAAATCTTGTTGCCTTGCACCAGATTGACGTGGCGCAAACCCGGACTGGCCGCAGCGATGGGTTCTACTGAATTAACCAGCATGGCCAGATTGGGGGCATTGTGTTCGGCCCAGACAGGTCGTCCCTGAAAAGCGGCATAGAAGATGTGTGTGACGTCTGTCAGGTGGGCGAGCTTTTGCATCGCCTCATCGCGGTTCAGAAGATCAACAGAAATAAATTCCGCTGTTGATTCAAAGTCTGGTAACCGTCGCGACAGCCCGACCACGTCCCAGGCAGGATCTTTTGTCAGAGCGTTGATCAGGTTGCGCCCGATAACACCCAGGCCGCCGACCACAACAGCTTTTTTATCGGCCATAGAGTTCTCCGTTGGTTATTGAGTTAAATTCGTTCCGACAACCAGATCGCCAGGCGTGAACCTGTTTTGATCGCACCGGTCAACACGGCATGACCCGGAGCCTCTTCGGCACCTGCGGCAACGGCGGCGTCGCGATGTTCAATTTCTTCGGCCCGAAATTTTTCGATGGTGTCGCGCAAGTCTTTTTCGTCGTCACCCAGCTTGGCGGCCTGATCGGCATAATGTTCATCGATAACTTCTTCGACCGCCTGGGTGCAGGCCATGGCGGCTTTCTCACCCAGCAAAGCCGTGCCGGCACCCAGGGCAAATCCGGCAGCATGCCAGATGGGTGTCAGCAGTGTCGGGCGCACCCGGCGTTCAACGGCCAGTTTTTCAAAAGTTTCCAGGTGCTTTTTTTCTTGCTCGGTCATGTGGTGCAAAGTTTTGGCACTTGCTGATTTTTTCAAGATTGCCATCTGGCCCTGGTAAATGCGCACGGCACCATATTCCCCGGCGTGATCGACCCGGATGATGCGTTCGATCATTTCATCGCGTGACAAATCACCTGGCAACCGTCCGTTACCTGTTTGTCGAATTGGTGATTTGGGCTCTGTCATTTCTGCGCCTCTAATCGTTGCGATTGCGCTTTGCCGCCAGTAAGGCGAAGCCCGCCAGCGCCAGTGAAGTCAGCACATTGTAGCCTGCCATGGAAATCCCGAAAAGGGACCACTGAATATCATTACAGCGGATGACCGGCGTGGCCATGATCTGGGCCCGTAATTCATCGATTGAGGCGGCTTTGTCTTGCGTCCCGACGCAAGCCTCGGTGCCGGTCCACCAGGCTTGCTCCACGCCCACATGAAAAACAGCGATGCCACCACCCACCAGAAAAGCCAGGGCGGCCAGTAAAACGGCTGCCAGGAAAAATCGCGGGACGGCAAACCCGATCAGACCAAGCCCGATTGTGATGGCATAGGGAATGCGTTGATACAGGCACAACACACACGGTGCGAGGCCGCCAAATATTTCTGACGATATGGCGGAAGCAACGACGATGAAACTGCTCGCTGCGATCACAAGGGCAGCGGTCCGGCGCTGCAGGAAAAAATCAATTATGGGTATCGATTTGGTCAAGAATGTCTCTCCGTTGTGCCGCTATGTCCCCGAAATGCCAGATAATGCTATAGAATTTTGGGCCCCTAAATCAGATATTTTAAAACCACAAAACTGCCGATCAACAAAACAGTAAAAATTACAGCCAGGGTATTCAGATGTTTTTCAATGAACACCCGGATCGGCTCACCAAAATGCCAGAGCAATCCGGCGACCATGAAAAACCGTAATCCGCGCGAGACCACTGAGCCACCAATAAAGCTCCAAAGATCCAGGGACGCCACACCGCTGGCAATGGTGAACACCTTATAGGGTAAGGGTGTTAGCCCGGCGGCAAAAACGATCAACAAACCAAACTCATCGTACCAGTGCTGAAAGGTCTCGAACTTGTGAGCGTAGCCGTAGAATTCAACGATACCTCGGCCAATGGTTTCATAAAGATAAAAGCCAATGCCGTAACCGGCGAGACCACCTGCCACAGAGGCCACCGTGCACACAGCCGCAATGGCGAACCAGCGCTGACGCGTCGCCAGCACCATCGGAATGATTAATACATCCGGCGGTATGGGAAATATCGAACTTTCGACAAAAGCGATGATGGCTAAAACAACCAGCGCATGTTGGTGGCCAGCAAGCCCCAGGGTCCAGTTGTATAAACGATGTATCACAGGGAAGTCCATATTATCTGCGGGAGACCGGGTCATAGCAGCCCTTGGCAGAGGTGGCAATGCATCAAACTACCTCGCGAACACGGCCCCTGCCGGAACACTTTACTCATGGGAAGCTCATTTTGTGCAAGCCGATGGCCACAGTCCTCTTGACCCACAAAAAACCTTGGCTATTATCCGCAGCCGTGCCCCCGTGGCGGAACTGGTAGACGCGCGGGATTCAAAATCCCGTTCTCGCAAGGGAGTGTCCGTTCGATTCGGACCGGGGGCACCAGTTTTCCAACAAACTTCATCCGGTTGCTTTATGAACTAAGAGGGAAAATGACACGCTCAAAAACCCTCCCGGCAACTGGTTCGCCAAAAACGCCTGACATCATCAAACGCTTGCCGTTCTATTATGGCTGGGTCGTGATTGCTGTGGCCTTTGTCACCATGGCCATCGGTGTAAATGCACGCACATCATTTTCCCTGTTGTTTCCAGCCATCGTCGATGAATTTGGCTGGGACCGTGGAACCACCGCAGCTATATTTTCTATCGGGTTTATGGTCTCAACCGGTATGACGCCCTTGCTTGGTCATTTGATGGACCGCTATGGCCCACAGTTGACAATTCCTTTGGGTGCCGTCTTCGTCAGCGTTGGTATGTATACTGCAACCCTGTCATCGGAAATCTGGCACTTCTATCTCAGTTTGGGTGTTATGGTCGTCGGCACGTCGATCTTTATAAGTTATATCGGGCATACCATGTTTTTACCCAACTGGTTTGAACGAAAACGCGGTCTTGCTATCGGAATAGCATTTGCCGGTGTGGGTGCCGGGTCTATGGCCCTGTTCCCCTGGATGCAAGCAACAATTGACGGCGAAGGCTGGCGCACTGCCTGTATCGTGATTGCCGCCGTTTCTCTTTTTGTCCTCGTGCCACTTGGCTTTATTTTCCAGCGCCGACATCCTTCTGATTTAGGTCTACTCCCTGATGGTGATGTGCCGGGCATGGGGCGCGAAAATTCATCGAGCGCAGATCATAAATCAAGAGCAATCGTGGATCATAAATGGGTGGAGACGAACTGGACCCTGGGACTGGCTATGCGAACCCGTCAGTTCTGGTTTCTGACAATCGCCTTTGTCGGCGGATTGTATGTCTGGTACGCCGTACAGGTTCACCAAACCCGATATTTGATCGATATCGGCATTTCGAAGGAAATCGCTGCATTGGCACTGGGCCTGGTTAGTCTGGGCGGTGTTGTTGGCCAGGTTTGGATTGGCCAGTTTTCTGATCGCATGGGTCGGGAATGGGCGTGGACATTGGCTTGCATCGGGTTTTTGCTGACCTATGTGGCGCTTTATGCATTACGGATTTGGCCTGAACCCTGGCTCATGTATGCCATGGTCGTTGTGCAGGGCGCACTGGGCTATGGTCTTGCTTCTGTATTTGGCTCTGTTCCTGCTGATCTGTTTGCCGGGCCTCGTTA
>JABIFY010000017.1 GCA_018650465.1 Alphaproteobacteria bacterium
CGGCCTCAATGCCTTCAGAAAAGCCATGGTCAAAATGTCTGAATTGGAAATCCGCGACTATATGATGGCTTTATTCAAACCAAACATTCCTCGGAAACCGTTGATAGAGTTGGTGTTATGAAAAGAGTCGGGTACTGTGCACCCCCCCACACTTCCGCATGGGTTGGTCTGGAAACATCAAAGATAGTATCTGTTCAACAATTCAAATCAGGTACAAATTTTCGACCTCATCATGGATGCCGCATCAAGTCCGGCATGACGGAGGGTGTGGGGGTGAGGGCATTTAGTATTTCCCATAGGCCGTCATACTGGCGCTCCCCTCCCTGCCCCTGTAACTTTTCCCGCAACTTAAGCCCCCCAATTTCAGGATCACGACTGTCGCCAAGTAATTTGCAAGGACTCCGGGCTCGACCCGGAGTCCTGAAAGCGACTAAGATTTGGGTCAAAAATATGTTGATGGTGCCTATTCACAGATTTAATCTGACAGGGTAAAATAAATAGTTAGCAAGCGAACTAATATTCGACTTTCAATCCATCCCAGGACGAATACAGGACGACCCCATGGACCTTAATTACAGTGCTGAAGACGAAGCCTTTCGGCTGGAAGTGCGCAGCTTTCTTGAGAACAAATTCCCAAAAGACATTGGCGAGCGGGCCAAGGCGGGTATTCGGTTCAAGAAGGATGATTATTATCGCTGGCACAAGGCGCTGAACGAACAGGGCTGGGTCGCACCACACTGGCCGACCGAACATGGGGGCACGAACTGGACGCCGGTGCAGTCGAATATCTTTGATGAAGAATGCTTTGCGGCTGGCACACCACGCCAGTTACCCTTTGGTACGCGTCTTGTGGGGCCGGTGATCATTCATTTTGGCAACGATGCCCAGAAAGAACGTTATTTGCCGACCATCCGGTCAGGCGAAGAATTCTGGTGTCAGGGCTTTTCTGAGCCAGGGGCCGGGTCTGATCTGGCTTCCTTAAAAACACGGGCGGTACTGGAAGGCGATGAATGGGTTGTGAACGGCCAGAAGACCTGGACCACCACGGCGCAATATGCCGACTGGATTTTCTGTCTGGTGCGCACCAATACGGACGTTAAAAAGCAGGCCGGTATTTCCTTCCTGCTGATCGATATGAAAACGCCTGGCATTTCAGTGCGCCCCATTTTGACCATCGATGGCGACGTACAAATCAACGAAGTGTTCCTGGAAGATGTGCGGGTGCCGAAGGAAAATCTGGTCGGTGAAGTCGACAAAGGCTGGACCTATGCCAAGTTCCTGTTAGGTAACGAGCGCACCGGGATCGCCGGTGTGGGTTTGTGCAAAAATGATCTGGAAAACCTGAAGACCATCGCCCGGTCTGAGCGCAAAAACGGCAAGCTCTTGATCGAAGACCCCCTGTTCCAGGCGCGCCTTTCCCGGGCCGAAATTGACCTGACCGCGCTGGAGTTAACCAACATGCGCATGTTGTTTGATATTGGCGACGAAGGCACACCAGGGGCCATTGCATCCGTGTTAAAAATTCGTGGCTCTGAGTTGCAACAGCGCTTCGCTGAATTGCAGATGGAAGCCACCGGGTCCTATGCCCTGCCCTGGCAACAAGGGGCGCTGGAGCCGGACTGGAATGGCAAGGCCGTGGGGCCTGCTTATGCGGCAGCGCGCTCACCGCTATATTACGACCGACGCAAGACCACGATCTATGGTGGCTCGACGGAAGTACAAAAGAACATCATCACCAAAGCAATACTGGAACTGTAGAACCATGGATTTTGGATATAGCGAAGAGCAGGTTCTGTTCAGCAACAGTCTGCAAAAATTATTGTCCGACAGTTACAGCGTGGATGTGCGCCGCAAACTGGTCGCCGAAGGTCCGGGTTACAGCGAAGACATCTGGAAAGCCTACGCCGAGATGGGCCTGCTGGCCCTGCCCTTTCCGGAAGATATGGGCGGCCTCGATGGGACCTCGGTCGATGCCATGGTTGTGGCCATTGAACTGGGTCGCCACCTGGCGCTGGAGCCCTATATTCCCACCGTCATCATGGCGGGTGGTGCCCTGAAGCTGGCTGGATCGGACGCGCAAAAATCTGATCTGATCGAAAAAATCATTTCAGGTGATCTGAAAATGGCCGTGGGCCTGACGGAACCCGGATCGCGCTTTGACATGGCCGAGGTTTCAACCCGCGCCGCAGCTGATGGTGATGATTACATTCTCAGTGGTGTAAAAAGCGTCGTGCTGGGCGGTGACGTGGCCGACAAAATTATTGTCTCGGCCCGCACCAGTGGCGAGACCCGTAGTGAAGACGGCCTGACATTATTTATTGTTGATGCAGATGCGGATGGTGTCACCCGTGAAGGTTATGCCTTGTTGGATGGTCGCGGTGGGGCAGACATCACCCTGGAAAATGTGCGCATCACACCGTCAGCTGTTTTGGGTACCGTCGGTCAAGCCTGGGTCATCATGGAACAGGTTGCCGATCAGGCCGCCGCTGCCTTGTGTGCGGAATCCCTGGGCGCCTTCGCCAGGGTTAACGAACTGACCCTGGAATATCTGAAAATACGCGAACAATTTGGCCAACCCATTGGCAAATTCCAGGTCTTGCAGCATCACATGGCCGATATGCTGATCGAATATGAAAATGCCCAGTCCCTGGTCTACCGGTCCAGCATGATGGCTGACAGCGACGATGCCGCGATGCGCGGCAAAGCGGTGTCATCAACCAAAGTCTATCTGGGGGAGCGCGGCCATACGTCGTGTCAGTCCGCCATTCAGATGCATGGTGGCATCGGCATGACGGCAGAATATGAACTGGGCGACTTTGTCAAACGCATGGCGGTTGCCGAAGTTATGTTCGGCGATGTCGATCATCACTTAGCCCGGTTCGGCAAGCTGTCTTATATGTCGGGATAATCACCTATGACCTCACACCTACTCACTCCGTCACCCCGTACTTGATACGGGGTCTACGCTTTTGGAATAAATTTATTCCTTTGGACGCAGGCATGGATGCCTATTCAAGTCCGGCACGACGGAGTGTTTGATGGCAGACAGGACGCAACCAATAAAGGCACCCAATGACCGACCAGCAGTATGACGTTCAACTGACAGAATCATATATGCCGCCACAGGAAGATGCGGAGGTTCTTCAGACGACGGTTGGTGGACTGTTGCGCGAGATCGCCGCAGATGTGCCAGACCAGCTGGCCCTGGTGGAAGTGACCATGGAGGGCAAGACGGGGCGTTGCTGGACTTACGCTGAAATGCTGGCGGACGCCGAAGAATTGGCCCAGGCCCTGGCCAGCCGGTTCGAGCCTGGTGAGCGCCTGGCGGTCTGGTCGCCCAATACGCCGGAATGGCTTGTGATGGAATATGCCAGCGCCCTGGCGGGCCTGGTGCTGGTAACCATTAACCCGGCCTATCAGGGCAAAGAACTGGATTATGTGCTGAAGCAATCTGGTGCCGTGGCCCTGTTCCTGACGGAGGAATATCGCGGCAATCCCATGGCAGAAATCGCTGCCGAAATTTGCCCCCCCATTGAAGTTGTGCGTGAAGTCAACATCATGGAAGACCGGGCTGCAATGTATGCAACCGGCGACCGTATCGCCGACTTACCCAATGTCAAACCGGCAGACGCGGCACAAATCCAATATACGTCTGGCACCACAGGCTTCCCCAAAGGGGCCATATTGCACCATCTCGGCCTGACAAATAATGCCCGGCTGGTGACCCGGCGACTGGGCGTGGAACCGGGTGATATCTGGCTTAATTTCATGCCCATGTTCCATACCAGCGGCTGCGCCATCGCGGCCCTGGGCGTGATGCAAAGCCGCGCCACAATGTATCTCGCCAAGATTTTTGATCCGGGCGATGCCAACCGCTTGATCAAAGAAGAAGGTGTTGCATTTGCCCTGGGCGTACCGACCATGCTGATCGGCATGCTGGAGGCCAACCGCCTTGAACCAACGGATTATTCTTCCCTGAAGGCGACGGTATCGGGCGGGTCCATGGTGCCGCCGGAGCTGATCCGCCAGGTACAAAAGACCTTTGGCTGCGGGTTCGAAACTGTGTATGGCCAGACAGAAACCTCCCCCGTTGTAACCCAGACGCGGACCACGGATTCCTTTGAGGATGTCTGTGAAACCGTGGGCCAGCCCCTGCCGCAAATTGGCATCTCCATTCGATCGACGATAAGCAATGAAGTTGTTCCCCTGGGCACTGTCGGGGAGATTTGTTCAAAGGGTCATTGCAACATGATCGGCTATAACGACAACCCGGAGGCTACTGCTGCCACCATCGACAATTTAAACTGGCTGCATACCGGTGATCTGGGCACCATGGACAGCCGTGGCTTTGTCCGAGTCACTGGCCGGGTCAAGGAAATGATAATCCGCGGCGGTGAAAATCTGTTCCCGGTCGAAATCGAGAATATATTGTTGGAGCACCCGGCTGTTGCCGAGGTTGCCGTGGTCGGATTGCCAGATCAAAAATGGGGTGAGATCGTCGCCTGTTTTTTCCGACCCGAAAGCGGACAAGACTTCGAAAAACAAGACCTCGTCGCCCACTGCCGCCATCACCTGGCCGCCCACAAAACACCGGTGCGCTGGATATCCGTCAGCGAGTTCCCTTTGACAGGCTCCGGAAAAATCCAGAAATTCGCCCTGCGAGACGCCTATGAAAAGGGCGATTATCAAGACTTTTAAACCAGGACAAAAACATGCGTACACTTGCCACACTTCTCTTCCATGATTTTGAATTGCTGGATGTTTACGGACCGCTGGAAATGTTTGGCATTCTCAAGGATGAGTTTGATATTCATATGGTGGCGGAAACGGCTGAACCCGTTGGCGGTCGTTCTGGTCCCCGTACGGCCATTGATGCCCTGATCTCTGACGACAAAAAATATGACATGCTTTTGGTCCCCGGCGGTTTTGGCACAGAGGCCTTGCTCGACAATCAAGCCGTATTGACCTGGGTGCGCCAACAGTCCGAGACGGCTGAACTGGTGACCTCCGTTTGCACCGGCAGTACCTTGCTGTCGGCGGCTGGTGTGCTGGACGGCAAAAAAGCCACGACCAACAAGATGTCGTTCAAGTGGGCAACATCATTTGGCCCAAATGTGGACTGGCAAAAACAGGCGCGCTGGGTCTGGGACGGTAAATTTGTCACGTCGTCGGGTGTCTCTGCCGGAATGGACATGGCCCTTGCCGTCATCGCCGAACTATTGGACGAAAAATCGGCGAAAAAGGTTGCTATTGCAACTGAATATAACTGGCACAAGGATGCGACCTGGGACCCTTTTGCCAAAATCCATGGTCTGGAATAATCTACAGGTTCCCTTTTTGTTCTGGTCTTTTGGGAAACGCCAGGTTAGGCTTCAAGCTTCAGTTCAGGGGGAAGAAGCATGCCATTTGATCCACATCTTGCAGACCTGATGCGCCAGGCCGTTGAAGACCGGGCTGGCATTACCGAGAAAAAGATGTTCGGCGGTTATTGCTGGATGTTGAACGGCAACATGCTGTGCGGCGTGGAAGTCGGCCGGTTCATGTTTCGCATCGGCAAGGAGCTGGAAGCGCAAGCCCTGGCGAAACCCGGCACATCGCCGATGGATATCACCGGACGACCCATGGGCGGTATCATTTGGGTTGATGCAGATGCGGCCATTGATGCAGGCCTTGATAGCTGGCTCGATTTTGCCGCGCAATTTGTAGGGGCCCTGAAACCAAAATGAAACCAAGATGAAAACGTTCATAACCGAAGCCGCCGGGTTTTTGGGGCAGCTTGAAAAAAATAACGAGCGCGCCTGGTTCAAAGACCACAAATCTGAATTCGACGGTTGCATCAAAATACCTGCTGAATTGTTCTGCGATGAAGTCGCCCATGGCTTGTCCCAAATCGCTGGTCATGAGGTCAGCGGCAAGGTTTTTCGCCAACATCGCGACGTGCGTTTTTCCAAAGACAAAACACCCTATAACACGCACCTGCATGTGGGTTTTTTTGGCTCTGGCGGCAACACAAAGCCCGGCTACTTTTTTGGCCTGTATTCCGACAATATCGTTGTTGGTGGTGGCTGCATGGGTTTCGAAAAACAAGCCCTGGTCAATTACCGGGAACGGATCGCGGGTCCTGACGGTGCTGATCTTGCCAAACTTCTGACAGGCTATCAGAAAAAAGGCTGGCGGCTGGATAAGCCCGAGTTAAAGCGCGTGCCCTCAGGTTTCGACAAAGACCATGAACAAGGCGCGTTACTACGCCGCAAGGGCCTGGCTTTGTGGCGGGACTTTGATGATGTCACAGCGAAGCAATGGCAGACGCCGGCGAAGACCACGTTGAAGTTCCACAAGGAACTGAAGCCGTTGATGGAGTGGCTAAACGACTAACGTCAAAATAACAGCACATCACGTCACCCCGCACTTGATGCGGGGTCTACGCCTGTAAGATAGAGGTATCCCTCGTGGTAAAAGCATGGACCCCGCATCAAGTGCGGGGTGACGTAGTTGTGAATGGCGAAGCAACCAAACGCTCCGTCACTCCGGGCTTGATCCGGAGTTTCTGGTGAGTTTGGTTTTTGCGCAATCTACCGCCGTGCAGGCTTACGCCCTTTACCAACTGACTTGGGTCGACGGCCATCACCCGAATGGGTTGTGACAAACGACTGCGGGCCATTTTTCTGACCCTGCCGACCGCGTCCGGCGTCGCTACCTTTAACGCCGGTGCCCTTTGGCTGCCAAGTGGGGATCAGGTGTTTTTTAGAATTACCGATCAGGTCAGCCCGGCCCATGTTTTTCAGGGCACCGCGTAACAAGGGCCAGTTTTCGGCGTCATGATACCGCAAGAAGGCCTTATGCAGGCGGCGCTGTTTCAAGCCCTTGGCGGTGCGCACGATTTCTGTATTTTCGCGACGCACAGGACGCAGGGGATTGCGTTCGGAATAATACATGGCTGAGGCCAGTGACATGGGTGACGGCAGGAACGTTTGCACCTGGTCCGCCCGGAAGCCATTTTTTTTCAGCCAGATCGCCAGGTTCATCATGTCTTCATCGGTGGTGCCAGGATGGGCCGCGATAAAATATGGAATCAGATATTGTTCTTTTCCGGCTTCTTTTGAGGCCGCATCGAACATCGTTTTGAAGCGGTCATAAGCATCAATGCCCGGCTTCATCATCTTGGTGAGCGGGCCGTCTTCCGTATGCTCTGGCGCGATCTTCAGATAACCGCCCACATGATGTTTGGCGAGCTCTCTGATATAGGCGGGGGATCTTACGGCCAGGTCATAACGCAGGCCCGAGGCAATGGCGATTTTCTTGACACCCTTGATATCGCGAGCCTTGCGATAAAGTTTGATCAGCGGGTCGTGATCGGTTTTCAGGTTTTTGCAAACATCAGGATAAACACAAGACAACCGCCGACAGACCTGTTCGATCTTGGGGTCCTTGCACTGCATGCGGTACATGTTGGCCGTGGGGCCGCCTAAGTCCGAGATCATGCCGGTGAAACCATCGACCTTGTCACGAATGGCTTCGATCTCGCGCAGGATTGATCCTTCCGAGCGGTTCTGGATGATGCGGCCTTCATGTTCAGTGATGGAACAGAAGGAGCAACCGCCAAAGCAGCCACGCATGATATTGACCGAAAAGCGGATCATCTCCCAGGCCGGAATGCGGGCGGTGCCATAGTCCGGGTGGGGGCTGCGGGCATAATCCAGATCAAAGACGCCATCCATCTCTGGCGTCGTCAGGGGCACGGGCGGCGGCGTCAGCCACAGCTCACGATCCCCGTGGGTTTGCACCAGGGGCCGTGCATTACCGGGATTGCTTTCCTGATGCAAAATGCGGGATGTATGGCCATAGAGAACCGGATCGTCCCGCACCTGTTCAAAAGCCGGCAGACGTACAACGGTTTTATCATCCGTCTTGAGGGGCGAGGTGTATTTATGGGCCTCGGGTGTTTCGCCCTCCCCTTCCAGCTCGTGCAAATCCAGCTCTGACCAGTCTTCCGGCACTTTGCGCAGCATAAACGCCGTACCACGCACATCACGCATATCAGACGGATGCTCGCCTTTGGCCAGACGGTGGGCAACTTCGACGATGGCGCGTTCGGCGTTGCCATACATCAACATGTCGGCCTTGCTGTCGACCAGCACAGATCGGCGCACTTTGTCGGACCAATAATCGTAATGGGCAATACGGCGCAGCGAGGCTTCGATGCCACCGACGATCACCGGCACATCCTTATAAGCCTCCCGGCAACGCTGGGTATAGACGATGACGGCCCGGTCCGGGCGCTTGCCGCCTTCGTCGTCGGGCGTATAGCTGTCGTTATGGCGCAGGCGACGGTCCGCCGTGTAACGGTTGACCATCGAATCCATATTGCCGCCGGTGACGCCAAAAAACAGATTGGGCTTGCCGAGGATTTTGAAAGGGTCGGCGGTCTGCCAGTCAGGTTGGGCAATGATGCCAACGCGAAAGCCCTGGGCTTCCAGCACCCGGCCAATAACCGCCATGCCAAAACTGGGATGATCCACATAGGCATCACCCGTCACCAGGATCACGTCGCAACTGTCCCAGCCAAGCTGATCCATCTCCGCTCGGCTCATAGGCAGAAATGGCGACGGTCCCAAGCGATGAGCCCAATGCTTGCGCCAGGAAAACAGTTTTTTGGGTGTGTGGGTTCGTGCGGTGTTCATGATAGGGCATTATATAGATTGGATCGCAGGCGCTGACCAGCGATGCGTGCCCCACATGGGGTTTGATGGCTTGTTATTGACGAATTAGGGGCGAGATTGCCTTCGGGGTTTAACGGGAACAACCCTGTTCGCGTCATCAGACCTTTTTCAGACAGGGCAGGCTGACTAAATCTGACTGTTACGCTTCGAAAACCGAGCGGAATTTTTGCCAGGCAGATTTTTTGACGACTTTCTTTACCGCCTTTTTCTTTTTTCTGGCACCGCCACTACCGTGCATGTCCGCAGCAGCAGCAGCCTTCACGTTCGGGTTTTTGTAAGAAAAGAAGGTTTTGAAGTCGCCGTCGTCTGATGTGACGTAATAGACCACTTTTTCGAAGGCCGGATTTTTGGCGCAGCGTTGCTCGGCGTCATATTTGGCGTCATCGCGCGTATCGATGTCGTTTGACATGGTCATCTGGCCGTCTTCCAGCTTTTGACCGGGCAAAGCCATATAGATTTCAACAGATTCGGGCATGTTGCATTTCCCTTGCAATAGCTCTGGCTCTTACGTTCGGTACATTAATTACGCCGTTATGGTTGACGCATGGTTAATAGAGGTGTTTCAGTTTTGATCTGAAACACAGGTTTACCGTTAGATTGCAAAGGATATTGCAATCATGAAACGTTGCGGTTCGGATAAACCCGAACTCGCTTTTATCTTTGACTCATTAAAGTACTTAAGTATACTTATATACGTTTATAAAACTTGATGAGGCCCCTTCACATGAAGTCACCTAAATCATCTGCCACTGACGCCAAGACAACTAAACGTGATCAGCCCCCTGGACCGGTTTGTCCGTTGCAAAACGCAGCCGCCAACAACATTCGCCAGGTCATCGACGACCAGGGCAAGCTGACGGGCGACTTGCCCGAGCCGGACATTGCCCCTGAAAAACTGCTACATATGTATGAGACCATGGTCATGGTGCGGGCCATCGATGACCGGGGCTGGATATTGCAGCGCTCCGGCCGGATTGAATTCTGGATCCCTCATTGTGGTCTGGAAGCCGTACATAATGGTGCCACCCTGGCTTATGAGGACGACGACTGGATCGTCATGGGCTATCGCCATCCCGGTGTGATGTTGTTGCGCGGTGTGCCGCTGGTGCAGCTTTTTGCCCAGTTTTTTGGCCGAGACGGCGATCCTTTCAAGGGCCGTCGCTTGCCAACCCTGATGGGAGACCGGCGCTACAACATTGTGCCGACAACAACCCAGGTGGGCTCCTATCTCCCCCACACCTGTGGCATGGCCATGGCCGCCAAGATCAAAGGCGATGCCACCAACTTCATGGTCATGTTCGGTGATGGCTCATCGTCGCGCGGTGAATTCCACAGCGCCCTGAATTTTGCCGGTGTGCACAAACCCCCTGTCGTCTTCATCTGCGAAAACAATGGCTGGGCCATCAGCACACCGCAATCTACACAAACCGCTTCGGCGACTTATGCAGAAAAAGGTGATGCTTACGGGGTGCGCAATCTTGTGGTCGATGGCAATGATGCCCTCGCGGTCTATTCGGTGGTCAAGGAAGCCCGCGACATGGGCCATGATGAAGGGGCCACCCTGATCGAGGCCGTCACCTATCGCATGGGCTATCACACATCGTCCGACAATCCTGATCTATATCGTGAACAGGCCGATGTTGATGTCTGGGTGCCGTGGGACCCGCTGACCCGACTGCGCAAGTATCTTGAGCGTCGGAAATTATGGAACAAGAAAAAAGAGGACGCCCTGTGGACTCGTTGTAAAGCGGAAATATCCGCCGCCATCAAGGCAGCCGAGGCCATGGATTTCCCCACCCCCGCAACCATGTTCGACGATACCTACGAAGAACAGACCTGGCTGCTGCAAGAACAAAAAGCTCATCTTTTGGCTGACATTGCCGAGCTTGAACGCCGGGAGGGCCAGAAATGAATAAAGTCATGAACAAGGCAGCCGCTACGGCAGCCAACGAAACCACGGTGCTTGAAGCCATCAAGGCGGGTATGTCGGATGCCATGGACGCCGATCCTGATGTCATCCTGATGGGCGAAGATGTCGGTCTTGCCGGCGGTATATTTCGCACCTCAACGGGGCTGCATCAACGCTTTGGATCGCGCCGTGTGATCGATACGCCGCTGGATGAAAAAGGTATTGTGGCCCACGCCGTCGGTATGGCCATGTATGGCCTGAAACCGATTGTCGAAATCCAGTTTTCCGGCTTCATCCACGACGCCTTTGAACACATCATGTTTTGTGCCGCGCGCTATCGCTGGGCGTCGGGTGGACAATACAGCTGCCCCATGGTGATCCGGGTGCCGTCCTTCGGGGGCATCAAGGGTGGCTTTTGGCATAGTCAAAGTGTTGAGGCCTATTTTGTTCACCACGGTGGCGTGAAGATGCTCTGCCCCAGCACACCGGAAGATGCCTATCGCATGATGCTGGCCGCCGTCCAGGACCCGGACCCGGTATTGTTGATCGAACCGGTGCCACTGTATCGCTCGCTGTCGGCCTCCTTCGAGAGAGACGGCAAACCTGCGGAAATCGGCAAGGCCAGGATCGTCCGACCCGGCAATGATGTCACTATCATTACTTATGGTCCGGTTTTATATGAGGCCATCAAGGCTGCCGATGAGCTGGCCCTGACGACCGGCATCGAAACCGAGGTCATCGATCTGCGCAGCCTTATTCCCTATGACATCGAGACCATCCTGAAATCTGTCAAGCGTACGGGCCGGGTGATCATCGTGCATGAAGCCCCTCTCAGCATGGGCCTTGGCGCCGAATTCGCCACCGTTGTCCAGGAAAAGGCCTTTGGCTACCTGCATGCACCGGTCCAGCGTGTCGCGGCCCCGGACGTGCCCTATCATTTCAGCATCGGCGATGACTATTACCGGCCAAATGCCGGACTCATCCAACTGGCCATTGAACGTATTATGTCTTTCGAGTTCTAACGAACTCAAAGTTTGAATGTTTCACATTACGGAGTTTGAATTCTGATGTACGAATTTATTTTGCCCGACATCGGCGAGGGCATCAGCGAGGCCCTGTTAATCAACTGGACGGTCAAGACCGGCGAGCGCATCGACGAAGACCATCTTGTCGCCACCATCAGCACTGACAAGGTAGATGTGGAACTGCCCTCCCCACGGGCCGGAACAGTGACCGAGCTATGTTGGCAACCCGGTGACACAGTGTTGGTCGGCAGCGTCTTCATGCGGATCGAAGACGACGGTGCAGCAACTTCAGAAGTCGAGAGCCCTGCGGCCAGGGCAGAACCCACCGCCGCCCCGAAAGCAGCAACGGCACATGCCCCCGATCCAGCACCGGTTGTGGCAGCGCCGGTTGTGACGGCTGTGGCGACGTCCGTCAGCGGCGTTGTCGCAGCCCCTTCGACACGCAAGCTGGCAGCAGAAAAAGGTATCGACCTTGGCACCCTGACGGGCAGCGGTGAAGGTGGACGCATCCTGCGTCGTGACATCGAAGCGGCAACGTCCAAAACGACGGCCCCGGCTGCAACCACGCATACAACCAGCCCGGACCTGTCAACGGCGGAACCACAGCGCGAAGCCCCCAGCGGCGTGCGGGCCACCATGGCCGAGCGTATGGCCCATTCCGTCCACACCCTGGCCCATACGACCATGAATTTTGAGGTTCCGGCAGACGGCCTGTTAGCCCTGCAGGAACGTTTGGCCCCGGCTGCCGAGGCAGATGGCCTGAAACTCTCCATGACGGTTATTCTCGCCAAATGCATTGCCACCGCCCTGACACGTCATGCCCGCTTCAACGCCACCATTGACGAAGAAACCTGCGGCCTGCTGTTGCATCCCGGGGTTCATCTGGGCCTCGCCCTGGCCAGTGAACGTGGCCTGACGGTACCGGTCCTGCGCGATGTCCAGACCAAAACGCTGTTTGCTTTGGCGCGGAACCTGGCAGAGACCGTTGAACGGGGCCGCAACAATCAGTTGCAGTCCGCCGATTTTCGCGACGGGACTTTTACCCTGACCAATACCGGCGGCATGGAACAAGCCAGCATCCTGTCTGGTCGCCCCGTCATCAATGCGCCACAGACGGCCATTCTTTGGGTCTCGCGCATCAAGACACGGCCTCGTGTTGTCAATGAACAACTGGAGGCAGGACCGATGATCAATTGCAGCCTCAGCTTTGACCATCGCTTTATCGATGGTGCCGACGGCATCGCTTTCGTCAACGACATCGCCAACCTTTTCGAAATTCCGGAACAGGCCCTGGCGGCGGAATAAACCCTGGATCAGGAAACAATATTATGAGCAAGGACTACCTCGATCGCGCCCGCGAAATCGATCTAAACAACCGCACCATGTTTCAGGCAGCACCTGAAGCTATGAAGGGTTATATGGCGCTGATGAAGTCAGCAACATCGGACGGAGCCCTGGACGGCAAAACCAAGGAACTAATGGCGCTCTCCATCGCTGTCGCCATTCGCTGTGAAGGCTGCATAATCTTCCACGCCCGGGCCGCCCAGCAAAAGGGTGCCAGCCGGGAAGAAGTTGCCGAAGCCGTCACCGTTGCCATCGAAATGGGTGGTGGTCCAGCGGCGGTTTATGGCGGCGAAGCCATGGCTGCCTTCGATGAATTCGCCAAGGCATAAGTTTGATAGTACATGGCTCGCAATATTCACTCCGTCACTCCGGATCAAGTCCGGAGTGACGCGGGTTTGCAAATTTGATGAAAGATTTCAATTTTTGAGGTTTGAACCATGAGCAACAAACAGCACATCAACGAAGCGATTGAACAGGTCCAGGCCCTGTTAGGGGACCGGATCGAAACCTCACCAGCGGCACTGGCCCAGCACGGACGTGATGAATTCTGGCATCATGCTGCCCTGCCCGATGCCGTGGCTTATCCTCTGACAACCGAAGAAGTGTCAGAAATCGTCAAGACCTGCAATGCCCTTGGCTGCCCCATTGTGCCCTTTGGAACCGGCACTTCCGTCGAGGGAAATGTGCAGGCGATCCACGGCGGTATCAGTGTTGATGTCACCCGTATGAATGCTGTGCTGGCCGTTAATCCAGATGACTTTGATGCTACCGTCCAGGCCGGTGTCACGCGCAAGCAACTGAACAACCACATCCGGGATACGGGCATGTTTTTTCCCGTCGATCCCGGTGCCGACGCCTCCATCGGTGGCATGACGGCAACGCGGGCGTCGGGCACCAATGCCGTGCGCTATGGCACCATGAAAGACAACGTGGTTGCCATCAAGGTTGTGCTGCCGGATGGGCGCATCATCAAAACCTCAAACCGGGCGAAAAAATCAGCCGCCGGTTTGAACCTGACGCAACTGTTTGTCGGCTCGGAAGGTATTCTGGGCATCATGACGGAAATCACCGTGCGCCTGCATGGCATACCGGAAAGCATTGCCGCTGCGGTGGTTGCTTTCCCGACCATTGAAGCTGCCGTCAGCAGTGTGGTGGAAACTATTCAGGCGGGTATTCCCATTGCCCGTGTTGAATTGCTGGACGACGTGCAGCTGGATGCCATCAACAAATATTCGGGCTTCGATTATCCTGTTCTGCCCACCTTGTTTATGGAATTCAATGGTGGCCCCAAAAGTGTTGAGGAACAGATCGAGCGCACCCGTGAGATCATGACCGATCATGGCGGCGGTGAGTTTCGCTGGGAAACCCAGGAGGAAAAACGCAACGCCCTGTGGCAAGCCCGGCATGACGCCGCCTGGGCCGTCAAGGCACTGAGGCCTGGCTGCGAGATGTGGGGCACAGATTGTTGCGTGCCGCTGTCCAGTTTGACCAAATGCATTATGGACACAAAAAAGGATCTGGAAAATTGCTCTTTCCCCGCCCCTATGTTAGGTCACGTGGGCGACGGAAATTACCATCTTATTTTCCTGATTGATCCCAACAGTGAAGCTGAACTGAAGGAAGCCGAAGACCTGAATGCCCGCATGATCCGCCGGGCACTTGACGTTGGCGGTACTTGCACTGGTGAGCACGGTATTGGTCTGGGCAAAAAACATTTTCTGGTGGAAGAGCTGGGCGAAGCTGTGGACGTGATGCGAACGATCAAACTGGCACTGGATCCCAATAACATCATGAATCCCGGAAAAGTTCTGCAAGAACCCGGTGAACAATCCTCCATCCTGACGGGCTGATCTGCGATCATGGCGGCTTCCGGTTCTACCCCTCAATACCAGCAGGTCGCTGACACCCTGCGGCGACGTATTGCCCGTGCGGAATATAATGAGGGTGATATCATCCCGCCTTCCAATGAACTGGAAGACTTGTTTAGTGTCAGCAACATCACCATCCGCAAGGCCCTGGCAATTTTGTCCGATGAAGGCTGGGTGACGGGACGCCGGGGCATTGGCACCGTGGTCAATGCCGTGCCGCGTGACCTGCGTCTGAAGATTGCGGTGTCGGGCAATTTCACAGAATGGGTTGATACCGCCAGCGGCAAAAATTTACCTGTCCGGCAAAAAGTACTGGATTTCAACATTGCCCCGGGACCTGCCCGCGAGACCCGACTGCTGGGCCTGCCTGGCAATAGTCCCCTGTGGACGCTACGTCGATTACGCTGGATCAAAAATGACATTATCTCTTGTCATATCAATTATGCCCGACCAGAAAGACTGGCCGGTTTCGACGATGGCCACATGAAGGGCACGCGAAATTTTGTAGATCTCATGCGCGAGGATTGCAAGATTGAACTGAAACGTATGGACCAGACCGTCGAAGCCACAACCACGGATCGTGATCTGGCCAGACTTCTGGACGTCAGCTTCGGCACACCTTTGTTCTTTGTCGAAAACGTCTACACCGACACGACCGACACCGTTGTGGCTGTCACGCACCTGTATTTGCGTGGCGATCATTACGCCTATCAAACATCGATTGATTTGGACGGTGCGAAGGACTGAGTCCAGAAATCACTCAACTTCGTCACTCCGGCCTCCGAGCCGGAATCTCAGCGGAGTTGACAGTATGTGGTGCAGTCTTGTTCGCTACAGAGATTCCTGATCGGGGTCCGGAATTACGTAATCTCTTAATTCAGCCTTAGCAAATCTAAACCTTATAAGTCCCCCGACCCAGCCGCCTGTTCAAGTTTCTCGTCAGCGCTGCGGGCGGCAAAAATGTGGGACCGCATGGTGGATTCGGCCCAGTCGGAATCGCCAACTTTCAACGCCGCAATAAGATCACGATGATGAGAGAAACTGCGTTCAATTTGTTCTGGCGAGAAAACAGAGAATTTCCGGAAAATAAGTGGCCCCTCAACGATGGACTGCAAGGTTGAAACCAGGCGGCCATTGCCGGTGGCTTCGATAATCGCCAGATGGAATTCCTTGTTCAGACCGGCCAGTTGACCCAACGAGTCGGAATTAGCCTGAGCGATGGCAATCTCCATGCGCGACTGCAGGTCCTCAAGGTGTGTGATTTGTTCAGCCGAGATTTTTTTGGCGGCCAGGGACGCGCCAAAACTTTCCAGCAAAGCCCTGAGATCCGTAATCTCGCGCAAATCCTGTGCCGACCACAAGGCCACATGAGCACCTGAATTCGGACTCATGACAACCAGGCCATCAGCTTCCAACCAACGCAAGGCTTCACGCACAGGTGTGCGGCTGACGCAGGTCAATTTTGCAAGTTCGGCTTCTTTCAATCGTGTGTTTCCGGCTAATCGGCCAGCGATAATCTCTGCCTTGATCATTTCATAGGCACGCGCGGCTGCACCTGACATTCAAAAATCCCCCTCCGCCTTTACCGTGGAATTCAATCTAATGCCTGAATCGGCGATTGTGTACCTTGACCCCAAAATAAATTCAAATGAAAACAAATTCAGATGAAACTACTTTAGATCACGCAAAATCTCGCGGGCCGCATTGTGACCCGGTGCGCCGGTGACCCCACCGCCTGGATGCGCACCTGAGCCACATAAGTAAAGGCCCTTCACCGGCATACGGTAATCTGCATAGCCAAGGATGGGTCGCAAACTGAATAACTGGTTCAGGTCCAGGGTGCCGTGGAAAATGTCGCCGCCGATTAGACCAAACTCACGCTCCAGATCCAGCGGTGAGAGAATTTGTCTGGCAATGACAGAATCTGAAAAATTGGGGGCAAAGCGATTAACCACCTCGATGACGCAATCGGCGGCGGCCTCGCGTTCATCATCCCAGTTACGTTCCCCCGGCAGATCAAAATCAAAGTGCTGGCAAAAGAGACTGGCAACGTGGCAACCCTCAGGTGCCAGGGTTGGATCAATGGTGCTGGGGATCAACATCTCCACGACCGGATTTTTTGACCAGCCAGACTGCCGGGCCTCAATATAGGCGTTTTCCATGTAGCCCACGTCCGGTGCCAGAATAATACCGGCCGTATGATGTGGAGCCAGGGTCGTGCCCGGCAAGCAACTGAAATCTGGCAATTCCCGCAATGCCACATTCATACGGAACGTGCCCGACGCACAACGCCAGTTCATCATGCGTTTATAGAAGTCTTGCGGCACTTGGCGCTGATTAAGTAATCGGCCAAACAGCAGTTTTGGATTTACGTTGGCGGCCACAACACGGGCCTGAATTTCACGACCATCTTCCAGGCGAACACCGCTCGCCTTGCCGTTCGAAACCAAAACCTCGGCGACCGGGGCATCAACTTCAATATCCGCACCGGCGGCTTGCGCCGAACGTGCCATGGCCTGGGTGATCGCGCCCATACCGCCAATGGCATGGCCCCAGGCTCCCGGGTTTTTCATGATCTCGCCAAAGCAATGATGCAGCAAGACATAAGCCGTGCCCGCTTGATACGGACTGGCCAGGGTGCCAACGATACCGTCAAAGGCAAACAGCGCCTTGACCGCATCATTTTCAAACCAGCGATCCAGAAAGTCGACGGCACTCATGGTCATGATGTCGGCCAGGTCGCGCTGGTCTTCGATGCTCAAATCATAAAGCCGCTTGCCGGACTTGATAGCCTTCCAGATACCGGTCAGGCCACCACCCGAATTTGGCGGTGTTTCCAGCACAAAACTTTTCAGCACATTGGCCAGGCGTTCAATCGTCTGTTCATAGTCAGCCAGTTGGTCCGCATCGTGGGTCGAATGTCGGGCCACTTCCGCCCGCATCTGATCCGGATCTGGAAAAGCGTGAAGATAGCCGGCATCATTCGTCGGCAAAAAGTTCGAGACAGGCCGCTCAACAATCTTCAGGCCATGCGCATAAAGATCCAGGTCCGCCACCACTTTCGGATTAAGCAAACTGACCGTATAGGCACAGACCGAGTTTCGGAAACCAGGGTGAAATTCTTCCGTGACCGCCGCCCCACCGACAACACCGCGACGTTCGACGACTTTTACAGCAAGACCTTTTTTCGCCAGATAGCCAGCGGTAACCAAACCGTTGTGACCGGCACCGATGATAACAACATCAAACGATTGAACGGCTGTCATGAACCAGGCGGTACCCCTGGATGGAACAAGACCTTGCCGCCAATGCGATAATCACCGATAGCGACCTGACCGTCGTTCGACAACAACCAGTCAATGAAGGTTTGACCTAGGGCCGACTTGGTATGTGCGTGGCGTTTTTTATTCACCAGGATCACCCCATAGGGGTTCACCATACGTGCATCACCCGCGCTCAGGATTTTCAGGCCTTTGCTGTTTTGATAGCGCAACCAGGTGCCCCGGTCGGAAATGACGTAAGCGTTTTGCGCCGCTGCCATATTCAGGGCGGCCCCCATACCTGCACCAATTTCTCGATACCAGCTGCCAGACTGTTTTTGCGGCTCAAGCTTTGCCGCCTTCCACAATTGCATTTCCTTTTTGTGCGTGCCGCTGTCGTCGCCACGTGACACAAACAAGGATTTTTTGCTGTGGATCGCCGCCAGGGCTTTTGTAATATCTTTCATGCCCGACACTGCCGCCGGATCAGCCACGGGTCCGACCAACACAAAATCGTTCCACATCAGCGGATATCGGCGAACGCCGAAACCATCCGCCACAAACTTTTTTTCCGAAGGCAAGTGATGCACCAGCAACACATCGGCATCGCCCTTGCGCGCATGTCGGATGGCCGCGCCAGTGCCCACAGCAACGACCCGCACATCAATTTTTGCCTGCATTTCGTTTTTTGACCAAGCTGTAAATTTTGGCAACAGCCAGGCGAACAGGCCCGAACTTTCCGTTGAAGTTGTCGAAGCAACAGTAATGAAGCGATTTTCGGCTTGTGCGGAAGAGTGCGTCAATAATACAGCCACACATGTAGAAAACATGGCGATTTTGAATAAATTTGCTAACATGTCGCTCCCTTTTTGCGGTTGCTTTGACCCTATAAAGCTACAAAATACCTGCAGTTATGCGCTTGTCAAAAGGCCCAATATTGTCGGGGCTTGCTCAGCTGCATAAAAACCACCAAGACCGATCGAGACCAGGCCGATCATCACCTGCAAGCCATTATTCAGGCCCGTCACCAGGCGGCCGGAAAACATCATCGGCAAGGCGATGACCGAGGTAAGTAACACCATCCCGGCGATAGAGCCCAGGCCAAACAAAGCCACAAATCCAAAGCCCTGAAGCCACTGTCCGGGTGCCGCCAGCGCCACCAGCGCCGCCGACCCTGCCAGGCCGTGCATCACACCCACAAACAAACTGCGACGAGTGCCATTATTCGGATGTTCGTGCTGATGTTTGTTTTGTTTATGAGCCAGCTTCTCGCCAGCGTGGCTATGGGCGTGAAAATGCGTGTTGCCGTCGCGATGCTGGTGCACATGAAAATGCAGATGCTGGCGAATAACCCGCCAGATAACAAGCCCGCCCAGAATGATCAACATGAGGCCCACAGCCAGTTCCAGGCCGGCAGCTAAACTTTCCGGGATTTCTCCACGGGCCAGGATAACGACACCGGCAAAGGCCGATAAAGCCAGGGCGTGGCCAAGTCCCCAGAACAAACCATGACGCAGGATATGACCGGGACGACGGCGACCAGCCACAATGGATGCGACCGCTGCAACGTGGTCAGCTTCCATGGCATGCTGCAAGCCCAAAACAAATCCCATGCCGAGTATGGCGAACATTTACTGATCCGGTTTTCTGATGATTGTCGTTCACTCTTTTACGTTGCCTGTCGGGGTTTGACCAGAGCATCAATACGTGATTGAAATCATGTTACGAATTCAAGTCTTCAGGCTGCTCCCGAATAGAGAAACATGATGAATAACAACGCGCCCAGAACGGTGTTACGCGGCCAGGTTCTGAGCTTTACAGATGATCCATTTATTGTTGATTCATCAACGGCTTACCATCATATCAGTGATGGAATTGTGTTCCTGCAAGATGGCCTGATCGAAGCCGTTGGCAACGCAGCAGAACTGTCACCTCAAATCACAGATGCTGATGTCGTTCACGATCATGCTGACAAGCTGATCATGGCAGGATTTGTGGATACCCACGTGCACTATTCGCAGCTCGGGGTAATTGGTTCTTATGGCACCCAGTTAATTGAATGGCTGAACACCTACACCTTCCCGGAAGAAGGCAAATTCCGGGACATGGATTACGCACGAACTTGCGCAAAAGCCTATGTGGATCAATGCCTTATAAACGGCATCTCGACAGCATCCATCTATTGCACCGTGCACGAACAATCCGTAGATGCCCTGTTTGAAGCCACCGATGCAATCAATATGAGGATGCTGGCCGGCAAGGTTCTGATGGACCGCCATGCACCAGATTTTCTGATGGATACGCCAGATTTGGCCTATGAGCAATCGACGGCCCTGATCGAACGCTGGCACGAGAAAGGCCGCAGTCTCTATAGCATCACGCCCAGATTTGCCCCGACCAGCACTGAACAACAGCTGGAAGTCGTTTCTGCCTTGATGCGGGAGTATCCAACGACCTGGATGCAGACCCATACCTCTGAAAACAAAGCAGAAATGGCCTGGGTGACGGAGCTGTTTCCCGACTGTCCCGACTATATCGGCGTCTATGAAAAGTACGACATGCTGGGGCCTAAAACTGTCCTCGGCCACGCCATTCACTTATCGGATCGGGAATGGGCTGTGCTCTCGGAAAGCAACACCGCTCTTTCCCATTGCCCCACTTCGAATCTGTTTATCGGCAGTGGATTTTTTGATTTCACGGCGGCCCAGGCCAAAACGCCGCCGGTCCGCGTGGGTTTGGGCACCGACGTCGGCGGCGGCAGTTCCTTTTCCATGTTCCACACCATGAAGGCAGCCTACGAAGTGGCCCAAGTCCACGGCAATAATCTTGATGCCTTCCAGGCCTTCTATATGGCGACTTTGGGCGGGGCTAAATCCCTCGGCCTGGGAGACCGCATCGGCAACCTGAAACCGGGTCTGGAAGCCGATTTAGTGGTGATTGACCTGCAATCCACACCCCTGATCCGATACCGTATGCAGACGGTCGAAACCCTGCATGAAGCCCTGTTCGCCCAGATGACGCTGGCCGATGACCGGGCCATTGACGCTACTTATATCAATGGAAAATGCTATCGCAACGCTGAACCAGTGGACTGAGCTACTGCGACAATTCGCCCGGCGAGACTGACGCCCAACTGCACTAGGCTTCATTTTTGAAAAAATAGCAGGGCCCAATTGATGAGCAAAATCGAACGCATCGAAGTTATGCAGGTCGATCTGATCCCCAAGGTTATCCGCACAGACGCCATCCAGGCTTTCACCAAACAGGAAACACCGATTGTCCGGATTACAACGGATGACGGCATCGTCGGGACCGGCTACGCGTACACCGTTGGCACAGGCGGCAGTGCGGTTGTTGCCATGATTCGCGATGATCTTGCACCCCAGCTGATCGGTCGCGATCCCTCAAAAATTGAGCAAATCTGGAAGAGCTTGTTTTACCATGTTCACGCCAACGCCATTGGTGCCACGGTCAGCCTGTGTCTCGCTGCCATTGACCTCGCCCTGTGGGATATTCGATGCCAAAAAGCACATGAACCCCTGTGGAAGCTGGCAGGCGGTGCCCAGGATCGCTTGCCGCTCTATTCAACAGAAGGGGGCTGGCTGAATTTTTCTGTTGAGGAGCTGGTTGAAGGTGCGCTGGAAGCCAAAGAACAAGGATTTCTCGGCTGCAAACCCAAGGTAGGTAAGCCCAGCGCTGCTGAGGACGTGACCCGGCTGGAGGCCGTGCGCGAAGCCGTTGGGCCTGACTTCGCTGTCATGGTGGATGCCAATCAATCCTTTACTGTTTCCGAAGCCATCCGCCGTGCCCGCCTGTTTGAACCCCTGGACCTGGCGTGGTTCGAAGAACCCATGCCAGCCGAGGATTTACGCGGTCATATGCGACTGTCTTCGTCGACATCATTACCCGTAGCTATCGGCGAATCGCTTTATCATCCCGCTCATTTCCGCGAGTATCTGGCGAACGATGCTTGCTCCATTGTGCAAGTCGACGTGGCCCGCATCGGCGGCATTACACCGTGGCTGAAGGTGGCCCATATGGCCGAGGCCTTCAATATATCGGTATGCCCACATTATCTGATGGAAATCCACGTTAGCCTGTGCGCCGCCGTGCCCAACGCCCAATGGGTAGAATACATTCCCCAATTAACTGATTTGACGACCGACGCCATGCGTATTGAAGACGGCCACGCTATCCCGTCGGATACGCCAGGTCTCGGCATCGCCTGGGATATGTCTGTGGTCCAGGACCGGCTGGTTGAAGGCTCCTACGCACAAATCCGATTGGATGACAAAGCATGAGTAATCCAGACGCCGTTTTTCAACGATTTTCCCTTGTGGGCCGCAAAGCCCTGATTACCGGCTCTTCGCGCGGCATCGGCTGGGAAACAGCCAAAGCGCTGGCCGAAGCAGGAGCCAAGGTTTTCCTCAATGGCCGTGATGAAAAAGTGCTCGCAGATCAGGTTTCCGAGCTAAAAATTGAAGGCCACGCCGCAGATTTCATTTGTTTTGATGCATTTGATGCCGAAGCTTCAGCGGCAGCCGCCAGCACGTTATTACAGCAAGAAGGCTGTATCGATATTCTCGTATCAAACGCCGGTGCGGCCTTTCGCAATTCACTGGCAGATACGTCTCTCGGCGACTGGCGTGGTGTGCTCGAAAGCCATCTTTCAACAGGTTTTGCCCTGGCCAAAACACTGGCACCTGCCATGCAGCAACAAGAATGGGGCCGGATTATCCTGACCTCATCTGTCATGGGAGAGGTCAGCCGACCCAACAATACGGCTTATACCGCAGCCAAAGGCGGCATGAATTCACTGGTCAGAGCGTTGGCGGCGGAACTTGGTACGGATGGCATTACCTGCAATGCCATCGCCCCTGGCTGGGTTTTAACCAAGGCCACGGAAAGTCTGAGCCTGGATAACGAATGGAATACCATGATCGTTAATCGAAACCCTTTGAAACGCTGGGGCCGCCCGGAAGAAATAGCTTCCGCCATGCTGTTGCTGGCTTCGGATGCCGGATCATTTATCACCGGTCAAGTCGTGACCGTTGATGGTGGTTTGTCGGCTGTGCTGTAGATAATCAGGCCTAAACCAGGGAAAAAGGCTCGGTTTCCTTATCCACAGCGCGCAGAACGGACTGCCAGACAGAATCCAGCATCTCGGTGCCGGAAACCCCGACAGCGGGCTGGCGCTTCTCAGTGCGGATGTAACCGCCATCGTGGGCCCAGGCTTCAACTTCAGCGATAGCACAGTCCAGGGACGGGTCAGAGACCAGCACGCCCTGGCATTCATCCAATCCTGTCGACAGCAAGGCGCAAGTCACCATGGTATTGACGTTGCGGGGGAATTTCATGGCGATCTCGCGCACCGGGCCTTCAAATATGATCGTCGGTTCAGGGATACCGTCACCAGTGTTTTTCGCATCACTGAAATCGATATTTCCAGGATTTTTACGAAAAGTGATTTTAACATCGCGCCATTGATCCCGGCGCATCATCAAGGCACTGCCACCAACCAGCGCCCCTGCAGCCAGATACAGCCGGGTGCTATTGGCTGTTGCCGTATTTGCCAGGGCGGCGCGCAAGTCATCATCAACCAATGCCGTCGTTGACAGGGGCAAATAATTACTGTGGGTCAGAAACGAAACACCATAATCAGCCGTAATGCCGGGATGGGCTGTCTCGACAATGAGGTCAGCGTTGAAATCTGCAACCTCGGCGAGGTCAGTGACAATCAGTTCAGGATCAATATCTGACAGCTTTTCCGGACTTCGGTTATAGACAAATGCCAATTCGAGCGCACAGTCGTCGGCACTAATCCGCTCGACAAGCGTTTTGCCGATATATCCATAACCGATTATGCCAATGCGGGGGAGCTGCGCCATTTTTCCATCCGGTATGTTGATTGCTCGAGTTGAAAACAGAAATGCCGTTCCAAGTGTAAAGCGCTGGCAATGGTCTGTCAGGCCCGACCCTGATTTTTCTGGCGCTGGTGGTCAAAAGCAAAACCTGTCATGCTTGCCCAGTAGCATACCTTTGATTTCATTGATTTTTCCAAACCACGGGGCCCCAAAAAAATGTTGAACAGTGCAGCAAAGCGACCCATGGCGGGACTTAAAGTCATTGATTTCACCTCCATGTTGGCCGGTCCTTATTGCACCAGACTGCTGGCAGATTGCGGTGCTGAGGTTATCAAGATTGAACCAGCTGCTGGTGACGCAGTGCGTAATTTCCCGCCCATCAACAACGGAGTCAGTTCCTATTTCGTGCAGCTGAATTGCGGCAAAAAGAGTGTGGTGCTGGACCTCGCCAGTAACGACGGAAAACAAGCTGCCCTGGATTTGATCGTTGATGTCGATGTTGTCGTTGAAAATTTCCGCCCAGGCGTGATCGCCCGCTTGGGGCTGGACTATGAAACCTTGTCGGCCAGCAATCCGGAGCTGGTTTATTGCTCCATATCAGGCTTTGGCCAAACCGGCCCCAAGTCGCAGGACCCGGCCTATGCGCCAATTGTGCATGCCGCCAGTGGCTTTGATCAGGCCCAGATGGATATCCAGGGCGATGGCAGTGCCCCCAACAATTGCGGTATTTTCACTGCAGATATATTGGCTGCCGTTTATGCCTTCGGTGCCATCCAGACTGCCTTGTTGGGACGGGCACGCCACGGCGGCGGGCAGTTCATCGATGTGGCCCTGATGGATGCCATGATCAATTTGCTGGTTTACGATACTCAAGTCGCGCAAACGCCCGTCGATACGCCCCGGACTGTTTATGCACCTTCTCCGACGTCAGACGGTTACGTCATTATCACGCCCGTCAGCCAAAAGAATTTTCAGCAAATGGCGGATGCCATGGATCATCCCGAGTGGAAGACCGACCCGCGCTTTCAGGAGGTTAAAGAACGACGAAAAAACTGGGGTGGGGTCACAGCATTGATTGCAGACTGGACGTCGACGCGTACGGCCGCCATGTGCGAAGATATCCTGTCCGCCGCCGGTGTACCCTGTTCACGGTACCGGACGATTGCCGAGGCTATTTCCGATCCACAAAGCATCGCCCGTGGCTTGATGAGCAAAATGAGTGAAGCGGATGGCGGTTTTCTGGTCCCGAACCCACCGTTCAAATTTGCAGATAATTCTGTTGCCACGATCCCGACGGCACCCCGCCTTGGTGAGCATACCGATGAAGTTATTTCCAGCTAGTCGGAATCGCCTCAGCCTGATGGAAAAATCTTCTCCCTGACGCGGGACATACCCCTGAGCCAGCGATCCCTGTCGTCTGCCTTGCGTTTCATATATTCGAAAACGATTTCGTGGGGGAAGATCAGGAACTGTTCAGCTGCCATGCCTTTGACAACGGCCTCGGCAACATCTTCAGGTGTGAGCATACCGTCCGCAGCAGCAGGCCGCCCTTCCCGGCCCAAAGTCATGCCGGAATAAACACCTTGTGGGCATAAAACCGAAACCTTGACGCCCTTGGGGCCGTATTTTGCGGCGAGGAATTCAGCAAAGCCAATGGCGGCATGTTTGCTCATGGTATAGGCCGCGCTATCCACCTGGATCAGAATGCCGGCAGCCGACGATGTGTTCAGCAAATAGCCACTGCCCCGTTCCGCCATGCCCGGTGCAACCGCCCTGGCGGCATAAACGTGGCTCATGGCGTTGATTTGCCAGCTGTCGTTGATCTCCTTGTCGGGTTGATCCTCATCGCCTTCCCGCAAAATTCCGGCGTTGGAACAAAAAATATCAATGGGACCGAACTGCTTTTCAGTCTCGGCAACCAACGCCTTGATCTGATCTTCGTCTCCCACGTCACAGGCCATGCCGAAGGCTCCCAGTTCGTCGGCCACAGCCATGACCCCGTCCCCGTTCATATCCGCCAAGGCAATGCCTCTTGCCCCTTCTGCCTTGAAACGCACCGCCAGCCCTTTGCCAATCCCGCTGGCCGCACCAGTGATAACAACAACCTTGTCTTTGATCTGCATTTCATTTTCCGTTTGTACAGTGTCAGCCGCTCGACTTTACCCTCGTTATAGCCAGACGGCATAACGGGCACCAGTTCTTTGAATATGCAGGCAATCAACGCATTTTTGAAGACCCGAAAGGACTTCGATTACGATGCAGTAATCAAGTGAGGTCGGGGCTATAGTGTGATTTATGAGCCGCAAGCTGAAATGATCTGGAACTTTTGGGCCTCGCGGGGCCACTGCAAAGCGTTCGATTCTCTTGGATTTCATTTCAGGAATTGCAAAGTGAGTAAAACAGGAAAAGACTGCCGAAGCTTGATAGTTAATGATGAACTTGCCAAAAATCTTTGTTCAGATTGCCAGTTATCGTGATCCGGAATGCCAATGGACGGTGAAGGATCTGTTTGACAAAGCGGCTCATCCGGAACGGGTCTTCGTCGGACAGTGCCTGCAGAGTGATCCCGTTGAAGATGCCCATTGCAATGTCATCCCCAGCCCGCGACCTGACCAGACCCGAACGATCAGGGTGCTATCAACCGAGACGCTTGGAGTGTGCTGGGCACGGGCGTTGACACAATCCTTGTTTCAGGACGAAGACTTTGTGTTGATGATCGACAGTCACATGCGCTTCATCGAAGGCTGGGATACGGCTATGATTGAAGAGCTCGGCCGATGCGACTCACCCAAGCCCCTTCTGTCAACATATCCGGCACCCTATACGCCGCCCAACAATTTGTCGGAGGATACACGCCCTTCGGTCCTCGCTCTGAAACCGGTTGACGAGTTTGGTCGTTTGCGTTTCAGGGCGCATTTCCTGCCCGAACCGCCAAACCAACCCACTCGCGGCGCATTCATTGCGGCAGGTTTCATCTTTACCAGGGGGAATTTTGTCCGTGAAGTGCCTTACGATCCCTGGCTCTATTTCCGCAACGAAGAAGTCTGCCTGGCGGCCCGCGCCTATACCCACGGCTGGGACGTTTACAGCCCCACAAAAACACTTCTGTACCACTACTATTATGTGCCCACAGAATCCGAAAAGCGCAGCCTGCACTGGGATGACAACAGTAACTGGCAGGACCTGACAAGACAAAGCGAGGAACGTTACCAGCACTTGCTGTGCCGCAAGACTGAAGATATTTCATCTGATTCCTTGCAGGAAATCGATAAGTACGGTTTGGGAGATACCCGCAGTCTGGAGGACTATGAACGCTATTGCGGTATAGATTTTGCCAAACAGGTATTTCAGAACAGGGCGTTCAGGGGTCTGTTTGAACAGGACCAATCATAATTAATGAGGTTTAGTTCCCTCGATGTTGAACAGGGGCTTCAGCCGATCAAGAAACTACCGCGCATCATCAGGGCAGCTTTCTTTCTGCACCTTCATGGATCGCATAATCAAGTTACCCAACCCGACAGGGTATATCTTCACTGTCCTGCGACAAATGTCGCACAACGCCAATTGGCAGCGTGTTTCAAAAGATGTTTGGAGTTACCATTCGATCCGTTCGAGACCATCAAAATGCAGCTCGCTGCCATCGTTAAGAGTAACAGTGCCTGCTGCGTCCTCGGACAAGGAAACATAACCATCTGCCTGGTCTTCAATTGACCCCGACGCAAGTTCAATACCGAAGTCACTGGCACTCAGGGCACCGCCGTCGGCACCTTGCAAGCGAACTGAATCCAGCCAGCCGTCACCACCGTGAACTGTGTCGGTGCCATTGCCCGCACCGAAGATAAACAGGTCGTCACCAGAACCACCGTACAGGCTGTCGTTCCCGGCACCACCGTCCAGGGTATCGCTGCCATCGTTGCCATAGAGACGGTCATTGTCGTCACCACCGTTCAGCGTATCTGTGCCGTCACCACCGTAAAGGCGATCGGCACCGGAACCACCGCTAACCGTGTCAGAGCCGCCATCACCATAAAGGTAATCCGCGCCCGAGCCGCCTGTCAGTTGATCATCACCATCGCGACCATAGAAGGACGCTCGTGTTGTCAGGTCTGAGCCGTCAAAGTTGTCATTACCGACATTACCAACGGCTGTTTCGATGCTGGCGCCAGCACCAATGCTGACACCGTCAGATCCAACAACATCAATGCGATCAATGCCCTCGCCGCCTTCAATGACAGTATCGGCAGTGGTCTTCCCCCGAAAAAGTGGTCCACCTTTATAGTTAGTTGAAGGAGGATCAGAAATGGCTATCAAGCGAAACAAACCAGAAGAGATTGTGATGATGCTGCGGCAGGTTGAAGTGCTTGTCGGGCAAGGCAGAAAG
>JABIFY010000160.1 GCA_018650465.1 Alphaproteobacteria bacterium
CGCCGAAATCAAACAAATACTGAGCGACAAAAAACTGTAAAGCCTTTCCAGGTAAGAGAATTTCCTACGTTCTCCACAACGGTGTCTGTCGATGGAAATTTCATTCTCTTTTGGAAGTAAAAATGTCCGTTTCGGGTCAACGAACTAAACCGCTCACGCGGTAATGCGACCCCTGCATCTATGTCAGAATAATCCTTATAAACCTGCCTATCTTTAGAGTCTTGAGGTTTATGCCTCGTCTCTAGCGACAGGAGTTTATCATGACAGATACAGCTATCAGCCCTTTGCGTCAGCGTATGATCGAAGATATGGAAGTTCGCGGGTTCACCGTCTGCACCCAGCGAAGCTATCTTGCGGTGGTCACGAACTTTACGATCTTTCTCGATCGTCCCCCGGATGAAGGTACGGCAGAAGATTTGCGTCGTTTTCAGGTTCACCTGCGCGCAGAGGGGGCCTCGGCAACAACGATGAATGCGGCGGTTTCGGCCTTGCGGTTTTTCTTTCGTGTGACCCTGGGTCGCGGCGATGCTGAGGTTGGGATGACGACGGTTCGGACGCCACATCGCCTGCCAGTGATCCTGAGCCCTGAGGAGGTGGCGCGGCTTTTGGACCATGCGCCGGGACTGAAGGCGAAGGCAGCATTGTCAGTGGCTTATGGGGCCGGATTGCGAGCCTCGGAAGTGGTTTCGCTGAAGGTTAGCGACATTGATTCCCAGCGTCAGGTAATCCGGGTCGAACAGGGCAAGGGGCGCAAGGACCGTTACGCTATGTTGTCGCCGGATCTGCTCAGTCTTCTGCGCGGCTGGTGGCGAACTGCCCATGACAAGGGCAAGATGCTGCCCGGTGGCTGGCTATTTCCCGGTCAAAACCTAGTCAATCCGCTGACCTCCCGCCAGTTGAGCCGTCTGTTCCATGGGGCCAAGCAGGCCGCCGGGATCAACAAGCAGGTCAGCCTGCACACTCTGCGTCATTGCTTCGCCACCCATCTTCTGGAGCAAAAGATCGACATCCGGGTAATCCAAGTTTTGCTGGGTCATGCCAAGCTCAATACTACCGCCCATTATAGTCAGGTCGATAGCCGCACCTTACGCGCCGTCAAAAGCCCTTTGGAGCATCTGAAGCTACCACCGGCCTAAACGGGTGCCCCGAAAGAACCTGGAGGTCGCGGATATTTTCCGTACCCACGGGCATGCTTGGCGACAAGACAATGCAGGGCATTTGAGCCTCGACCAGTTGAAGGTCATGTCGGCGATTGAGAGTTGCCGCACGGCGGTGCTTGGCGGTCACGTGGCGGCCTGTGAGAACTGCGGTCATAGCCATATTGCCTATAACTCATGCCGCAATCGTCATTGCCCCAAATGCCAGGGGGCGGCGGCCAAGGACTGGTTGGCAGCACGTCAAGCTGATCTGTTGCCCGTGGCCTATTACCATGTGGTGTTTACCTTGCCTGCAACAATCAGCGACATTGCCTATCAGAACAAGGCGGTGGTCTATGCCATTCTATTCAAAGCGGCGGCTGAGACCTTGACCACCATTGCTGCAGATCCCAAGCATCTCGGGGCTCGCATCGGTCTGACCGCCGTCCTGCACAGTTGGGGATCAGCCTTGACCCATCATCCCCATGTTCATTGCGTGGTGCCCGGTGGCGGTATCTCACTTGACGGCAAAGGTTGGGTCAACTGTCGGCCCGGGTTCTTCCTGCCAGTGCGGGTACTGTCGCGGCTGTTCCGCCGTTTGTTCTTAGAGAAGCTGTTGGCGGCATATAATGCTGGAAGTCTGTACTTCTTCGGCAATCTCCGTCATCTTGTAAAAGCACAAGACTTTGCCGATTATCTCAGTCCCTTGCGCAAGATCGACTGGGTGGTCTATGCCAAAAGACCCTTTGCCGGACCCGAGGCGGTGCTTGCCTATCTCAGCCGCTACACCCACCGGATTGCAATCGCCAACAGCCGATTGACCTCTTGTAACAACAAGGGGGTCACCTTCAAGTGGAAGGATTACCGGGTCAAGGGACGGACCCGTCACAAGGTGATGACCCTGACCACCAATGAGTTCATCCGCCGCTTCCTCATCCATGTGCTGCCTCACGGCTTCCACCGTATCCGTTACTATGGTCTATTGGCGAACGGTGGCCGAGCCAGGAACTTGATCCAGGTAAGAGAGTTGCTCGGTGTTACAGCGGGACGTGAGGCCAATACAACGGAGACCGCCCCCAATGCTGCCAACGATAACGAGGAGCAAACCCTTGCCTTCCCATGCCCCTGTTGTGGCGGACGCATGATCGTCATTGAAACCTTCGAGCGTTGTACTCAACCTCGCGCACCCCCTCGGCCACAGATCAGGACGGCAACATCATGATGGCCCGTCCTCAAAACCCCAATATGGTTCGTTCAAGTTGTTGGCTCTCCAATGACCATAGTCCCGTTTTGACAAATCCAACACCAAGTAGGCTCCATCGACGACAATCAGTGCCCCGTGCCAGAGATATGGTCCTGGTTGACCAGAAACCGCTCAGATTACCTGCAATAAACCGCAACCATTCCACGCCAAATAAAGGGGTCAATATTCACTATCCCCATAGGCCACATCCGCAGGCCCACTTAGCGTAACCGTCCCGCAGTTTCCTCCCCTGAGGCTTGTCCGACACCTGCCAATCGAGTTTACGGCAGCCGCTCAGACATGGCAGGTGTCCGACAACCCTTAACAACAGCACGCATTTCGGTGTATGTTTAAAGATGTCTGCTACTGAAGTAATAGAAGAATAATTATACTGATGTCCGCCTATTGGTATTTTCTTAAGGAATTATGGTTTCGTGAATGGCAAAGAACGGGAATAGGTGAAAACCTGATTGCATCTAGTATTTGTCCGTTTTTTCGACTTCGGGTGTTGCATGCCCCCGCAACCAACTTTATTTGCGAAAGCCTCTCTGGTGTTAAACCAGAGGGGTTTTTGCTCGTCTGGCTTAAGGTCAGTATGGCCGCGAGATCACCTTTGAGCTCAATCTTCAAATCACCTTCAAATGTAGAACGGACACCATCTCAAATTCGAGAACTTTTCCGGGGAGCGTGTCATATTGACTATACTTCTGATAATCAATTAGTATGTATTACATATATCAATGATATATTATCTTCCATCCAGAGTGGCTTGGAGGTGGAGAGAAGTGGTTTCAAATAATGAATCTTGTAGCGGGAGCTGGCTTGCAGAGCCAGGCTCCAAGTATACATACCCAATTCACAATTTGATATTATACTAATACCAAATCACAAAATGAAACTATCCAAGGCTGAGTATGCTGAATACTGAAATAAAACAGGACGTCCCGCAAAGCGGAAGCCTGACGGACCAGGCTTATAGCAAGCTTGAGGAACTTATTGTCACCATCCAGCTGAAGCCGGGGGCGGTCTTGTCCGAATCAGCGCTTGCTGCACAGCTCGGAATTGGCCGTACGCCAATCCGTGAAGCCCTGCATCGCCTCGCGCGTGAGGGTCTGGTTGTCATCCTGCCAAGGCGTGGGATACTGGTTTCAGAAATTAACATCCATTCACAGCTCAGGCTGCTGGAAGTCCGGCGCAAGATTGAGGAAGTGATGGTTGAGGCTGCAACCCGGCGCGCGACAACAGAAGAACGTGAACGGTTTCGCCAGATTGCATCAGGCATGAGAGACTGTGTTGCTACCGGTGATGATATGGCCTTCATCCGCTTTGATGACCAGTTCAATAATCTGGTCTCCGAATCCTGCCGCAATGAATTTGCCGCCAAGGCTATTGGCCTGACGGCTGGTCTTTCCAGGAGATTCTGGTTTGTTCACAACAAA
>JABIFY010000161.1 GCA_018650465.1 Alphaproteobacteria bacterium
AAAGGGGGATGTGCTCTCCTAACGGTGTGGATAAGGCCTTGCCAAGTAATTGCTGCATATTTTGAGACTTTCTTTGGTCGGAGAATCTCAAAGTATGAATCACTTCAGGGCTTTATCCTATTAAGTCGGGTACTGTGGCTGTTAAGTTCAAAATCGCCCTGGACGGAAGTGAAATTGCTTTCTATATTGCGGCAGTTCGCCAGACAGAAATTGTTGTGGCAGTTCAGGGGTTTTAGTCAGGGTATCGTTTTGCAATTAGTGAAATTGATCTGCAATCCAGATGAATAGAGGGGTTTGACAACAGCGTGAAACACGCCGTCAGTCTATCAGTACTGCTTTTTGGGGTCTGGCTGCTTTTGTCAGGCCACTACACTCCGCTATTATTGGCTTTTGGTGTCGTTTCCTGCCTTTTAGTCGTGGCCATCTCCTTGCGGATGGATGTCACAGATCATGAAGGCCATCCGATCCACCTCAGCTTGAAGGCATTGATTTACTGGCCCTGGCTGATCTGGCAAATTGTTCTCTCCAATATTGATGTTGCCAAACGGGTCTTGTCCCCTCGCCACCCCATCAGCCCCAATATTGTCCTGGTCCCGGCCAACCAAAAAACCGACCTCGGCAAAGTTATCTACGCCAATTCCATTACTTTGACGCCCGGGACCATTTCCCTGGAACTGGAAGATAACATGATTCTGGTGCACGCCCTCACTCACGATGGTGCCGATGACCTGGCTGGTGGGGAAATGCATGACCGGATCATTCGTATGGAAAGCAAGGGTTGATGTATACTGTCGCCACCTTGGCCATATTGGTCACCATGGCCCTGGCCTTGGCCCGCGCCGTACTCGGACCAACCGTTTTTGACCGCATTCTGGCGGTGAATACGATTGCGACCAAAACAACGATACTGATTGCGCTCTTGGGCTTTCTGACCGGTCGTCCAGATTTTCTCGACATCGCCCTTGCTTACGCCTTGATTAATTTCATTGGTTCAATTGCGATTCTGAAGTTCTTTAAATACCGGGATTTTTCGCGCAGTGGATGGCTGGAGCCGGATGCCCCTCACCCCCATCGCATGCCCAACTGGATGCCACCGGAAGTGATTGAAATTCTGGACAATAATCCTGATCCCGAAAAACATCGGGAGGGTGGCAAATGATGAATATGGCCCTTGATGTCTTGAGCTGGATTCTTTTGCTCGGCGGCGGTTTTTTTGTCTTTGTTGGTGGCTTGGGTCTTTTTCGCATGCCGGACTTTTATACCCGCGTTCATGCCGCCAGTCTGACAGACACCATGGGCGCCGGAATGATCCTGATCGGTCTGATGCTGCAGGCTGGTTGGACACTGAATTCAGGCAAGCTGATGATGATCCTGGTCTTCATCTTTTTCACCAGTCCGACATCAACTCATGCGCTTGCCAAGGCAGCGCTGTTTGCAGGTGCTCGCCCCCTGATTGCCCGCCGGGAAAAATCAAAGGAAAAGAATAAATTGCCGGACAGCGACAAGGAGGATGCGCCATCGTAAATCTGGTCGACATCGTTTTACTGCTGTTCCTGGTGGTTATCGCCGTGGCCATCGTCCGCATGCATAATTTGTTTGCGGCGGTCATGTTGGCCGGCATCTACAGTCTTTTGATGGCGAGCATTTTTGTTATTCTGGACGCTGTCGATGTGGCCTTTACAGAAGCCGCCGTGGGTGCCGGTATTTCCACTGTCCTGATGCTGGGCACTTTGTCACTGACGAAGAGCCGGGAAAAAATTCATGTGCGACCCTCAATCATTCCGTTGATTGTTGTCGTGGCGACGGGCGCTATGCTGTTGTATGGCGCGTCCGGCATGCCTGAGTTCAATGATCCGAACGCGCCGGTCCATCAACATGTGGCCCCGCGTTACATTAATGTTTCGCCGGTCGAGATCGGCGTGCCAAACATGGTCACTTCCGTGCTGGCCAGTTATCGTGGCTATGACACTCTTGGTGAATTGACAGTGATCTTTACGGCAGGTGTCGGCGTTCTGTTGCTTCTTGGTCGTCGCCGACGTTCCAAAAAAGCCAATGAGACAGAAGATAGTGCGTCAAAAGAACCTGAGGTTTCGACATGAGGCACCATCTGGTTTTACGTGTTGTTGCCAAACTGTTGATCCCCTTGATCATGCTATTTGCATTGTATGTCCAGTTCCACGGCGACTATGGACCCGGCGGCGGTTTTCAGGCCGGCGTTATTTTTGGCGCTGCTTTTATCCTGTATGCCTTGATCTTTGGCTTGGACAATGCACAAAAAGTTGTGCCGTCGGGTTACCTTATGGCCCTGGTCTCAGCCGGATTGCTGCTCTATGCCGGTGTCGGTTTTGCCGCGATGTTCAAAGGTGGTAATTTCCTTGACTATGGTGTGCTGGCCGGCGACTTCATAGCGGGACAACATCTGGGTATTTTGCTGGTCGAACTGGGCGTAGGCATCACTGTCTGCGCCGTGATGATCGTGATCTTCTTTGCCTTTGCCGGTCGCGGCAACGGTGACGAAGAGGACGACGATATTGCCACTTCTCCAGATCTTTCTCCAGATTCATCTCCAAATTCAGCCAGGGAGGTCTGATCCATGGCCTGGCTTGGACATTTCAATTACTGGATTTTCGTCTTCCTGATGATGGCAGGTTTTTACACCGTTATCGCTCGCGGCAATCTGATCAAGAAGATTGTCGGCCTGAATATTTTTCAGACATCGGTCTTCTTGCTCTACATCACCATGGGCAAAGTTTCGGGTGGCACAGCACCTATCGTGCCTGAAGGTGGCAGCGAGGGCGTCGTCTATTCCAATCCCATTCCGCACGTGCTGATTCTGACCGCCATTGTCGTGGGCGTTGCCACAACTGCCCTTGGCTTGGCCTTGATCGTTCGTATCCATGAAGCTTACGACACGATCGAAGAGGATGAAATTCAGGACATCGAGGAAAATGCGAATACCCTTGAAAATTCAGGGGGGCAAGCATCGTGATCGCAGCTCATCTCCCTGCCCTGCAAATTGCTGTGCCGCTAATCGCAGCACCAATCTGCCTTTTATTACGCCGTGAAAACCTGAGCTGGGCCTGGGCGACATTTATCAGCTGGGTGGTTTTTGCCCTTGCCTGGGTGATGTTGGAAAAAACCCTGACAGGCGGCGCTTTCAATTACGAACTTGGTGGCTGGGAAGCCCCATATGGTATCGAGTACCGTGTTGATGCACTCAACGCCTTCATTCTGCTGATCGTTGCCGCCATTGGTGCGGTGGTCATGCCTTATGCCCGGGCCAGCGTCGCCCGCGAAATTCCGGAACATAAACGTGGACTATTTTATACGGCCTACCTTTTGTGTCTGACGGGTTTGTTGGGCATCACAATAACCGGCGACGCTTTTAACGTTTTTGTCTTCCTCGAAATTTCCTCGCTGTCGTCCTATGCACTGATTGCATTGGGCCGCGACCCCAAAGCCCTGACGGCAGCCTTTCAGTATTTGATCATGGGCACCATCGGTGCCACCTTTATCCTGATCGGCATCGGCCTGATGTATCAGATGACCGGCACGCTCAATATGGCGGACCTGGCCAAGCGCTTGCCTGCCGTCGAAGATACTAGGCCAGTGTTGGCTGCCTTTGCGTTCTTCATTGTGGGTGTTTGTCTGAAATTGGCATTGTTTCCACTGCACTTGTGGCTACCCAATGCCTATGCCTATGCGCCTTCAGTGGTGACAGCCTTTCTGGCCGCAACCGCAACCAAGGTATCGATCTACGTTCTCTATCGCTTCGTCTTTACGATCTTTGGCCAAAGCTTTTCCTTCGACGTTATCCCGCTGGAATCAATCCTGCTGGTGCTGTCACTGGCGGGCATCTTTGCCGCTTCGATCGTGGCCATTTTCCAAACCAACGTCAAACGCCTGCTGGCTTATTCCAGTGTCGCACAAATCGGCTACATCATGCTGGGTGTGGCGCTGGTCTCGGTCGCAGGTTTAACCGCCAGCATCCTGCACATTTTCAATCACGCCATCATGAAGGGCGCCTTGTTCCTGTGCATGGGCGCGGTCTATTACCAGATCGGATCCGTGAAGATTGAGGACATGAACGGTATCGGCAAAAAGATGCCCTTCACCATGTTCGCTTTTGTTATTGCCGGACTGGGGTTAATTGGCGTGCCGTTAACGGTGGGCTTCATCAGCAAATGGTACTTGATTACCGCCGTGCTTGAAAAAGGCTGGTGGCCTGTGGCAGTTCTGATATTGCTCAGTTCCCTGTTGGCCGTGATCTACATCTGGCGTGTGGTCGAGGCGGCATATTTCAAAGCCGGAGATAGCGATGACGTTGTCGTCAAGGAAGCGCCTGTCTCCATGTTAATCCCGATCTATGTCCTGACCGGTGCCAGCGTTTATTTTGGCATTGAAACATCGCTGCCTCTGGGCACGGCAGCAGAAGCCGCCAAACAATTGATGGGGATCGGCGGATGACCGGCAGTATCGCGATCATCGCCGCCCTGCTGGTGCCCTTGATCGGCGTCTTAGGGATTGTTGGCGCACGGCATAAACCAAATTTGCGGGAAACCGTGACACTGGTAACCGCGACCTGCTTGTTCATACTGGTCGCGTCTCTTTTGACGCCGGTGTTATCCGGTGCACGTCCTTCGGTAACCCTGCTGGAAGTCCTGCCCGGCCTCAGCATCGCCTTCGAAGTTGAACCCCTTGGCCTGATATTTGCCCTGGTCGCCAGCTTGTTGTGGATCGTGACTTCTGTCTACGCGATCGGTTATATGCGCGGTCATCACGAAAAGAACCAGACACGGTTCTATGCCTATTTTGCCGTGGCCTTGTCTTCGACAATGGGCATTGCCTTCGCTGGCAACATGTTCACTTTGTTTATCTTCTACGAAGTCCTGACCTTGTCGACTTACCCGCTGGTCACACATTCAGGTACCGCAGCGGCCAAAAAAGGTGGGCGAACCTATTTCGGTATCCTGATTGGCACATCCATCGCATTCCAATTGCTGGCTGTGATCATTACATATGTTACCGTTGGTACCCTCGACTTCACACAAGGCGGCATTCTTGCAGGCAAGGCGTCGGACGTCGTCATCGGTTTGTTGTTGTTACTGTATGTCTTTGGTGTCGGTAAAGCCGCCTTGATGCCGTTCCATCGCTGGCTGCCAGCGGCCATGGTGGCACCTACCCCGGTAAGCGCCCTGTTGCACGCAGTCGCCGTCGTAAAGGCGGGTGTATTCACGATCCTGAAGGTCTCGGTCTACATCTTTGGCCTCGACTTGCTGGCAGACATTGGTGTGCGTGATTTTCTGATGTGGCTGGCGGCTGCAAGTATCCTGATTGCATCCGTCATTGCTATCCGCCAGGACAACCTGAAACGCCGCCTGGCTTATTCAACGATCAGTCAACTCGCTTACATTGTGCTGGGTGCCATGCTCGCTACAGAAGCGGGGATCGTCGGCGGTGCCATGCACATAACCATGCACGCATTTGGCAAGATCACACTTTTCTTTTGTGCCGGCGCTATTTTAGTGGCGACGCATAAAACCGAGATCAGCGATATGAAAGGCCTTGGTCGCGTTATGCCTATCACGATGACCGCATATACGATTGGTGCGCTCAGCATCATTGGCGCGCCGCCGATGGGTGGGCTTTGGTCAAAATGGATGCTGGGCATGGCTGCACTGGAAGCCGGTGAAGTCGCAATGATCGGGGTCCTGATGCTGAGCTCACTCTTGTCTATTGGTTATTTGCTACCCGTTTCCATTCAGGCATTTTTCAACACGCCTGATCCTCAAAAAGATGGCAAACCGGTCTTCAAGGAAGCCCCTGCCCTGAGTGTTGCAGCATTGTCGTTTACGGCTTTGGGCTGTATCGCCCTTTTCCTGTTTCCGGACCCGCTACTCCATCTTGCCAACCTTATCGTTGCACCGGTGAATTGATGTCATGACTGAAACACCAGCAAATTCCAAAACACTTGAAACAGATAGCGCGACATCTGCAACATCAGCGGCCCCAGCAGCCAAACTGCACTGGCTGGTACGCAAGGGTACCATCAAGGTTTTATGGGTACTGGGCCTGTCTTTCCTGGCGGTCCTTGTCTACCTCGACGGCAGCCTCACGCCGCACCCTCATTTCGGCATAGATGGTACTTTTGGTTTCCACGCCTGGTATGGATTGCTGACATGCATCGCCATGGTTTTGGTCGCCAAGCTCCTCGGCAAGTTCATTGGTCGCAAGGATACGTACTATGACGATTAGTAGTCTTCCGCCCGGCCTTATCCTGGTCTTTGGTGCCTTGTTGCTGCCCGTTGCCGGATCGCTGATCCGCCCGCTTCTGGTTCTGGCCCTGCCCCTGTTGACGATCTGGCAGGTCTGGCACATGCCGGACGGCTCGTCTGCTGCATTGGTAATAATGGGACATGACATCATTGCTGTGCGCGTCGATGCCCTGAGCCGATTGTTCGCCATTATTTTTTCCCTGATGGCATTTGCCGGTGGCCTGTTCGCCCTCAATCAAAAGCGCACACTGGAACTGGTGGCTGCCTTTACCTATGCCGGAAGTGCCGTCGGCGTGGCCTTTGCGGGCGACCTGATTACCCTGTTTGTGTTTTGGGAAATTATGGCCCTGGGATCAACGATCGTTCTGTTGTCCGCAGATACACCACAAGCCAGCAAAGCGGCCATGCGTTATTTCGTGGTGCATATGTTTGGTGGTGCGTTGATGCTGACCGGCATCTTCCTGTTCGTCTTTGATACGGGCGGTGTGGCCTTTAGCGCCATGAAGCCTGATACAGCCGCCACCGCCCTGATCCTGGCTGGTGTCCTGGTCAATGCGGCAGCCCCACCCTTTTCCTCGTGGCTTGGTGACGCCTATCCCGAAGCGTCCTGGAGCGGCACCGTGTTCCTGTCAGCCTTTACAACCAAGGCTGCCGTTTATGTTCTGATCCGAGGTTTTCCGGGAACAGAAATTCTGATTTTCGTTGGTGTGTTCATGATCTTCTATGGCATCACCATGGCGTTGCTGGAAAACGACATGCGGCGCATTCTTGCCTACAGCATTGTGAACCAGGTCGGGTTCATGGTCACAGGCATCGGGATCGGCACAGAAATGGCCCTGAACGGTGCTGCAGCCCATGCCTTCGCCCACATCATCTATAAGGCCCTTCTGCTGATGTCTGCAGGGTCCGTCTTGTACATGACGGGCAAGCGAAAATGCACTGACCTGGGTGGTCTCTTCCAGAGCATGCCTTTGACAACCTTGTGCGGGACAATTGGCGCACTGGCAATTTCTGCTTTTCCCTGGACATCTGGCTTTGTCAGCAAGTCCATGATCAACCAGGCCGCTGCCAATGAACATCTGGCTTTGTTGTGGTTCTGTCTGATGGCGGCGTCCGCCGGTGTATTCCTGCACGCCGGGATCAAGTTTCCCTGGTTTGTGTTCTTCCAGAAAGATTCAGGCCTGCGTCCGAAAGACCCGCCGTGGAATATGCGCCTGGCCATGATTCTGTTTTCTGCTTTCTGCATCGGCATTGGGGTCTGGCCTGAATACCTGTATGCCCTTTTGCCTTATGCCGTGGATTATGAACCTTATACGGACGCGCACGTGCTGAATGCCATGCAGTTGTTGCTGTTCGCCGGCCTCGCCTTTTTCATTATGTTGCCCATGATGAAACGCACCTTGACCATTTCCCTGGATACGGACTGGTTTTACCGCCGTCTGGCTCCGGCCATCATCAACCGGCTGGCAACCGTCATCGGGAATGCGGATCAGGCCATTCGCCAGCGATTTATGGGTGCCTTGAACGGTGTGGTCAATTATGTCTGGCAACATCACGGTCCCGAAGGCAGCATGGCGCGCACCTGGACGACCGGTAACATGGTCCTGCTTGTGACCATCTTCCTGTGCGTCTATCTGGTTTTCAGTTTCATCTAAATCAAGTTTGGAAAAGTCGCATGGATGGTTTAACGCTGCACTCCATTGCCCTCACTTTCACCGCCTTGTTGCTGGGCGGCATGGTGTTTTATGCCGTCTTTATGACGCCGCTGGTTTTCGCCAAACTGGAACGCCCTGTCGCCGCCGAATTCCTGCGTGAGGTCTTCCCGGTCTATTATCAGGTGATGGCAATCCTCGCCGTGCTTTCCGCCCTGCCCATCTGGTACCGCATGGAAGCTGCCATACTTGCGGGCATGGCCACCCTGTTTGTTCTAATCAAACTTTTTCTGTTGCCCGTCATCAATCGTGCACGCGATGCCCGCGACGAAGGTGACGCAGCAGGTGCTGCCCGTTTTTCAAAATTGCATCGGGTCAGTGTTTTGATCAATCTGGCGCAAATGATGACAATCTTCTGGATCTTCCTGAGGCTGGCCCAATGAGTTTCATGCTATGAAGTGGCTGGCCACAGTAGTCTTTGTCTTTCTGACAGCCTGCCAAAGCCAGTTGCCGCGCGCTACCTTGAACCTTGATCACGCGTTGACCGGTAAAATCTGGTCAGTCGCACAAAACAATTTCATTTCTTACGAAGAACTGGTCGCAAGCGCATCAAAGTCAAAGTTTGTGCTACTGGGTGAAAAGCACGACAACCCCGATCACCATATTTTTCAAGCCCGCATATTACGCGCCCTGATCAAAGCGGGAAAACGCCCTGCTGTTGCCTTTGAGATGTTGGACTGGAATCAACAAACCGCCCTGGACGCTTATCTCAAATCACAGCCAATGGACGCAAGCGGGCTGGGTAATGCTGTCAAATGGCAGGACACCGGATGGCCAAACTGGGACTGGTATGCGCCCATTGCCAATACGGCTTTCTCAGGTGGGTCACAAATCATAGCTGCCAATTTCCCACGCATCTTGTCACCTAAACTCGCGCGTCAGGGGTTTGATGCATTGCCCGCTGATGTTCTCGCCCGCAGTAAACTGGAAATTCCGTTGTCATCTGATCAATTGGGCCGCCTGGAAGATGATATCTTTATTTCACACTGCAAGATGATGCCGCGCAAACATCTGGGTGCCGTCATCAAGGTACAACAAGCCCGCGATGCGGTGTTGGCGGATGCCGTTGTCGAAGCCTTGAAGGAAAGTGACAGCGTCGTGCTCATTGCCGGATCCGGCCACGTTCGAACGGATCGTGCAGTGCCAAGATACCTGAAGTTACGACAGCAGAATGCGCAGGTTTTGAGTATGGCATTCGTTGAGGTTCAGGATGGTGCGCTGATACCCGGAGACTACGCCGAACAATATGGCGGTGCGCTGCCCTTTGACTTTGTCTGGTTCACAGCCCGTCTTGAGGACATCGACCCTTGTGAAAAATTCAAGGCACAATTGCAGAAGATGAAGAAAAAAAGTTGAATCATTTTATTCGTCAAGCCCGCGCATGACAGAACTAAAAAACTACTCCGCAGGTTCCGCGGCAATTGCCTGTCGTTCAGTTTGGGCTGGCAATAACATGGCAATCACCCCTGCCACCCCGGCAAACCCGGCCATAATGAAAAACAGGTAATCCAGGTTCCCGGCCCATTTGTGCAGAACGGGCACCATCATCACGCCTAACGAACTTATACCCAGGGTCAGAACGAACTTGGCACCAAAGACCCGCGCCCTCCAGGCAAGCGGCGTGTAGCGACCCAGCAAGGTATTTTCAGCAGGCTGCCCTACCACATTCAAGCTGACCATCAGGGCGGCAAGCACGATCAGCATCGGGCTGTGGCTGGCCCAGGCAAACAACAAAATAGGAACTTGCGACAACTGGCTCAGTAAGTACACCCATTTCAGGTTATAGCGCTCTGCCAGTTCGCCGCCGATGATCTGGGCGAAGGCAGCACAGGCATAGGCGATAGAGACAAAGCCACCAATGCCGATGGCACTGATCTCACCGCCATCGCCGGTTAGCCATGAAGTCAGTCTTTCGTCCATTATTTTTGGCAGGCTGACGGACGTGCTCTGGAAAATCATGCCCGTGCAAACAACGGTAAAGGCCAGCACAAGGAAAGCGCGTTTCATATCACCGGTGCTGGATTGCGGTTGTGGCTTTCGATCCGTTTCGGCCTCGACGATATAGCCAGCTCGCATGGCCCAGAGGAACGCCAGACCAGTGGCAAAACTGAGTGCACCGGGCACCATAAATGCGGCGCGCCAGGTCCAATAATCCGACAAAGCGCCAGCGGTAATAGCGGCGATAGCTGTTCCACCACTCCCAAACACACCATTCAGGCCCAAGGCGCGGCTTGGGTTCTCGGCATTTTTCATCAACCAGGGAATACCGACGGGGTGATAGATGGCCGCAAAGGTACCCATCAAGGTCAGGCCGATCAGAATACCAGTTGTGCCTTCAGCCATGCCAACAATGAAAGAAGCAATGCCAAGGCCAAAGAACATCACCACCATCATGCCGGGCGAGCTCCATTTGTCACCCAACCAGCCTGCGGGCAAAGCCGCCACTCCGAACATGACAAATCCCGGCACGGACAGCCATTGAAGTTCAGAAAAAGTCAGGCCCCATTCGCGCTCCAACACCAGGACAACAGTGGCGTACAGCAGCACAAACATATGGGTGTAGGCGTGCGCGAGGCACGAATAGGCCAGGGTCAGATTTGTTGATAAGCGAGTCATGGCGCGACACTATCCCGGCTCTTGATCAAAGTCACCTGCGACCTGTGCAGGGCAGCCATGCGTTAACTGTATTATGGCTCGCGTGTTTCCGTCTTGATCCAGTCCAGATAGTCTGTGCTGCCACTTTCGATGGGCCAGGCCACAATACAGGGGCAGTCATAGGTATGCAGTTCCTTGACACGAGATTCGATGTCTCCGACCAAGGCTGACCGAGATTTGGCGATTATGGCAACTTCTGCCTCTGTCTGAACTTCGCCTTCCCAGCGGAAATATGACGTCACGCCATCAACAACATTGGCACAGGCAACCAACCGATCCTGAACCAGGGCACGGGCGATGGTTTGTGCTTCATCCTTGCTGGCTGCTGTCATATAGATCGTGACAAAGCCGGATGACATATGCTTCAGCTTTCAACTTTCAGGGCATGGGCCGCTGCCAGCACTGCCGACAATAGCACCATCGCTCCTGCCTGATGGGCGGCGGCAATTGGCACTGGCACCACATAAACAAGCGTCAGGACACCTAAGGTGATCTGACCCAGAACCGCCAGCAACAACAGATGTTGCATACCCTGCACACCCGGCGATAGATCAATGGATATAGTTCGCACCCAATAAGCAATGACAGCAACGCCGGTAAGGGTCGCCAGCCAGCGATGGTTGAATTGCACAGTCGTCGTATTTTCACCCAGGTTCACATACCAGGGCGACATGGACAGCAAACCGTCGGGGATCCATTGCCCGTTCATTGTGGGGAATGTGTTATAGGCAAAACCGGCATCCAGACCGGCAACCAGGCCACCCGACAGCATGACAATAAAGATTGCTGCGGCCAACATAATGGCAGTTTTGTAAAGCTTTTCCACGCGCTCCCGATGGTGTGTGGAGGCCGGAACCAGCAAGCCCATGGCAATCCACAACCCGTAGGCATAAATCAGCACAGCCAGGCCCAAATGGGCCGTCAGACGGTATTGACTGACATCCGGGTGGTCGACCAGGCCACTGGCAACCATCCACCAGCCCAATCCGCCCTGCAAGCCGCCAAGGATAAACATGATCCAGAGTTTTGGCGCGAGGCCTTGTTCAACTTTGCCCCGAAAGAGGAAAAACAGAAAAGGTAACAAATAGACGATGCCAACCGTGCGTCCCAGTACACGATGGGAAAACTCAAACCAGAAAATTGACTTGAAGCCAGCAAGGTCCATGCCCTGATTAACTTTTAGATATTCAGGGAAAGTTTTGTAGCGCTCGAACTCAGCCATCCAGGCAGCATCAGTCAAAGGTGGAAGCCAGCCGGTAATCGGCTTCCAGTCGGTCATGGATAACCCGGAATGAGTCAGGCGTGTAACGCCCCCCAACACCACCATGGCAAAAACCATGGCGCATATCAGCAAAAGCCAAAAAGCGATTTGGCGTTGGTTGCTGCGTGCCGATGTCAGGGAAGTTGACTTCAGAATATGTTCAGTACTGTTCATGTCTTTAACCACGACGAAGTCGCGACTGCCTTTGTAACTGGTGCCCACATTGGGTTAAATGAAACGCTCTGATATTGCAATTGAGAACGAAGTTTACCCGCCTTACCGCCTGTCGGAAAGCGCTCAGGCGAAAACGCGACGATATATCGCGGTTACGGGCTTGTTTACGGCTTTTACAGTTACAAAGCGATGCCGGTATCCTATTTTGTGACAGATTCGGGATCATCAATCCCCAACCATTTGCAGGCATCTTCCCTGTTGCGGAAGACCATGTATCGCAATGGCCCGCGACCATCCGATTTCAGTTCCAGAACTCTCGCCATGCCATAATGCAAATCCATGGGTGCGACGATCGCAGCTTTGGACTGGCCGCGAACTTCACGCGTACTCTCAAGCGTCGCCATATATCGTTCGACACCTTCTGTCGTCACCTTGTACTCAGTGATGTTGGAAAGATCCGTCAAACTCAACATCCCTTTGCGCAAGCGTTTATCAGCGGCCACCCTTGTGGGCATGTTTTGCATATCGTCGTTTGTAACTTGCCCAGAGCCGCGCAAATGAACGACACCCAAGTCTTCATCAATGTCATAATCCAGAGGGCACATGGAGTTTTCCAAAAGAGATCAGCTTCATTTTGCCGAACATATGCTGACATAAAATCCGCTCGCCAGGCATTTGGCAAGTTTATTTACCTGAGCAAAAGACCTGAATTCATAATGATTTCAACCTTCTGGTGGCTCACAACACACTTGGTCGTAGGTGTAACGTTCCTTGAGACTACCATCGTGTTCAAATACATCCAGGGTGACTTCATAAGCAGGCTGCAAGATTTCCACGTGCGGCGTCCAGCAGCCAAGCTTTTGATAAGTGGCAATACAGGTTTCCAGAACGGCTTCGTCTATGGCCGGGAAATACTCCTTTTCAGCCCGTGCAATTTGTGCGGCCGGGGCCTCAACCATGTAAATTCGGGTTTTCCGATAAGCCCGGATAAAAGCATTGGCCATGTCTGATTGCAGCCATTCGCGCGTTGAGGCAAGGCTGGAAAATCCACACGGACCAATTTGCGGTCCAACCTGGGCAACGATGTGTCCAACACCATCAGCCTCCAGTTGCTGAGGGAAAGGTCCTTGCTGTTGTACATACTGCCCCTGCCCGGCACGGAAGGCCTTATCCATATCGGCAGCTCCACCCACATTGACTGCTTTTATTTTATTGAAATCGATGCCTGCCCGGTGACAGGCATATTTGAACATGGCCAGGGGTTGGCCGCCTTTGAACAAGACAACTTCGGCCCCTTCCAGTTTATCCCAGGTAAAGTCCGGATCGGCGTCACGCCCCGTCAGGAAAAAACCGTCCATCTCGTTGATCTGGGCAAAATGCACCGCCTTGGGTTTCTCACCCTTTGCCAGCGTAGAAAAACCCTGGCTGAGAGCTGATTGTACAACGTGCGCTGATCCGTCTTCCAGGGCGGCGATGGCGGACACGCCAGGCGGAGCGACCGACCAAACGGGCTCAAGGCCTTCTTCCTGAAGAAAACCACCGGAAATGGCTGAAATGAGTGGCGAATAAAAGGCCGAAAACAACGTGAATTGAATGTTTATTTTGGTCATAAATCTTGTCTCCCTCTATCGATCATGCAAGCGGGTTCGCCCCATGAAGATAACCAGTGCTATAAAAACCAGCGCCATGGCAAAAACAAACGGCGCACCTGGAAAATAAATCGGTGCATCTTCGCCGGTAAAAAACCCAAAAACATTTGTCATGATCAAGGGACTGAAAATCGCACCGACCGCACCAACACTGGTCAATACCCCCTGCAATTCTCCTTGCTGGTCCTTGTTCGCCACCCGCGACATGATGCCTTGTAAGGCGGGTCCACCAATAATGCCCAGCGCCGTCAGGGGGGCAAGCGCAAATACCTGCCAGCCTTCCCAAGCCAGGGCATAAATCGTGAAAGCCAATATTGTTATTGAATAGCCAAGAATAACAGTTTTGTGCTCACCAAATCGCGGAACAATGATGCGGATCAGGCCGCCTTGCACCACAACCATGGAAAAGCCGAAGACGCCGAGCGAAACGCCAACCATCGTCGCGTCCCAGCCAAAACTTTCCTGCGTATAATAAGCCCAGACACTGGGATAGACAAAAAAAGCGATATTGTAGAAGAAAAAGACGATTAACAGCCGAGTGACCCCTGGCAGCCGCCCAACATAGCGAAACGCGCCAAAGGGGTTTGCCCGTCGCCATTGGAAGGGCCTGCGAATGGCATCTGTAACTGTTTCCGACAGAACGACAAAGCCAAACAGGGCATTTACCGCACCCAGAATTGCAGCGGCAAAAAATGGTGCCCTCGGTCCCAGTTCTCCAAGGAAACCACCAGCGACCGGCCCCATGATAAAGCCCACACCAAAAGCCGCCCCCATCAATCCAAAATTCTGAGCCTTTTGATCAGGTTTCGATATGTCAGCCATATAGGCATTGGCCGTGGATTGTGTGGCTGAAGCAATGCCTGCCCCAATGCGAGCCGCTGCCATCACCCAGACTGACTGGGCAAACCCCATCACCATATAGTTCGTCGACATGACCATCAGGGAAATCAATAACACCGGCCTGCGACCAAAGCGGTCAGAGACACTTCCAACAGTTGGCCCGCAGAGAAATTGCATCACGGAAAATGTCGCCGCCAGAGCCCCACCCCAGGTTGCCGCCGTGCTCAAGTCAGTGCCACCCAGATCAATTAGCAAGTCCGGCATCACAGGCATGATCAACCCGATCCCCATGGAATCGAGCATGACCGTTATGAACAGGAATATGACGGGAAGTTTTTGTTTCACAGTCAAGACTATAGCAGCCGCTGCAGGGCGTTCCAGTCAGGACAGTATTCGCCTGGAAATTTCATAAACCCGGCATGACACAGTTTATTCTGTCGATCATGCCGGATTGATCTCCTGGCAAGACAGCTATTCCCAAAGCCACGTGGAAGAAAGGCGCGACGGGTATCCTGAAACAACCAGGATACTGCGTCGTGACCATCCGGGTGCCCACATGAATGTTGAGCGCTGCTGCTTGTACAGTACCTTCCACAACCAGTTGCAGGGCCTGATTATAGTCATCGCAGGGCGTCAGATTCAGGGCCGGGAAATCAGCTTTGATTTCTGCCAGCAGCGGGCCACCGGTCGGTGTTGTAACCGCCAATTGGCTTTCCTGCAGGCCCTTCAGTACGAGATCATCCTGCCAATCTGTGCCCATTAAAACAAACCATGCCCCCCCTGTCTGGATCAGAGGTTGTGAAAAAAGAAATCTGTCCTTGCGATGAGGGCTGATGGCGATGCCAACCAGCGCGTCAATTTCACCATTTTGCAGGGCAAGCTGTCCTGACATCAGCTCTAGCGCAACGAATTGGGCAGAGATTTCAGCCTTGAGAAATAACTCCCGACAGATGTTAATCAGGTCTCCGTGAGCTTCTTCGCCATCCTGCCAGGTGAAAGGTCGAAAATCGGAATTGTAGCCAATGCGCATTCAAGCACCTTCCGTTGCGCTACCGACAAGCCTTGAAATCAGTTCATCTGTGTCCAGCAGATCAACAAAAACACGCGCAACACCTGCCAGTGAATTGTTGTGATCGGCATCACTGGCAGCGGCATTCGCGTCTGTCACCATCAACGTCCTGAAATTTCGCATCATCGCGTCACGTGCTGTCGATTCGCAACACACATTCGTCAACGTACCTGTAACGACGACTGTATCGATACCTGCTGCCCGAAGTCGTTCTTCAATATCCGAGGCCCCATGAATAAACGCACTGAAGCGGTCTTTTTCTATTTGCCAGTCTTCCGCATGTACGTCCAGGTCAGGCCACAGGGGAAACCCCTCCCCGCCTGTACGCAAGTTGTCAATAATAGTCCGGCTGCTCGCCGGGGAATAAATTTCCTTCATCAATACCGACCAGTCATTTTGAATATTGTCACCAAAATTACTGCTGATCCAAATCACGGTGCCACCTGTTTCACGGAAACATGAGGCCAGCCGGTTGATGTTGGGTACGATCCCCTGGGCATATCCAGGCTGGCCATTTTCGCCTGGCTGGACAAAAAACTTCTGCATGTCGACAACAAGCAATGCCGTCTTTTGTGGAATCAGGGGATCAAACGCAAAGCGTTTGCCTCCACGCCTCTCCCGTGCATCCTCGAGGACACCGAGAGGGAGTGTTACTTTATGCATGTTGAATTGCTTTCTGGTCGTATTTAGCCTGGATGTACCCCGGAAATTTAACGCCGAACGATCAGCAAGACCAGGCCTAAAGTCACCACAGCGATACCGCCCCATTCCATAGGTGTGGGATATTCGGCCAAAACAGGCATGGCCAGCACGGATGCACTGGCCGGAACAGCAGCCGCAAAACCCGCGGTCGGCGTCGCTCCCAAATGCATGGCCGCAACTGCAAACAGGATGACTGCGAGGAACCCTGGCCCCAGTCCCTGAAAAAGAGCCTGAAACAAGATGATGCTGAGTTCGGTATCCGCCAAACCAGACGGCAGAAAAAAATACCAGAGCGGCAGAAACACGAGGGTGTTCGGGATCGTGACCAGAGCCAGTGCCTGACGCGGTGTCACCTTCCAATGTTGCACGCCAAATATATAGAGCGAGATTACGGCAGAAGCGGTAAGGAACAGGCCGATCCCGGTTAAAAGATTATCTCCGCCCGCCACCATGCCAGGCGTTCCGGAAATGACCCCGCCCGCAACGATAACCCCGATTGCAAATAATTGACGACGACCAGGGATTAGCCTGGCGATAATCATGACCATCAGGGAGGTAAATACAGGTAAGGAGCCATTGGCAAATACGCCCGCATAGGCCGCCGATGCCTCAAGCAGGCCGAAATACATCAGCATGACATAGATCGCCCCCGGACCACACAGGGACATCACAATCGTGGCTCGAAGGGGCAAATGGCGGGGCCACCAAACCCATGCAAAAGGCAGCACCAACGCGCCCGCAACCATGAACCGCAAGGCCGTAATATCATAGGGCGTCAAACTGGTAATCACGCCTGCCCGGGAAAAGACAATGAACCCGGACCAGATGAAGATCACCCCAATCGCACAGAAGAGGCCGAGTAACGGCTTTGACCCTGACATATGACTATTCCTGAATACCTTGCCGCGTTAAAAAACCCGCTCTGCTCCATCGGAACAAGGCGGGTATTTTTTGGTCGGGGGAACACCATACAGTCATTAATCCGCGCGTCAACGATCTCATTTTTTACTTAATTATCAATCAGTTGAAGAGTATTGGAAGACCGGAACCATGACTGGAATTGGGCTTTGGTGGCCCTATGAAACGCAAATACCGAAGTAAGGTTAGATGATCCAGTTCCTCTGTTGGTCGCACTGCCGCCACAGGCAAACAATTACCTCTTCAGTGTTCCCTACAAATTTCCATGCACGGCTTTCAAAAATATCTCTGAGTACTTTCCGGCAGTCAGAGCAACCGGATTGCCTCCGGCGGTTGGATCATTCAGAGCCATCATACCGATGTCATCTGCTCGATCAGCGGGGATACCAATGGCCGCCAGGTCGTGGGGGATATCCATGCTTTCACGAAAATCCAGAACCCATTTCAGAACACCTTTGTAACTTGCATCCGGTAAACCGAGCGTTCGCCCCAGCAACATCATCCGATCTGAAATGGCATCGCCATTTGCCACCATCACATAGGGAAAGAGAATCGCATTAGTCAAACCATGGTGGGCATTGTAAACAGCGCCAATCGGATGTGCCAGGGCATGCACGCCGCCAAGGCCTTTCTGGAAAGCTGTCGCGCCCATGGAGGCGGCCGCGAGCATATCGGCACGGGCCTGCAAATCATCACCATTGGCAAAGGCTTTTGGCAGAGCGTCGGCAATCAGGCGCATGCCTTCCAGAGCGATGCCGTCAGCCATGGGATGATAACCCGGCGCACATAAAGCCTCAAAACAATGCACAAAGGCATCGATTCCGGTTGCTGCTGTAATATGAGGTGGCAAGCCGCACGTCAGTTCCGGATCAGAAATAACGATACCTGGCACCATCGTGGGATGAAAAATGATCTTTTTCTGATGGGTTTGTTCGTTGGTAATTACACTCGCGCGGCCAACTTCTGATCCTGTTCCTGCGGTTGTTGGGACAGCGACAACAGGTGCAATATTATCAGTGTTGACCCGGCTCCAATTGTCGCCGACATCCTCAAAATCCCACAAGGGACGGTCCTGGCCTACCAGCAAGGCAATCGCTTTGGCCGCATCTAGAGCGCTGCCGCCGCCAAAGGCGATAACGCCATCATGGCCCCCGGCCCGATAGGCAACCACACCGGCATCTACATTAGCGCCAACCGGATTGCCCTGGACATCGGCGAACAGTCCGGTCGGCAAGCCCGATTCTGTATTGGCCCTGATGGCATTTTGCACCATGGGGAAATTTTTGAGACCTTCGTCGGTAATCAATAAAGGGCTTTTCATTCCCAGTTCACGACAGGCATCAGGTAATTCGTTGATTGTGCCGGGACCAAACTTGATGGCAGTTGGATAATTCCAGTTGCCTTTGATCGTCTTGTTCATGATTGCGACTCCGTAGGGCGATTGCAGATTAAATTTTTGATCGCAGATGAATGCTTTTGGGCCGCGTCAGGGCCTCATAACCCATGCTGGAAAGCGTGCAGCCCCGGCCCGAATTCTTGACACCGGTCCAAGCCAGTGCCGGGTCCAGATAGTCACATCGGCTCATGAATACAGTACCTGTTTCAAGTTGCTCTGCCAGATCAAGGGCCATCTGTTCATCCTGCGTCCAGATCGAGGCCGTCAGTCCAAAGTCACTGTCGTTCATCAGAGCGACGGCTTCCTCATCTGTATCAACGGACATGATGCCAACCACAGGCCCAAAACTTTCTTGCCTCATCACCCGCATGGTGTGATCAACGTCCACCAGAACTTGCGGTGCCAGATAGGGTGTTCCTGGTTTGTCGGCCGGAAAAATCGATGCATCAATCAATTTCGTGGCCCCCTGCTCCACGGCGTCCGCGATCTGGGCCCGGACAAAATCTGCCGCTTTAGTGCTGACCATGGGACCGAGATTTGTTGCCATTAAGGTCGGATCACCAAGAACATATTGTGAAACCAACCCGGCGGTTCCTGCGATAAAACCAGGATAGAGATCCTTGTGGACATAAATGCGTTCAATCCCGCAACAGGATTGGCCACTGTTGAAAAAGGCCCCATCGACAACATTTTCGATGGCATGTTCCAGATCTGCATCTGCCCGCACGTAGGCAGGGTCCTTACCGCCAAGCTCCAGGCCTGTGGAGATAAATTTACGCGACACAGCTTCCTGAACGGCATGCCCGCCAGCGACAGAACCTGTGAAATTAACAAAGTTCACACGATCATCGGCCACAAACGTCGCGGTTTGATCGTGATCAAGATTTACGTATTGAAACACCCCATCCGGCAATCCAGCCGCAGCAAAAGCATCGGCAAATCGTTCGGCGCACAGAGGCGTTTGATGGGAATGTTTCAGG
>JABIFY010000162.1 GCA_018650465.1 Alphaproteobacteria bacterium
ACGGTGTGGATAAGGCCTTGCCAAGTAATTGCTGCATATTTTGAGACTTTCTTTGGTCGGAGAATCTCAAAGTATGAATCACTTCAGGGCTTTATCCTATTAAGTCGGGTACTGTGCACGCGTTAAAGAAGAACAACACCAGTTGCAAGTCAAAGGGGTCAAAGGTTTTTTATGAAATTGGATGTCTCTTCTGGTGCCCTTCTGTCAAGTCTGCGTATACTGGGGTATACACTAAGATGTTTCCTGTTTTTATAAAACCGCAGCGCGGCGTGAACCACAAAGCAGGCAACGGATACAAAAGCAGATGTGATTCCCTTGATCGGGAACCGCCCCAAATGCGAAGCAATGAGGTGTTTTAAGTGACTGACAACCCCAATCCCGTTGATGTTCATGTTGGTGGACGGCTGCGCCTGCGCCGGACATTGCTTGGCAAAACCCAAACTGATCTTGGCAATGCTGTCGGCCTGACCTTTCAGCAAATCCAGAAATATGAACGCGGCGCCAACCGCATCGGTGCCGGTCGGCTGTATGACTTTTCACAGCTTCTGGGCGTGCCCGTCTCATTCTTCTATGATGACATGCCGGGCGAAATAACCGAGAAAAAGCAAGCGCCTGATGGACAGCTGTTTGATCAGGAGCAATTGGCCAGTCGCGAATCCCTGAAATTGATTCGAGCCTATTACAACATCGGCAACGCGGGCATTCGTAATGGTTTGTATGAACTGGCTAGATCTTTGTCGGATAAACAGAAGTCTGAAGGATAAGCTGGAAAAACCAGTCCGGGCAATTTCAGAGAAAACAGGTCGATTATTTTCAGGCCGCTTGCCACCGGTCCAGCAAGAAACTGATAATCGCACCCCTTAACTTGCCGGTCAGCGTGTGCTCCAGGCGTGTTGGATTTCGGGCGGCGGCTGAGCAAAAGTCGTTCAGGTCAATGCCGGTTTCCGCACAAATCCGGTGCAAAGCATCGATCTCACCTTCAAACATTCGGACAGTTGTCCGCTCGCCTTCAATGCGAATGGCCAGCATTTTACTGGTTCTTTTGTCTTCGTCTTGCAGCAGGCTCATGATTTGATTTCCTCTATTCCGCTGCCACCTGACCGAATTCTTCATTCAGTCGTGAAACTTCCGTCTTGACCAGGGCCGCGATTTCATCGGGCCCCATCCACAGCATGTGCAGGTGCAGGGTTTTTTCAGCCCCCACTGACTTCAGATAGATGCCCAGGCGGTCGACATTCTTTTTCGGGTCGTAGGCGAAGCAGGACACCTCCCGACCGCCTTCGATATGACCGGCGGTCGTGGTTCCAATATGCCAGTCGATCAGCCAGCGACCGAGGCATTCAGCCCGCGCCAGAACCACGAGGTCGCGTACCAGACCCCGGCGACGGTAATCGCTTCGTGTCCAACCGCGACCGGTTGTTGAAATCGTTCCTTCAAGTCCCGGCGGAAACCTGGTATCTATTATGATCTGGTCTGCCGGTGTGGGCTTGCTGTCATCGTCATAAAGAATGCGCAAGCTGCTCCACAGTTCTTCAACATTTTCGACAAAATCAAATTTCTTCGCAGCGACGGTTGTGACCAACTGCCCGTCTTCGGTTTCCAGGCCCAGCCAAAAGCTACGATCCGGCGTCATGCAATTGAACTCAGGTGAAAACAGGGGCGAGGGGCCACCTGGAAAATCTTCAGCTGCGTGTTCCATTAACAGCCCGTCCATGAGTTCGAAGTCGTCGTTGACAGTAAGGGTGAGCCCATTAGCAAAAAATTTTCGGGCGAGCACATCTTTGTAGTCTTCCAAATCCTGTTTAAACACCTGATTACTCCTGCAATTCCTTATAGGAGTAACTAGCTAATATGATGCAGAAGTGGCAAGCTGGGACCTGTGTCTTTAGGACACGCATACTATGGGATGCAGGCATATGCAGGACTTGAAGCAACAGAGACTCGTGTCGGATCTGGATCGCCGTTTGAATAGCCTTTTGAAGGTGAAACTCAGCGAGCGGGCCGCGAAACTTTTCAAGTTTATCTGGCGGTGTGAACTCGACGCCCGACAAACAGACGTGACGGCAGCCATTGCCTTTTTGGATACCAACAGTCGACGCCCGGCCTATAACGCTATTCACGAATTGGAAAAACTGGAACTTGTGCATCGCGTTGTCGATCAAAACCTGCGACGGCGGAAACTTTTGCGTGTCACCAGGATGGGCTGGGAGGTTCTGGCAACAATGTCAGGCCAGTACTCGGACATCATTTTGGACCATGTGAAGCGTATGGATGTGCAGAAAACCAACTGGGTTGAGTACCTGGACTCCAGGCCGATTGATTCCGGCAGCTATTCGCCATCTGTCGATGCCATTTGCGATTGGGCAGAGGACCGGGGTGCGGATCCAATTCCCGCCAAATTTCTTAGTCGGGTTTTTGTCCTGGACTGTGAGAAACGCCGACCAGAATCCTTTGTTATTTCTTACTGGGGGCGCGGCATGCTTTTACAAGGTGGACGTGATTTTTCGGGCCACAAATTTGCTGAATTGAAAAAATGCTCCTCGGTTGAATATTGGCGGCATGGAATTGACCAAATCCTTGACACGCTGGACAGTAATTGCACTGCAAATGTGACGGAAACCCGTATGAGTTTTGGCGGTAAAGAACGTGGTTTGCAACGCGTTGTTATTCCCGACCGCGTTAACAGCCAAGTGATTATTGGCACCTGGTTTGTTGATACCGTTGTCGCTCAAAACAATCGACGCAAGCTCTCCGGGCAGCGCCCCCTCAACGAATATAATTCCAGCCGCTAATTGCAAGTCTGACATTGGCCCCTACAATCCAGGTGTTGTTGTTCGCCTGTAAAAGGAATTGATAACGATGCCTGCTGATCAATCTGCGGACGTTCTTGCACGGAAACCTTTCTGGCGTGCGGTCTGGTTTATGCTGCTGTGTGGTGGCCTGGTTCTGACGTTGGCGATTGGCATCCGCCAGACTTTCGGCCTGTTCCAGTCACCGATGATGCAGGATTTGGGTTGGGGACGGGAAACTTTCGCGCTGATGATCGGCATCCAGAATTTGGTCTGGGGTTTGACCCAGCCAATCGCCGGTGCCCTGGCTGATCGCTTTGGTGCCGGTCGTACAGTAGCCATCAGCGCTTTGATTTATGGGGCAGGCATATATTTGATGGGCCAGGCTTCTGACCCGGCTTCCCTGCATATCAGTGGTGGCTTGCTTATTGGCATGGGCCTGTCTGGCACCAGCTTTGGCGTGGTGCTCAGTGCCGTTAATCGCGTTGTGGCCGAAGAAAAACGTAGCCTCGCCTTAGGCCTGGTCGGGGCGGCAGGGTCGCTGGGCCAGTTTACCATGGTGCCCATGGGGCAGGCCTTTATAACGGCTTATGGTTGGCCCTTTGCCCTGACTTTGCTGGCAAGTATCTCCATGTTGATTATCCCCCTGGCCGCTGGTGTCGCTGGCAAGGCCCCGGTGCAAAGTGCCACCACAAGCCAGACCGTGCGCGAAAGCCTGGCTGAGGCTTTTCACCACCGGGGATATTGGCTCTTGATCGGCGGCTTTTTTGTCTGCGGATTTCACGTCACTTTCATCGGCACCCACTTACCAGCCTTCCTGACTGATCAAGGCCTGGCGGCTTCCATTGCTGCCCTGGCACTATCCCTTGTCGGCCTCTTTAATATTTTTGGCTCCCTTGGTTGTGGCTGGCTGGGCGGCAGATATCCCAAGAAATACGTGCTGGCGACCCTCTATGCCCTGCGCAGTGTTGTCATCATGATTTTTATCCTGTTCCCCGTAACACCCTTCACAGCGTTGCTTTTCGCCGCCTGCATAGGGTTGTTGTGGCTGGCCACCGTGCCCCTGACCACCGGTCTGGTCGGCACTCTGTTTGGTCCCCAGCATCTTGGCCTGCTGTTTGGCATCGTCTTTTTCAGCCACCAGATCGGCTCGTTTCTCGGCGTCTGGCTGGGCGGCTATCTATACGATGCAACGGGGTCCTACGACGCCGTTTGGTGGGCTGCCGTTGCCCTGGGACTTCTCGCAGCCATTTTGCACTGGCCGATCGAAGAACGCGCGGTCGAGCGACCTACTGTGGACGAGTTTGTTTGACAGGTTATACTGTCAGAAATAACAGCAAGGGACGCAGACGTGCCACTTTCATACCAGATAGATAAACAAAATAACGTCTTGGTCTGCAAGGTATCCGGGGCGTTGTCTGCCGATGATGTGAGAAAAATGCGTGCGAACTTACGAGAGGACGAAGCATTTTCGAGCGATCTCTATTTGCTTTTTGACATGCTCGACAACACTGAATTTGGAATTTCGCCTTCGGAATTCCGCGAGCTCGCAGCTGAAAGCCCGATGGGGAAACAATCCAGGCGCGCTTATGTCGCGCCCTCTGAACTGGCATTTGGTCTGCTAAGAATTTTTGCTGGCCACAGTTTAGCCGATCCTGCCTATTTTCGGGTTTTCCGAGATCTTGCTGAAGCCCGCCTCTGGCTGGGGTTGGACGAGGACAAGGGCCTGGCTTAACTCCCCTGAGGAATCAATTGCAGGCGCCTTACGGAATCAATATCTGAATTTTTGGAAAATTTCCCTGGGTAAGTAAAATGGTGCCCTCGGACAGATTTGAACTGTCGACCTCTCCATTACCAATGGAGTGCTCTACCCCTGAGCTACGAGGGCGGGGGAAAATCGGCGGGAAAGTGACACAAGGGTGCGGTGCG
>JABIFY010000163.1 GCA_018650465.1 Alphaproteobacteria bacterium
CGCGGCTTCAACAGCTTGGAAAAAGTTATAACAGGAGTCAAATTCAGAGACGGAATTGAAGTCATGCAAACTGATCAGATTGCCGCTTGATTTGGATGCCCAAACACCAGATTTGACAATAGCTCCTTGACTATTCGTCACATGACATTAACGTACGTGAAAATTGGGATGATTTTTACAGTCTGGGGGCGATAACATGAAGATATTCAAGACTTTTGTTGCAGTGGCTGTGTGTTTTCCATTAGTTGTTCAGCCTGTACTTGCGGCTAGTCAAGTAAGGGTCGGAACAGCGCAAAAGATTGCCAAGCTGGTCGAAGGTCATTTCGGCACGACCGACCGAAAAGTAGTATTAAGGGACCCGGTATATCGTGATGAAACAATCACGACGGGGAACGAAAGTGCGGTTGAATTTCGTTTTATCGACGAGACTACGCTTACTTTGGGACCGGATAGTGATGTCTTAATTGATGAGCTAGTGTTTGATCCGAACTCCACGAACAACAATATGGTTGTTTCGATGGTGCAGGGAACTTTTAAGTTTGTTTCGGGGAAAATGTCATCAGGTTCGTACCTGGTCAAAACACCGGTCTTGACGATTGCAATCAGGGGCACTGCATTTATGGTCTATGTCGCTGCCAATGGTGCGACCACAGTGTCTGTTCTGGAAGGTGCTGTTACCGTTACCAATCTCGTCGGAGTGACGCAGGCAGTTAATCCTGGATTTTCGTCTACGACCTCACCTCCACCGGCTGGTGGCACGCCTCCTGCACCGTCACCTCCAGGGTCACCACCTCCTGATGCGCAAGCAGCATTCCAGAATATGGATAATGTTGTTTCAACTGCACAGTCTTCTACAGGTACAGCGGGCGGCACTGCATCTGCAGCTTCGGGCGGCTTAACGGCAGGCGCAATTGCCACTGCTGTCGCTATTGCAGCGGCTGCAGCACTGGCTATTTCGGCTATTACAAGTGACGATGACAGCACGACAGCTACCATTACCGGTACTCAGACGGTTGATCCATGCCCGTCATCTACTTGCGGTACTGATAGCGGTGGCAATTAGACGAAGTTCTATGTTTTGTTGTGCGGGTGTCGATTGACAGCACTGTAGTTATCGAAAAATACTCAAAAAGGGATGGCGTTTCGTCATCCCTTTTTTTTGTAGCGTTGAATTATGTGTTCCAATTGGCTTGGTTTCGGATCGGCTTATCAATGTCACCTAATGCCACGCTGTGAACCGAACTACCAGTTCCGCCGTCTGCGTCTAACTGACAAATAACTCCGCACTGTGTATCCAAAAAGAAAACCGATTAACAACGATATTCCGACAATTGCGTAGACGTTCACCGTGATCCCCCATGCCATAAGCAGCAAACAAATAGCATACCCAGTGATGATTAAAACCTGTGGAAAAATACGAGGTCATTGGTCGATCAAGTTTTCTTTACGCCCTGTCTTATCGGCGATAATTCATGCTTAGATAGCGCATGGTTGAAATTGGCACATTGTTCCGTTCGTTGTCAGAGGGTGCCTTTGGGCGCACCTCAAGGACCGTCTGGAAGGTAATTGCGATCAGCGAGAGCGCTAGTCGTTATGCCCATGCAAATCTTGCTGACACAGCGGACCCGCTGTCCACTAAGATGGTCGCAGTTAGCGCACTGCTAGACCCCGACCTTTATCAACAAGTGGAATAACCTGCACTTGAATATCTGCAGTCATCGAACCAAAGTAACAAGGCTTATGGGGTCAACTGCCGTCGACCCCGGCCCCGTTTCAGACTGTAGATGAACACTGTCTGGACGTACCCTTGAGGGGGTTTCTTCAGGCAGCGTTAACAGCCTTGCGGATCAGACGGTTAATCTCATCCATTGCAACGTTGTGATCTTGCTTCGCACGTTTGGCCACGCCCTCGGCTGTTTCTTCAGCCGATACAATCGCGGCCTCACCTTCAGCCTGGGTCACGTTTGCGGCTTCCCGCAGCTTCTCAGCATCGGCCATAGACGCCAGTGCAGCGTCTTCAGCCTGGGTCGCAGGGTCAGACGCAATCTTGTGATCCTGGGCAGCCTTGGCAGCGACAACAGCCACTTCCAGTGCAGCGTTGGCCTTGGCTTGCAGGAAAATGGCGTCGGCCTTCTCGGTAGCACCCTCGGCATTGTCCAGTGCCAGCTTGGCAGCGGACGCACTGGCCTGGGCAGCTTTCAGGGTCGAGGAAGCTAACCCGGACGTTACTGTTACCAGTTCCCGTGCCTGATCTTCTCTGGCCCGGTAATGCTTGACGATTGATCCAGACGCCTGGATCAGTTCCGCTGTGGGCAGTACTGATCGGGCAGAGCCTGGCTTAACGCCCAGAATTTCTAAATGTTCAACCGCTGCCGTCATGGCGTCGGCTGTTTGCTTAAAGGTAATCGGCATGTGGCTGTCTCCTTGTTGCCGGTTTACGCGGTCGTTATTGACCGTGCGAATAGGTCAGCGTTTCAGGGTGCGGACCTTGTTTAGTGTGGCCAGTCGGCCCATAAGCCAGGCACCGTCTGCGGCTGGCATCCTATCGAGTGCATTTATGATCATCTGTTGAGATCGCTCTGGCATCTTTGCAAGTGTTGCCCTGGCGTTCTCTTGCGTGGCTTCGGTGTTCGCGCCGTATTGGCGTTGCAGGGCGTCTTCAATATCGCCAGCGTTGGCCATATCGCCTGTTGCTTTGGATACACCCCCCCCCCTTCGGGTTTTTACGTTGTTTCATGCTGCATGATCCTTGCGCTTGGCCCTGGTCTGGTTGGCCAGCATGACTGCGTTGCTGTCCTCGATCACAGTGACCAACGTCTTGATCCTGTCTGGCCCCCAGACCCAGGCGTCTTGTGCCCAATCCATACCGAGCTTGACCATGTATAAGCGGAACGAACCCAGCAACTCTGGCTCAGTCGTCCCAGCCTTGGCACCTGTGATGTCAGGGCAAGCAGCCACTTGTTTGGCGTTCACGTCCAGGAGTTCAAGGAATGTGCCGTTGAGGTTCTCAACTGCGACCTGAAGCTCAACAGCCAGACGCTGGCGTTGCTTTGCCAGTCGTTCGGTCTCCCTCCAGCCCTTCATCTGGGCTGCCTCGACTTCGGCGTCCTGCTTCAGTTGTTGGCGTGACCGTGCTTCTAGCAAAGCGCCAGAGAGTGATGCAAGGCGCGTCCGTGCCTCGTTCAGGGCGTCACGGGCTGCGTCAGCGCGTTTAATGGAAGCGTCACCGCCGACTTCAGCCTCAAGCGCCGTGGCGTTGGCTTCTCTGTCGCAGGTGTTGAGCAACTCCTGAGCCTGAGCCACTTTCCGCTCGATGGCAGCCACAGTAGTTGGGTCGCCGCCTATCAACGGGTTCAGCAAGTCTTTCAAAGCCACTTGATCTACTCCTGTGTATAAAATCTCCGGCTATATTATGATAATATTGGATTTTATACTAATTAAATCAATGACTTGCCGACTAAAGCTGATGCGTTACAACAGAAACATACAGACACGCATCAAGACGTATGAATAAGCGCCCTAAAATGAGGTTACTGGTGTCTCAAACCAGTGCCCAACGGCTCTGTAACCGTTGATATTGCTCACTTTAGGGTGGGTAACGGCCAAGAAGTAACCGTCAAAAGTAACCGAAAGGGTTAAAAATCAGCCCTTTTCAGTCGCAACGGGACCGGTGACAGGTGCTTGTTCGATCACCTTGGCATTTAGCCCCAGTTCATCGGTAAGCTGTTTGATATGCGCCTTCAATTCCGCGTCGGTGCGATGATCTTCCAAAGTGTGCTTGTGTTCGGTCTGGCGAATAAATGGAAGCCCTCCCCTGTCCAGCAATGATTGTGCAGCCTGGAGCCTTACGCTGTCAGATTTGGACGATGTAGCCAAATCGACCATGACCTTTGCGCCGATACCGACATTGGCACTGAGCAGATTTTCCGCCTCTTTTCGGATCGCTGCTTGGACGGCTGGGCTGCTCAATGCCTGGTAAGCCGATTGATCTGCACGTACGCCTTCATATCCAGCCTCTTTTGCTGACTGGGCACGGTTACCGCCGGTCCTGACATATGCAATGGCGAAAAGCCGCTGCTTTTCAGTTAAGGGTTGGTCTCTCATCTACAGTTCCTTTCAATTTGCCGGTGACAAGTGGTTCCGATCACGTGTCCAGTGGCCGTGTGTGTGTGTTGACGGGTCAAAAGACGCGATTTCCGCGTCAAATGGCCGGGTGGAAGGGGGTGAAGGGGGTAAAAGGGGGTATTTCGCTCCCAAACTATAATGGGGAGATATAGTAAGTCTAAAAATCCACTCTTTAATACAAAATCTCTAAAGTTGTTAACTACCCCCTTCACCCCTTCCGCACCGGCCCTACCCCTTGACCACTGCGCCTTTCCGGCGGAAGGTGGTGCATTTGGCGGAAGGGGGTCACCCCCCTTCCACTCTGAGACCTGTTCCCGGTCAAAATTGGTAATTTTCATTTTTTCAACTTCAATCTTCATTGGCTGAGAAGTTTTAATATTGTGCCTCAGTCATACGCGTATATTCATCAATATACGGCGGTAATATCCAACCTCTGTTTCTGCCACCAGTTGCATTCACCCTGACAATTCCTTGACCTGTCTTTATTGATAGCTGACCTTTGAACATATACGCACCGTGAGCATCCCACAGGCGACGCAAACCATGACCCACCTCGGCCATTTGGATAGGAGTTAATGATGTATGGCGGTCGTATGGCCGCCCTTGAAGCCGGAGCCATATTTCTGAAACTGTGTGACGCACCTGATCATCACCATCGTTGTGTGACAGAGCCTCGTCCCATCTGAATGTGCCTTCCAGTTGCGTTTCCGCCCATGATTTTGCCCGGAACGCCTCTGCATTCGTACCAAGTTGTCCCGCTTCAATATCAGTGGGCCACCATTGCTCACCTGTGGCATATAACGACCATGCTTGTGCCCATAGTTGATCCACAACTTCATCAGGCCATTCAGGGAAGCCATGCTCCACTGCCAGCGGGTAAAAACGCCGTGCACCTGTCTTGTCCTTCAAAAATTCCGGCTCATTAACTGAACCGACAAATACCGTCCGACGCCTGAACTTGGATGATTTGGCCGCGTACGGCATTCGCATTTCATCCTTTTCACGCGACATAAAAGCCTTGAAGGCCACGTGATCGGCGGCTTTGAAAGTTGCATCCAATTCACCTAGTTCAGCTATCCAACTTGAATTGGCCTGTAAGACGCTGTCCTTATTGTTGATGTTCAGGACAACACTTTCCTTCAGGTACTGTCTCAGTGCTTTCGGTACCATTCGTTGAAGACCTTTGGTCTTCCCGATGCCCTGTTCACCGTGCAGGACCAGTACGTACTCGTAGACAGCCGTGGCAGAGGGGTTGAGCTTGCGACCAATTTCGGCACCATCAGCGGCGGCACACGCCTGAACCAACCAACGGATCAGTGACATATGGCCGATTGCCACGTCATGTGGGCCAACAGCCATAGCCAAATCCAGGATGCGATCTACGCCGTCCCACTCTAGAGCCTTCAAGTAGTCACGAACCTTGTTAACCTGCTTGGCTTCCGCGATTGCTGGAAGGAAGGTATGGATCGCATCGTTGTTGCTGGGAAGGCCGTTCAGGGCTGCAAGGCTTTTAATACGTGAGAATAATACCAGTTCGGCATTATCAGTATCAGTGTCCATGCCGTTGGCACCCCACAGCAGTTTTTTGGCAATCATGTCGTAGCTGAACTCAATGCCATAGGCTTTTATCATGAAGGCGTAGTTGGCCTCATGGCCCAACAAAACGCCGTCATTGGAGAACGGGTACTCTGACACGGGAATTGGTTTGTTGATGTCCCATTTCCCATCGGTAATCTTACTTTTAACATCCGCAGCA
>JABIFY010000018.1 GCA_018650465.1 Alphaproteobacteria bacterium
CCTTCGTGTCATCGTTTCAGGATGGCGGGATATTTGGTGGCTATGCCGGCACAGGGGAACAAGAAATAAAAGAAGTTGTGCCCCTGCTCTGTGATGAGTTGATGCGCAGCACCCTGGATATCAGTGAAGAAGAGACTACGCGTGCCCGCGCCCAGCTTAAGGCCAGTATTTTGATGTCCCTGGAAAGTACCTCATCCAGATGTGAGCAGGCCGCACGGCAGCTATTGGTCTATAACCGTATTATCCCGCTGGAAGAAACCGTTGCCAAAATTGAAGCTGTTGATGCAGCCGCCGTCATGAGAGCGGCAAAACGTATTCTCGAGAGCACTCTGACTTTGACAGCTCTGGGTCCGCTAAAAGAACTTGAAACCTATGATGCCGTCACCAAACGATTGGCATAATTTTCAAGGTCTCCACCCTCCATATTCCGAATCGAATTTTCAAATTCATGTTTCACCCTGAATTTTCGGACACCTTTTGGCCATTAATTCGATCTTCTATAAAGAAAATTTTCTTTTTATTCAGAATAATTAAATTTCTATTCTGGGTGTTACCCCAAGTATTTAGTAACCCTTTGTTAAGACACTGAGCACTAGAATGTATGCACTATCGTTCAGAAGAACTCTAGAGGAAAAGCGCAGAAAACAAGCGCCTAGGAGAAAATACTATGGAATCATTTATTCATATTATCATTTACAGCCTTATTGGTGTTGGTGCGATTATTTTCGGCATGACACAGCGGCGCACCCACTAAACCTATGTAAATCAGCCTGAAAGCTGATGTTATTCACAGGTTTCTTAATCAACGACAGTTGAACACCTGAACCTCTATGTATTATGGTTAACGCACGGATAACGCACTTTGTGTGGTATCTATTGCAAAAAAATTGATAGTGTCCCACCGAGTGGTGTAACTCAGGACTAACCGCATTTCCAGATCGGTTATTTCCGAGCGAGCGGCCATCGCCAGTTTTTGTTATGGTTTGGTTTGACGACCTTAACCCTGACAAAGGAACCAACGATGACCAATCCTACTATGCACTTTCACGATCTGATTGAGAAGACCTCTGACGCAGATTTATTGCGCCATATGATCGAGTTCGCCTCCAATCGCCTGATGGCTCTTGATGTCGATAATATTTGCGGAGCCAGCCATGGATCGCGCGATCCTGAACGCCTCAACCAGCGCAACGGATACCGCCAACGCGACTGGCAAACTCGCGCCGGGACGGTTGACCTGCAAATTCCCAAACTGCGCAAGGGCAGTTATTTCCCCGGTTTTCTGGAACCGCGACGGACCGCCGAAAAGGCCCTCACGGCGGTCATTCAGGAAGCCTATATTCAAGGCGTCTCCACCCGTTCGGTGGACGATCTGGTCAAGGCCATGGGCATGACCGGGATCTCCAAAAGCCAGGTGTCGCGTCTGTGCGAAGATATCGACGTGCGGGTTAATGACTTTCTCACACGCCCGCTTGAAGGTGACTGGCCCTACCTGTGGCTGGATGCCACCTATATCAAGGCTAGACGCGATGGGCGGATCGTTTCCCTGGCGGCAATAATCGCCGTGGCCGTTAACACACAAGGCCACCGCGAAGTGGTCGGCATGACCACCGGAGCCTCCGAGGCCGAGCCGTTCTGGACCGACTTCCTTCGCACTCTAAAACGCCGAGGCCTTCACGGGGTCAAGCTGGTGATCTCCGATGCCCACGAGGGATTGAAAGCCGCGATTGGTAAAGTGTTCTGCGCTACCTGGCAACGCTGCCGGGTTCACTTCATGCGTAACGCTCTGGCCCATGTGGGCAAGGGGCACCGGGAAATGGCCGCGTGTACCATCCGCACGGCGTTCGCACAGGAAGACCATGAATCCGCCGTTAAACAATGGCGTCAAGTTGCAGACAGCTTACGGCCCAAGTTCAAGGGGCTGGCAAAATGTATGGACGAGGCCGAGCAAGACGTGCTGGCCTTCATGACGTTCCCAAAGGATCACTGGCGGCAACTTCACTCAACGAACTCTGTTGAACGGCTCAACAAGGAGGTCAAGCGCCGCACCAGAGTAGTGGGTATTTTCCCAAACGACGAAGCCATCATCCGGCTCGTCGGTGCCATCTTGTTGGAGCAAAATGACGAGTGGGCTGTGTGCCGAAGATACATGACGCTGGAAACTCTGGCAAAGATTAGCCATACTGACGAAGAGCCAACACTACTAGCGGCTCAGTAACCGGCAAACCAGACCGGCAAAAGCAGGCATCAGAAGGCCGCTCTTACACCACGCCATGGGGCACTATCTCGCACAGAAAAACAAGTAGCTTCGGGCTTCAAGCAATTGCATCTGGATCACACCTTATTCCTGAACAACAGAGATGGTGCAGACTATTCAGATTAGGATTGAATGCGGTATCCGGAGAAGAAAAATTCATTAGTTTTTTC
>JABIFY010000019.1 GCA_018650465.1 Alphaproteobacteria bacterium
ACGCTTCCCAAAAATGGACGATGCCACTGCAAAACTGGAATTTGACATTGTCCCAACTCTCAATCTATTTTGAAGGCAGATTAGACGACGTGTTGGATATTTAAACTATGCCAGTGACACGGAATTCTGAACACCCTCATCCGCGTCGCTTCAGCCATGACCTTTTGCAGCAGCGACCCTAATTCCAGTTCCGAAGTTACGTCTGACACGATATCCAGGAATTCCATTTCCTGCTCGCGGGTCTTCTGCATACGTTCAACAAACTGGGTGCTTTGCAAAGCAACAGATGCCTGTTCGGTCATGCGCTCCAGCAGTCGCAAATCGGCCTGGGTGAAGCGACCTTTTTTCTTGTTCAGAACCTGGCAGACACCAATGACATCGCCCTTGATCGTACGCACGGGCACACAAAGTACACCACGCGTGACATAACCCGTCTGCTCATCAATGGACCGGTTAAAACGTTCGTCATGGTATGCATCATGAATGATGACACCCTCGGCTTCCGAGAAAACCCAGCCGGCAATACCTGTATTATTCAGAATTCGAATTTCACGCAGGAAACTGCCTTGGGCAAATCGTGAATAAAGCTCACCCGTAATGGCATCATTCAGAAACAGGGTGCCCCGTTCAGCGCCCAGTTCCCAGGTCGTCATTTCAACCATGGTCGCGAGGATTTCGTCCAGCGATTCCATGGCACCGATGCGGCGGGAAAGATCCAGCAGTAATTCGGCCTGACGCAAACGTTCCGTATCACTCAGGCCCAGAGTGCGTGTACTGGCCTTGGTGACATTGTCGACTTTGACAGACTTTTTGGTCGCTGGCTTCACCTTCGCCTTTTGAGCAAGCTTTTTGCCGTCCCCGTTTTTTGACCGGACTGTGGGCGTGCTTGAGCGTTTCGCAGCACTGCGAACTTTTGATCCGGTTTCTTTCTTTGTACTTTTTTTAATTGCTGCCATGACGCCCCCCGTCAGCGTCTCTGGTTAGAATAGTTATGCATTTTCATTATGGTTGTTTTCCATCTCATCGCGCAATACACCAATTGTATCCTGCAAATGTTTGCGCTCGTCGCGAAAACGTCTCTCATTGTTCTGAATCTGCTCCTGCAACTCGGCCGTGCGACTTTCCAGTTCAGATCGCAATTGCTGCGCGGTTCCCCTTAGCTGTGAAATCTCTCCATTCGCAGCGACAGCTGCGTTCTGCACCGCTTCGTCATTTTCAAACCGCAATGTTTCCATATTGTCGCGCAAGGCCTGCGCTGTATGGCGAAGTTGCAATATTTCATCATTTGCCGTGGTCACAGCATGCTGGACGGCTTCATCCTTTTCGAAACGAACGTTTTCCAGCTCTTCGCGCAGTTTTTGAGCTGCCATGCGCAACTGAACAATTTCGTCATTCGCATGCGAGGTTGCGTGCTGAACAGCTTCTTCCTTTTCAAAGCGAATGTTTTCCAGCTCATCCCTCATGGCCTGTACGGCATTGCGCAACTGACTGACCTCGGAATTGGCTGACGACGACGCTTGCTGAACTTGCTCCTCGGAATCAAATTGGCTTTCTTCAAGGTTCTCACGCAAGGCCTGGACCATATCACGCAGGTGACGAATTTCGACTTCGGCTTGATAGAATTGGTCAGCAGGCACAAATTCCGGCCCTGCGGCCTGCATTCTCTGCGCCCGTGCGTCAGCTTCGTTCTCTTTTGACGTTGCTTTTTGCGGCATGTCCCACCCGGCATCTGCTTGATCACAGATGATCAGGTGGTATGGCTTAACAAGTCAAGTCATGCGGACCCCAGAAGAGGCAAAAAACACCAATTTGAAAGAAAATTTGGGCCTTAACCCTTTGTTTCAGCGGAAAGTTTGGCGCGAATCCAGTCAATCAAGGAAGCGTCCTTGTCGCCCTTCTCCACCACATATTCAAACACTTTTTTGAAGATTGGCGGCTTGGCGTAACCCGGCAGGCGTGTCACCTCTTCCCCGGCCTCGCGATAGAACAGCACGGTGGGGGTGCCCCGGACACTCAATTTGCCTGCCAAATCGCTCTGGGTCAGCGACTTTCCATCCCAGCCCGACGCCATTTTGTTCCCGTGAAGATCATACTGAATGACGTAGAAATGGCTGTTGATGTAGTCAGTAATCGACTTGTCACGCAAGTTCACCTCGTGCATAGCCTGGCAATAATGACAGCCATCCTGTTCCCAGAATATGGCAAGGGTTTTGCCGGCCTTTTGCGCGGCCAGCATATCCTGACGCAAATCTCCGCTGGATTGCTTGAACCACGACTGGACATAAAGACCATGTGCAGATTTCAACAAGGCAGACTTCAGCAAAGGCGTGGCGGTCTTTGACGTCGCCTGGGCGCTGGAAGCTCCCACACCAAGGCACAAAACGGCCAACAACAAGGCACGCACAATTCCCATATCCATCCTCCTGATCCGGCACATGAGGAATTATGCCTGTGTGTTGACCAAAGACCAGCCGGAACGCGCTGCCTCTCTCAAATGTGAAAGGCTGTGACCAAATTTTGGCCACAAAAAAACCTGCTCAAAAAGCAGGTCGGTGGACGTTCCGGCAAAGCAGAACTCGATGATAAACATGCTATTTATGTGAACCTGTTTCCCCTTACCTACCTTTTTCGTCGACAATTTGGTCGATACTCTGGTGGAACCAGCCGAGGCCTTTTTCCATGCGGCCAAAGGTGAGATGCTCATTGGCCTGGGTTTTGACACCGGCCTGGACGGATTCGGCGAGGGCAAAATCTTCGTCCACGGCGTTGAACAAGATGTCGACATTCTTCTGCCAATAATTTGTGGCCTTGTCGGTTGCCGGGGCGTGTGGCACCAGGGCGCAGGCATCGACAACAACGCCGTCGACGCCGTCGGTATAGCCGTGAAAGACACCCATATGATCGGGTTGGACCAGGATCATGGTGTTGGGAAACAACACATATAATATGTTGGCATGCTGGCGTAGCGACCAGGTTTCTTCCGGCTGGTCTGCCAAATCGCTGATTGTCAGCTTGGGGAAAATAATTCTCTGGTGTGGCTCGAACCGATCCGTCAATCCGATATTGTCAAAGAACATTGGGGCGATAGTATCCTTGTGGGCCGTGCGCACATGGTAGCCTTCCAGGAAGGTATCGATCACCAGCTTCCAGTTGATCTTTTTGCTGAATCTCCGGGGGCTGAACTGCACGTGGGTATCGAGGTCAAACCCGCCCAACTCGGCGTCCAGGTCGCCCAGATAATCAGCCATATCCAGTTCGCCTTTGGGATCAGGCTGTATCCAGACAAAGCCGTGCCGGATTTGCACCGGTAACCGGGTCAGACCATGGATTTCACGGTTCAGTTCGGGAAAGCCTTCCGAACCTGGAATGCCGATCAGGGCACCATCGGGATTATAGACCCAGCCATGATATTTGCAGGTAAAGCGCTTGCGTCCACAGCCCCCGGCATCCCATTCCAAACGAGCGCCGCGATGACGGCAAACATTCAGGAAAGCGTTCACGCCACCACCTTCTGTTCGCACGATCAGGACCGGCGCATCACCCGCATCCAGGGTGAAAAAGTCACCGGTCTCAGGGATTTGCGAGATATGTCCGATGGCACGTGGCAGCCGGCCAAAAATCAGTTTTTGTTCGGCCTCAAAGCGCTCGGGATCATAATAGCGTGTCACCGGCAGGGAGGACGTCGCATCCGCCATATCTGTCGACTTTTCCGCCACATGGGATAACACCCGTTTGATCAGGTTCAGTTCAGTTGATCGCTTCATGTTTCATCCGCTTGTCGTCCACCGGCGCTTACAGGTTCTTGTCATGTTGTTCGGTTCCGCTGATCCTGACAAGTCCGGTTCTTGATCAATGCCTCTAATCACCAATACTTCTTTGCTGCAAAAATATCCTGCCGTTTGTCAAGAAACCATCTGTCTCAATTCTGTGTGATTTGACTCTATCCGCAAGACCCGTCACGATTACAACCCTCAACAGGATTTTCCGCCAGCAAACAGGGGGCCCGCAACGGAAAAACTTATCCCGATCAAGTAGATCGATGAACCTTCATAATCACTCTCGTTAGCATGAGCATCTGGATCGATGATCGATCCGGACCTGATCAAGTTTATGCCATTACGATTATAAATTCGAACATAAGATCGCTCCAGGAGGCGAAGAATATGTCTGACAAGAAATCCAACAAACACCATCCACTCATACCTGAACTCAAAAATCAGATGGAAAAGGGCGAACTCAGTCGCCGCGAATTCCTCTCGACAGCGACGCGGCTTGGCATGTCTGCCGGCGCTGCCTACGCCATGTCTGGTGTGATGGCGGGAACGGGTCCTGTCTCGACGGCGCAGGCTGCCACACCCAAGATGGGCGGTAATTTGCGCGTCTCCATGAACGTCAAGGCCATCGATGACCCGGCGACATATGACTGGTCGGAAAAAGGCAACGTTGCCCGCCAGATTATTGAGCCTTTGGTCGAAATCGACGTCAATAATATTGCCCAACCCAAACTGGCCCAAAGCTGGTCGGCTTCAGAAGATCTGAAGACCTGGACCTTTAATTTGCGCCAGGGTGTCAAGTGGTCGAACGGGGATGACTTTAATGCTGACGATGTGATCCATAACTTCACACGCTGGCTGGACCCCAAGACGGGATCGTCCAATCAGGGTCGTTTTAGTTCCATGACCAAAACCATCGACACCGGCAAGAAAGACAAAGACGGCAAGCCGGTGATGTCGAAAGTAGCGTCAGAAGGGGCCTTGGAAAAGGTCGACGACCATACCGTTCGCTTCCATTTGAACAATGCCGATTTGTCTCTGCCGGAAAGCATGGGTGATTACCCGGCCCTGATGGTGCATCGTCGTTTCGATGAGGAAGGCGGCAACCTGGCCAAGAACCCGGTGGGAACCGGCGCTTTTGCACTCAAGGATTTCAAGGTCGGTGAGCGGGCCTTGTTGGAAAAACGCACAGACGCACCTTATTGGGGTGGCGACGTTTATCTGGACAAGGTCACCTACATTGATCACGGCGATGATCCCGGAGCCCAGTTGGCGGCCTTTGCCTCTGACCAGGTTGATGCCAACTACCAGACATCGGTTGAATTGACGGAGGCCATCAAGGCCATGCCACACCTCAATCTTTATCAGGCGATCACCGCTCAAACCGGTATCGCCCGCATGAAGGTTACGGAAAAACCCTTTGATAACCTGTACTTACGCAAGGCTATCCTGGCTTGTATCGATCACCAGAAGTGGCTGGATATCGTCTACAAAGGTTTGGGTGCCCCGGCGGAAGATCATCATGTATCACCGATCCATCCGGAATATGCGTCTCTGCCAAAGAAGAAGCAGGACTACGCTCTGGCCAAAAAATACCTGGCCCAGGCCGGACATGCCGGTGGCATTAACCTGAAAATTGACTGTGTTGCCAACCCGACCTGGGAGCAGAATGCGGTCAAGGCCATGGTCGAAATGTTGAAGCCGGTTGGCATCAATGTGGAAATCAACATCATGCCAGGCGGCACCTATTGGGATCGCTGGATGACGACGCCGTGGGGCTTCACATCCTGGACCCACAGGGCCCTGGGTGTGCAGGTGCTGAACCTGGCTTACCGGTCTGGCGTGGCGTGGAACGAAAGTTCCTACTCCAACCCTGAGTTCGATAATTTGCTCGACAAGGCAGGTGGCATGGCGGGGGCCGGTGACCGGGCCAGGATCATGGCGGATATCCAGAAAATCCTTCAGGACGATGCCGTTATTGCCCAGTCATTCTGGCGCTCGGTCTTTGTGACAGCCAATAAGCGGGTGCAAGGTGTCTACGCCCAGGTGGCCCTGGAGCAACACTACAACAAGGTCTGGCTGGCCTGATTGATGGTCTTCGGGGCGAAGGAAATCCCTTCGCCCCGACTGACCGATCCTGATTCGAATATTATTTTATGTTGATTTTTGCAGGCAAGCGCATTGCGGCTCTGGTGCTGACGATGGTTGTCGTCTCGATCCTTTTGTTCCTGGCGTTGGAGTTCACACCAGGCGATGTGGCAACCAAGGTTCTGGGACCCTATTCATCGCCCGAACAGCGCCAGTTATGGCTGGAGGCGCACGGCTATAACGCGCCGCTGGTGCAGCGTTATTTTTCCTGGGCGGCAAACTTTGCCACAGGCGACTGGGGCCAGTCCCTGCGCTTCAAAGTGCCGGTCTCTGAAATCCTTTGGCCACGCCTCGGCAACACAGCAATCCTCGGTCTGGCGACATTCGCTGTCATGATTCCCTTGTCGATGGTGCTTGGTATTTTGTCAGGCATGAAAGAAGGCTCGAAGCTGGATCGCTCCATTTCCGTGACCTCAATCATCACAACCTCAATCCCGGAATTTGCCAGCGCGGTTTTTGTCGTTGCCATTTTTGTGTTTTGGCTCAAGCTGTTACCTGGTACCAGCACCATGACCAATGGCTTCGATCCGCTGCAACTCATCATGCCGGTGCTGGTGTTGGTGATCTATGATTTCGGTTATGTCACCCGCATGACCCGTGCTTCCATGGCCGAAGTGATGACGACGCAATATATCCGCACGGCCATTTTGAAGGGCGTGCCCTGGTCAACTGTGGTCTTGAAACATGCGCTACGCAACGCCTTGATTGCACCGTTTACGGTGATCATGTTACAGGTGAACTGGCTGCTATCGGGGGTGATTGTGGTTGAGTTTTTCTTTGCCTACAAAGGCTTTGGCGCCCTGATCCTGGAGGCCGCCTTGAACAAGGATATCTTCCTGCTGGAGGCCTGCACGATGATCACGGTGTTTGTTGCTGTGGCCTCACAGATGATCGCTGATCTTGGCTATACCTACCTCAATCCACGCATTCGGTTTGCCTGAGGGAGGTGTAAAATGAGCCTCTCCCAAACCAGTTCTGCCCCCCCGAATTTGCTCCTTCGTGTGGTCCGCGCCATCGGATTATTGCGAGAAAGCCCGGTCGGAATGGCTGGAGCTTTATTGGTACTTTTTTGGGCATTGGTAGCCCTTTTTGCTCCCATTATTGCGCCGTTTGATCCGAATGCGACCATTTTACCCTTCGCAAAACCAGGCACACCGAACCCGGCGGGCGGCACCTTCTGGCTGGGCACTGATCACATTGGTCGGGACATTTTATCAAGGCTTGTCTGGGGCTCGCGCGCGGTTTTGTTTTTTGCCCCGGTCGCGACCCTGTCAGCTTACGTCGTCGGCATCATCATGGGCCTTTACGCTGGCTACCTTGGCGGTCGCACCGACACGATCCTGTCTCGGATCTCGGATATCATTCTGTCGTTCCCTGTACTGGTGCTCTATATCCTGATCATCACAACATACGGCGCAACCGGATTTAACATTATCCTCGCCATCACCTTTGCAAGTGCACCTGGCATCATGCGCATCGTACGTGGCCTGACCCTGGATTTACGCAACCGCGATTACGTGGCGGCGGCCCAAACCCGGGGAGAGAGCACCTGGCATATCCTGCTGTTTGAAATTTTGCCCAATGCCCGTGGCCCGCTGATTGTCGACGCCTGTTTGCGCCTGGGCTATGTAATCATCACAATCGGCGTTTTGGGATTTCTCGGCCTTGGATTACCACCACCTGATCCCGACTGGGGCGGCATGATCAATGAAGCCCGCAGCATGGCCGTGGTCTTTCCGCACATGACCCTGGTCCCCTGCTTCGCCATTTCATCACTGATCCTTGGCTTTAACCTGCTGGCCGATGGCTTGCGCGAAATCTCGTTGCGAGATTAGAGGGCGGATCGGACAATGCTGGACGCCACATCAGAAACACCGTTGTTGGAAATCACCGACCTGTGTATTTCCTATTTCACCCGGGCCGGAGAAATTCCGGCAGTTGTTGATTTTTCTTTGCGCCTGATGCCCGGCGAAAGCGTCGGCCTGGTGGGCGAAAGTGGCTGTGGCAAATCGACAGTTGCCTTGGCAATCATGCAGTACCTTGGCAGCAACGGCGGCATCGTCAGCGGCAGCATCAAGTTCAAGGGCAAGGAACTGACAAGCGCCAGCGCCAAAGAATTACAAGCCATTCGCGGTTCTGACATTGCCATGGTTTATCAGGAGCCCATGGCCGCTCTGAACCCCAGCCTGACCATCGCCAGTCAGCTTGTCGAAGTCCCCATGATCCACGAAGGCATCAGCAAACAGGCCGCCTGGAAACGCGCCTGCCAATTGCTGTCTGATGTGCAACTGCCCGATCCGGAACGGGTGATGAACGCCTATCCACACCAGATATCCGGTGGTCAGCAACAGCGCGTGATCATCGCCATGGCCTTGTTGTCAAACCCTTCCCTGTTGCTGATGGACGAGCCCACGACGGCACTGGATGTTACGGTTGAGGCCGGTATCGTTGAGCTGGTGGCCGGACTTTCCGAAAAATATGGTACGGCGATTTTATATATCTCTCATAACCTGGGCCTGATCCTGGAAACCTGCAGCCGGGTCAGTGTGATGTATTCAGGTGAGGTCGTGGAAGAAGGTGAAATCGTGCCGCTCTTCGCCCACCCGCGTCACCCTTATACACACGGTCTGTTCGGCTGCATCCCCCTGCCCCACGCTGACAAAAATGAACGCCCTCTGGTGCCAATCCGTGGCCAGCTGCCCTTGCCACACGAGCGTCCAGGTGGATGTAACTTTGGCCCGCGCTGCGATCATTTTCAGCCAGGCCTTTGCGATCAGGCACAAGTGCCCGTGCAAAAGGCAGACGACGCGCAATCGATAGCCCCCCACATGGTGCGTTGCCTGCGTTGGCAGGACATCGATGCCACGGATGTGCAGGCAGCTGAAGCTTCGGCTTCCCCCTTGCCCCCTGGCGAGATTGTGCTGCGGGTGAAGAATCTGAAAAAATATTATTCGGTTGGCGGCTCGTCGTTGGGTGCTTTGGTAAGTGGTCAGAGCGTGCGCGAGGTCAAGGCAAATGAAGCCCTGAGCTTCACCGCCCGCAGAGGTGAAACGGTGGCCATTGTCGGTGAATCCGGTTGTGGAAAATCTACTTTCGCCAAAGTCCTGATGGGTCTGGAAACCGCCACCAGTGGCGATATCGAACTGAACGGCATCGGCATTCAAAACCAGGCTGTTCAGGACCGCACCCCGGCGCAACTGGGATCGTTGCAAATGGTTTTCCAAAACCCCAACGACACCCTGAACCCCAGCCACACAATTGGTGGCCAGATCATGCGTGTGATTCAGAAATTTGGCGTGGAAACCGACAAGCACAAGGCACGCGAATTGATGCTGAAGCTGCTGGATACCGTCAAACTGCCGCGTGATTTTGCCCTGCGCAAACCGCGTCAATTATCCGGCGGACAAAAACAGCGCATCGGTATCGCCCGTGCTTTCGCCGGCAACCCCGCCGTCGTGATCGCCGATGAACCGGTTTCAGCCCTGGATGTGTCAGTGGCAGCTGCCGTGACCGAACTGCTGATGGAAATCCAGCGAGAGCACAAAACCACCTTGCTGTTCATTAGCCATGATCTTTCGGTGGTGCGTTATTTGTCAGATCGCGTGGTCGTCATGTATCTAGGTAAAATTGTTGAAAGCGGCAAAACATCAGATGTGTTTGCACCGCCTTACCACCCTTATACCGAGGCCCTGCTCTCCGCTGTGCCCGTCGCCGACCCCAGCATTAAAAAACGCCACATCGTTCTGGAAGGCACCATCCCCAGCGCCCTTGATCCGCCAAAAGGCTGCCCCTTCGCTTCCCGCTGCCCAAGGCACATGGGACCGATTTGCGATACGGAAATGCCCGAGGCCATGCAGGCCGCAGACGGACACTTGATTGCCTGTCATATCGATCTGATGGATCTTCAGAAAGTGGAGCCGGTGATCGAACGAATAGAGCAAACAACAACCGTGTAGCTCTTTCGGGGCAGATACTTCCAAATTTTCCAGAGTTCCATGCCGTTGACGACATCAGACCACTGAAGCTTTCCATACAATCGTACTCATTGTTTTTTTACCTTTTATTCTCCTTTTAATTGTGCAACTCTATTGTTCAATTGACGATAAGGGGGTGCTAAGAAAATGGATTTTTGTGGAAGTTACAGGCATTGGCGGTCTGCGATATCAGCAGCCACTTTACTCATTCTTGCGGGTTGTTCCGTCGCTGACTACAAGGCCCCGATAATTGAGTTGGGAACAGCAGTCAACGATACCGCGTCGACAGTGCACAAAATTGATCTGGAGATTACCAAGGCCCGGAACAAACGGTGGCTGACGCTTCTTGCCAGCGGTAACGCAAGTTTACAGACCGCCAACAACAGCTGTGCATCCGGCACCAAGACTTGTTCGCTTGTCATTCGTTTTCTTGGAAAGGACAAAGGCAAATCTCCCTTCCCCGCTACGGCACAGGAAAAAAGCGATCTCGCTGGCCTGGGCGGATTGAAAAACTATGTGGCTGGTCTGAGGGCTATTGTCGACGCCGAAACGGCGTCTGCCGTAACAACAAGTGCAAACGAAGCGCTGGCTGGAGCTGCAAAGATAGAAACGTCCCTGGCGGAGGCACAAAAATCTGTCATACCGTCTGGTACCATAAAGGCTTACGGCGAACCGGTCCTAGCGGCAGTGAAGTGGCTGGTAACGCAATATGTGGAACGGGTGAAATACAAGGCGCTTGCAGCGGCCACTCTTCGTGCTCAGCCCACCATTGAAAAGCTGGCAAAATATCACGGCAAGGTCGCTGAAGTCGTCACAGCAAACAAATCTTCCTATGCCAGGAAGATTTTCATCAAAGCACAAAACGAATTCGATGTGCCGGAGAAAAAAAGCAAAATCAACGTCAATAATTTTGTGAAAGCCGCCGCAGCTTATAACGATGCACTCAAGGGAGAGGCAGCCCAACCCCTGAAAAAATTTCTGATCGCCCATACCAAGCTTAATGACAGCTTGAATGGCGACGGTTCAACCTCGCTCGCGGACGCAATTGGTGCGATCAAGGATTTTGCCGAACGGGCGAAGGAATTCAGTAAAATTGTTGACGACATAAACAAGGCTTCGGACAGCCAGGCAAAGGGATAAGTCATGTCTAGTATCGACGATATTGATAAAGAATTTCATTTGCGGCGGGCTGAGATCGACGCCCTTGACCAGGCCCTGGCAAGAGAAAGGGTCAACATTCAGGATGCGGCCATGGATGCCGGTCGACTTGTTAATGCAGCAGAGAAAAAACGTCGAAAGGAAATCGGGGCCACACGCCATGAATTGGCCGACGCCATGATTGTTCTTTCTCTGGTTACATTGTCTCGATTGAGGAACAGTGCAGACGTTGAAAACCTGAACAAGGAAATGGCGCGCATAAACGATCAGTTAAAGGACGACCTGGAACACTTGCAAGACCTGGAAGGCTACGCAGAGACAGCGGCAAAGGTCGCCAACGGCCTCGCTTCTGCTGTGGAAAAAGTAGCCGAACTGGCCTTATAGGACTTCATCATGCAAGACTATTTTTCCAATTCCGCCCTGTTAAAAACACCTGGCAAGCGAGCCGCTTACAGTGATCGCACAGCATACCTGATGGCCGAGATGTCAAGACTGGCCTATTTCAGATTTGAAGGCGGCAGCAATGTTGCCGACATCATTGAAAGCCTGAAGACATTTCTGCCTGAGAATTCAAACCTGACGGCCATCACCAGCATTCTGGCCTCTTCTATTGTGCCGACAAATTCTGCTGACGGCAGAAAGCTGCTGGAAGAGATTCTGAAGCCGCATGACTTTGAATTGTTAAACGTTTTTAACAGCAGTCACTCCGGAGCCCAGGCTTTTCTTTGCAGGCATACAAGCGACAATTTTGCCGTGCTGGCCTTTCGCGGCACAGAGCAGAACCTGAAGGACATCAAGGCTGATGTGAAAGCAAATCTTCAGAAAGTAAAAATTGGCGGAAAAGAATTTTAAATGCACGAAGGATATTACCGCCAGTTTCTGTCCGTGCAGAAGGATGTCGCGGCCAGTCTGCTCAAACCGGAAATGGAGGGACTGCAATTATTTATTACAGGTCATTCTCTCGGCGGTGCTTTGGCCATTACCGCCACCAAATTCCTGGCCAGTGATATTACGGGTGCCTGCTACACATTTGGATCGCCGCCAGTAGGCACTGTAGACTTTGACAGCGATATTGTTACTCCGATTTATCGCATCATCAATCACGTCGATATCGTTCCGCGCCTGCCAAATCCATCAGCTGTATTCCTGTTTCGGTTCTTGGCAACGATTACGATATCGGTGATGGAACTTTTTTTCCGACCCTTCTCTTCTATTCGAAAATCAAAATGGTACGACAAATTCAGCAAAATGCTTGCTGATGCGCAGCGCTACCGTCAATCCGGCTACGGTAGCTATCTGGTCGGCGAGGGAACAGCGGCGAAGCTTAAATATACCGTGAGTACCTTCGACAGAATCAAATGGTGGCTGATTCAGGTCAAGCGTATCCCCGCTGGTGAATTCAAGCTGATGTCAGATCACAGTATCGACAAATACTCCAGCAAACTGGCGGCATGGGCTGTTCACAGGAAAGCTGAAAAACCAAAGGACCAGTAGCGACACATCTGAAGGCCCTATTGGATAGCCTTATCCCCCTTCACGATTCGGCAAACCCTCTACCAGATGGTAGTAATCCGATTTGTCTTTAACAAAAATCTCGCCCACGGTCTTCAAACCTGTAGGGCCGTCCAGGGTGCCAGCGGCGATACCAATTTCGGTACTGTCGCGACTGTCCCAGAACAGGCTGCTGCCGCATTCCTGGCAAAATCCACGGCGGGTTGATTCTGACGAGGCGTACCATTTCAGGCCTTTTTGATCGAGTAAATTAAATCCTGACTTTTCCGCCTCGGTATAGGCAGCCACGTGGCCATGTGTACGCCGACACTGGCTACAATGACAATTCGTAACATTGCGCAAGGGCCCCTCAGCCTGATAGCGAACGGTACCACAGTCACAGCCGCCTTCGAAAGTTTTTGTCATTTGTGCTTGTCTCCGGTTATGGGTTTCCTGACCTCACTTTCCTCTTCAGGTTCTGTTGATGCACGATCTGTTACATCAATGCCGGCGGACAAATAATTTCTAACCTGGCCTGTAACCATCAAAAGTATGTGCATCATAGCCACAAACTGTACGGACAATTGATCGACATCAAGTTATTTTTCCCGGATATGACGCACAATGGTTGCCTGATCCGGAATACAGGAATTTCTGCCCGAAACGATCATGCCAGTTACTGTGCCCCCATTTTCGCCAGGCCTTTTTGCAAGCCTGTTGCTGAGACCTGTGCCGGATATCCTTCTCGACAAGGGTCTGGCCTGGGCGTTAAAGCGTGTCCTGACGGCGCACCCTGAAGTCTTCAAGCGATTGCCGGAAAATAGTCACGGTATTGTTGTGATTACCGTAGCTGACTTGCAGCTTGATCTGGCACTGGATCTGTCACCGCAAACACCTGCCCTGCGTGTGGCCACCAATGACGACCGGCAGGCAGCGATTGCCGGCATCTCCGGCCCCTTGCAAGTCTTGATAGACCTGATGGAGGGACGTGTTGATGGCGATGCCTTGTTTTTCTCCCGTGCCCTGCGGTTTGAAGGGGACACGGAAATTGTTGTTGCCTTGAGAAACGCCGTCGATGGTATCGACATCCACATCGCTGATCTATTACCCGTCCCCGGCATCATATCTGGCTCTCGCTCGCGTATCGCCGGGATGCTGGCGAATATTCACCGCACGGCGACTCGGGATCTGGAGATGATCCGCTCAGCCGCGACCGCCGGCCTTGAAAAAAATAGCCGGCAGCAAAAGAAACGCATTATTGAACTGGAAAACCGCTTACACGATCTGGAACTGAAAGCGGCCCGACAGGATCGGAAAGCAAAGGCATAGTATGAGCAAAGTTCTGGAACTGGTCTGCCCGGCGGGAACGCCTGCGGCATTGCGCGGCGCCATTGATGCCGGTGCGGACACAGTTTACCTGGGGTTCAGGGATGAAACCAATGCCCGCAATTTCCCCGGTCTTAATTTTGATCGCGAGGAATTGCGCGAAGGCATGGCCTATGCCCATGACAGAGACCGGGAAATTTTTGTTGCCATCAATACCTTTCCCAGCCCCGGCAACTTTGAGCCCTGGCGACAGGCCGTCGATGATGCGGCAGCCCTGGGAGCAGATGCTGTTATTCTGGCCGACATTGGCTTGCTACAATATTGCAAGGAAAACCATCCAGGCCTGCGCCGACATCTATCTGTTCAGGCCTCGGCATCGAACGCCGACGCCATCAACTTTTTTCACCGTCAATTTGACGTGCGCCGGGTTGTGCTGCCGCGGGTTCTGACCGTTGCAGAAATCGCCGCCCTGAATGCCGTCATTGCCGTTGAAACAGAAGTCTTTGCCTTTGGTGGCTTGTGCGTGATGGCGGAGGGACGATGTTCCCTGTCCTCCTATGCGACAGGCCAATCGCCGAACCTGCGCGGTGTCTGTTCGCCAGCCAGTCACGTGCGATACGAAGAAACCGATGACGGTCTGAAGTCCAGACTGGGTACATTCACAATAAATATGTTCGATGAAGACGAGCCTGTCGGCTATCCAACCTTGTGCAAAGGGCGCTTCATTGCCAACGGCAAGACATCTTATTTGTTTGAAGAGCCAACCAGCCTGAATACCCTGGATATCCTGCCTGACCTGGTCGAAGCCGGTGTTGTTGCCTTGAAAATTGAAGGGCGTCAACGGGGCAAGGCTTATGTGGAACAGGTCGTGACCGGGTTCCGCCAGGCTGTTGATGCCATCGCCAATGGCCAATGCGTCCCCGCGATAAATCTGGACAGCTTGACCGAAGGTCAAAAGAATACGGCCGGTGCCTATGACAAGGGTTGGAGGTAAATCAGATGTCGATTAACGCTGCCACGTCGGTTGAAACGACCAGGGCGAACCTCACCCTGGGTCCGATTCTGTATAACTGGTCGCCTGAACAAAAACGCGATTTCTATTTTCGCATGGCGGACGAGGCCCCGGTAGATGTTGTTTATGTGGGCGAAGTTGTTTGCTCCAAACGCGAAATACTCTGGGCACCCGTTCTGCCGGATATCATCGCGCGCTTGCAGGCTGCCGGTAAGGAAGTCGTTTTCTCTACCTTGGCCCTGATCATGAGCGAACGTGAAAGCGCTGCCATTCGGGAAATCATCAACACACCCGATCTGTTGATCGAAGCCAATGATTTCGCTACCGCTGACTTGCTGAAGGGACAGCCCCATATTATTGGTCCCAATGTGAACGTCTATAACGAAGGCACCCTTGGCTATCTGGCTGACAACGGCGCCAACCGGGTCTGTCTGCCGGTTGAGCTACCGGGCGATTCTGTTCGACAACTGGCAGGCATGCAAATTTGTGACACCGAAATTCAGGCCTGGGGTCGCATGCCGCTGGCGATTTCCGCTCGCTGTTATCATGCCCGTTCTCATGGCCTGCACAAGGACGGCTGCCAGTATGTTTGTGACCTGGACCCCGATGGACTGGATGTCATGACCGTTGACAGGCAACCCTTCCTGACAGTCAACGGCACCCAGACCCTGTCCTCTACCTGCCTCAATTTGCTGCCGGAACTGGACCGCCTTGCCGATAGTGGCGTTAGTCATTTCCGCCTGTCCCCGCAAACAACCGACATGGTCGAGGTCTCGACAGTGTTTCGCAATGTTCTGGACGGCACCTGCGACCCTGCAGAAGGCGATTTGAAACTCGCCGCCATGAATACGGGCTTTGTCGCTTCAAACGGGTTTATCCACGGTGATGAAGGTTGGCGACAGATTGATGCGAGCCATATTCAGTAATAATCCTTCAAGGCACAGCCTCAAGGGAATTGCCTGAAACTTGCGTGACGTTTAAGGTCTCAGCTCAGATTTCATGATCAGGTGCCATGACCCCAACCCTGCTAACCGCCCTCGCCATTGGCTTTCTTGGCTCGACCCATTGCATTGGTATGTGTGGCGGGATTGTCGGGGCTCTGAATGCGGGCTTGCCGCCGTTTCATGCGCGCTCGAACCTGCTGAAGGCAATTTACAATCTGCTTTATAATGCCGGTCGCATCGTCAGCTATTGTCTGGCCGGGGCCGGATTGGGTTTGTTGGCGGAACAGTCTTCGGCACTTGCGATCAATGCAATTTTACCTGTTGGGGAACTGATTGCCGGGGCCTTTTTAATCGCCCTGGGTTTTTATATCGGCGGCTGGAACAGCGCCATTATCTGGCTGGAACGACTTGGCCAATATTTCTGGAAATTCATTCAACCCTTCGGCAAACATTTTATGCCGGTGCAATCTCCGGCTCATGCCTTTGGCTTGGGCCTCGTTTGGGGTTGGCTGCCTTGTGGCCTGGTCTATTCCGCCCTCGCCCTGGCCATGACGACGGGATCTGCCACAGACGGGGCTGTTGTTATGCTGGTCTTTGGCCTGGGTACCTTGCCGGTTTTGATGGTTATGGGACCTGCGGCAACGTTTCTGAAGAACCTGATCCAGAAATCAACATTGCGTCGGGGGGCCGGTATGGCCGTGATGCTGTTTGGTGTTTATACCGCTGTCACCGCCTTTGAGCCCCATGAGCATGGGGCTAATCATGAGCGGGCAGCACCGCATGGGCATTCATCTGAATAAGCAGCGTTACGGCGTAATTTGTTTCCGGGTCCTGTCAGGGTACTTCCTGGTTTATTTCTGGCTGGTGTCTGGGTAAATAGAGTTCAACTTTCGTGCCCTTGTTCACTTCACTATAGATATCTACATGACCGCGTGATTGTTGGGCAAATCCATAGACCATGCTAAGTCCCAGGCCGCTTCCGTCTCCGACGTCTTTCGTGGTGAAAAAGGGTTCAAAAACCTTTCCCATCACTTCACCGGTCATTCCAATTCCGTCATCAGATACTGAAACCTTAATGTAGTTCCCGGGATCGACGTCATTCAGGTTGCGAACAAAATCCTGGTCCAGCGTTACATTTGCCGTTTCGATTTTCAAAGTGCCGCCGTTTGGCATGGCATCCCTGGCGTTGAGTGCCAAATTCAACAACGCGTCCTCAAACTGGTGAGGGTCAACTTTGGCCGGTGCGGTTGCAATGCCATTTTTCACTTGCAGTTCAATCGTACTTCCCAATGTCCGTCGAAGTATCTCCACCAGATTTCCCACCAGTTCTTCGACATCTGCCGAAACGGGTGCCAATGGCTGGCTGCGTGAAAAGGACAATAATCGGTTCGTCAGCGAAGCCCCACGTTCTACAGCATTTTTGATCGACCGGGTATTGGCAGCTATGGCTTCATCTTTTCCCGCCTTAATCTCCAACAGCTCGGCGTTGCCATTTATGATTGATAAAAGATTATTGAAATCATGGGCCACGCCACCCGTCAATTGCCCAAGGGCTTCCAGACGGTGAGCCCGTTGCAGCTGTTCTTCCAGTTCCTTGCGTGCCGTGATATCGCGGTAGATGGAAATGGCGGTGGATCCAAAGTCTGGATGTTCGAATGCAGATACAGTGACAGCGCACCATACCGATGTGCCATTTTTTTTCCTGCTCAGAACTTCACCACTCCAACTGCCTTCTGAACAAACAGCGTCACTTATTCTTCTGATTATCCCTCGGGATGTCTTGTTTGTGTTGACGTGCAAGACGCTGATGTGCTGGCTCTTAATCTCGTCGGTTTCGTAACCGAACATGGTGCAAAATTTTGGGTTGGAATAAATGAAAGTACCATTATCCATACGGCTTACGGAAACACCTTCGTTGAGGTCATCGATTATTTCGCCGCGAAAGCGAGCTTTGAGTTCCGATCGTTTGATATCGGTGATGTCTGTCCGCACCAGACTGGTGCCGCCGGACCTGGTTTTGTATTGGTTCATCTGATACCAAAGGCCATCACTGGTCCGGTATTCATATGACCCGCCTGCGCGATAGACTGCCATGCGGTTCTGTATACGAACTTCAGGATCAAGCGTTTCCAACCCATAAACACCGAATGCATCCAGTTTTCGCACCAGAGTTTCAAAGCTGTCCCCGTAAATAAATATTTCTTTGGCCTTTGGGTAAGCTTGAAAATAGAAATCGTTGGCGAGCACAAAATTGTCGTCAGAATCGAAAAGTACAAACCCGTCGGAAAAACTTTGGATGGCACTTTCCAGTTGCTCGCTGATCTCATCAAGCGAATTTTGACTGGCTTCCAGTTCTTCTGTCTGTGTTTCCAGTTTTCGGATAGCTTCTGATTTTTCCTGATTAGCTTGTTCCAGATCTGACGTCCGGATTTCCACCAGTTTCTCGAGATGCTCACGATAGGCAGTCAGTTCTTTTTCCTGGGCCGCCAGTTTCGTGATATCCCGGGCAATCCCGCGAACCCCCAGGAATTCATCTTTATCATCGGTGTAGATCGGCACTGCGCTGATCTGGAACAACCTTTCAGTGCCGTCCGGATGTTGATAGGAAAAGTTCTTGTTCCGAAACCCATGTAGGCTATCTGGCCACACCTCCGGAGAGCCCGGTTCTGCGGGTTGAATAATTTCATTGATTGTCATACCAATAAATTCTGACCATGACCGGCCAAGGTGCTCCACGGCATTTTCAGACAACAGAACAAGTTTACGGTCCTTGTCCGCCTCCCATATCAGGTCAGCAGACAACCCTGTGATGTCCTTCAGACGGCGAATTGCTCCGTCTACTGAAATACTGCCATCAACGTTATAAATAACTCTGCTCCCCACCGGTTTAACAACCGATCACGCTTCCCAACTACTATTTCCCCAAGCGTATTCAATCATGTCTGTTTGTCAGAAAAATGTCTTGTTTGTGTCCAAAAATATCATCCTGTGACAAGTTCTTGTTCTCTTGGGTGATTGACCCGCCCCGGTGCCGCAGCTAGCCTTGCTGTTACACACCTCGATGCCCCTTCCTACAAAACAAGTATTACAAATGAACATTGATGATCTGGTCGCTATTGATTTCCATACCCATGCAGAGGAGCCTTGTTGCAGCACGCGAGACGATGGCTACAACGAGTTTCAGGCGGGTATGGGAGAATATTTTCATACCGGTCGCAGTTACCCACCGGACATCAATGAAACCGCTGGCTACTTCCGGGAACGAAAAATCGGCTGTGTGATTTTTCCGGTCGACGCGGAGCGGGAAACCGGGTTTCGACGCTATTCCAATGAAGAAGTCGCCCGGACCGCGGCGGAAAATGACGACATCATGATCCCTTTTGCCTCCATTGATCCGGCCAAGGGCAAGATGGGTGTCCGCGAAGCCCGGCGGTTGGTTCGGGATTTTGGCGTGCGCGGTTTCAAGTTCCACCCGACCATGCAGGGCTTTTACCCCAACGACCGCAGTGCCTACGGATTGTATGAAGCGATCCAGGATGAAGGGGCCATTGCCCTGTTCCATACCGGCCAGACCGGCGTTGGTGCAGGCATGCGCGGTCAGATGGGCATGCGCCTGAAATATTCCAATCCGCTATACCTTGATGACGTTGCTGTCGATTTTCCCGATATGCCGATTATCATGGCCCACCCGTCATTCCCCTGGCAGGACGTTGCCCTGTCCATCGCCTCACTGAAACCCAACGTCTATATTGACCTGTCAGGCTGGTCACCAAAATACTTCCCGGCCAATCTGGTTGGTTATGCCAACACCATGCTGAAGCACAAGGTGCTGTTTGGTTCTGACTGGCCTGCGATCACACCGGACCGCTGGCTGTCAGACTTCGAAAAGATCGCCATTAAGGACGATGTTCGCCCGTTAATCCTGAAGGAAAATGCCCGAAAGTTGCTGGGGCTGTAATTAGAGCTATTCCGATTTAGGCGGAATCGCTTCTGCTCTTGTTATCGTTTCCCACAGTGAGTTTGCGGCAGCGCAGCGTTTCCTCCTTCGTCGGAAACGCGCTAGCTCCCCGCCAGTCCGGCCAGAGCCTTTTGCGTGGCCCACAGGCCGCGGTCATAAACATCCTGCTGCCATTTTTCATCTTCACCGAAGAAAGCTGCACGCATATCTTTTTTGATCTGGCGGCCCTGATCCGAATCCAGTTCGCCATGGGCGTATAACCAGTGGTCGCCGCGTAAGGCGTTCATAACGTTCCCCTGGGGCAAGGTGCCATATTCAATGGCGCAGCCAGTATAATTTGCGTCACCAATAGCTGGGCGATAAGCGCCATCAATGGTGCCGGTAACAGGCGTTGAAACTGAAGTGCCCAAGGCCGGATTACGAACTTCATCTGCACCGTACCAGGCCTGGGCCCGTTGCCATTCTGCGGGAATGTCTTTTTCGACAAACAGCATCTCACCATACCCCCTGGGGCCAAGACCAGTGTGTAAATCAAGCATCGCCACATCTTTGGCCTGACCGCAATATTTGTGCGCCATGGCTTCCATGTTGGTGCGTGACCAAGTGGGTTTATTCCCACCAAAAAACAGGCCGTCCGCAAAATCATGCTGGCCCTGGCCAACAGCTGACTGGAAAGTCGGAGCCCCGTACTCTTCCTTATAAGCCGCAATGGCCTTGTCGGCGGCCTCCCTTGCCGGTCCGTCCCAGTCCGCCGGGATCAGCATTTCATGCACACCGGCATAGGCTTCATTTTTCGGGATGTCGTCATAGTCACGGAAGTTCCGGTTCAGATCGACGTTGTCTTCCGTCACCCGGCGCTGCCAGGCAAAACCATGTGGATTGTGCGCATGCACCATCAACAGGGCAACGTTTTCAGGCAACTCATCGACGATGTTGTTTCGAAGCAAACCGACTTGAATACCCGAACCGCAATAGCCTTCGACGCCGTGTGTGCCAGAAGAAATGATCAGCAGTCCCTTCGCGTCACGAGGACCAAACCAAGCGATGTCCATGGCAAGGTCACCACCATCGGGTCCTTTCAACGGGTGAGGATAACTTTCAATTTCTCCTTTGGCCCATTCGGCTGATGCAAGAAATTTTTCCCTTGCTTCAGCGTAGGTGTCGGAAAAATGATCTGTGACAGACATATCTGTTCCCTATTCCTTATCGTAGTCAGCGAATGTCTTGCCTTCTTCGGCCAGACGGATCAGCAACGGTGAAATTTCCCAGAACGGGCCGGGATGTTCGGCCTGATAATGCTTCAGGCGATCAACAACATTTGCCAGACCTTCGGTATCGCCCCACATCATGGGTCCGCCACGATAGCTTGGGAAACCGTAACCGTTAAGCCAGATCACGTCGATGTCGCTGGCACGAATGGCCATGCCTTCTTCAAGGATCTTGGCCCCTTCATTGACCATGGAATAGAAGCAACGCTCAATAATTTCCTGATCAGTTATGTCGCGCTGTGCGATACCTTTTTCTTCGGCGGACTGACGAATGATGGCTTCGACTTCTGGATCGGGCTTCGGTGTGCGACTGCCTTCTTCGTAGATGTACCAGCCACGTTTTGTTTTTTGACCAAACCAGCCTTGTTCGCAAATGCGGTCACCCACATCGGAATAGCGCACATCATTGCGACGCTCGCCAGCCTTGCCCTTGCGGATGCGCCAGCCCACATCGTTACCAGCCAGATCACTCATGGTGAAGGGGCCCATGGCCAGACCGAGGCCAAAGACAGCGGCATCAACCTGTGCCGGTGTGGCACCTTCTTCGATCAGGAAGTTAGCTTCCCTTAAGTAAGGGCCAAGCATCCTGTTGCCAACGAAGCCTTCGCAGACGCCAACCATGACGCCGATCTTGCCTATGGATTTGGTCATCTTCATGACCGTAGCCAAAACATCCTTTTCGGTTTTGGCACCGCGCACAACTTCCAGCAAGCGCATGACGTTGGCCGGTGAGAAGAAATGCAGTCCGACCACATCGCCTGGCCGCGAGGTGCCGTCAGCGATTTCATTGACATCCAGACCCGAAGTGTTGGTGGCGAGGATCGCTCCTGGCTTGCAAACTTCATCGAGGCGGGCAAAGACCTTGTGCTTGACGTCCATTTCCTCAAACACGGCTTCGATCACCATGTCGACGTCGCTCAGATCTTCGTAATTGTTCGTGCCGGTAATGTTGCCCATGGCCGCATCCATACGATCCTGGCTGAGGCGGCCTTTTTTGACCGTGGCGGCATAGTTGCCTTCGATAATACCGAGGCCCCGCTCCAGTGCTTCTTCCGTCATCTCCAGGATAGTTACCGGAATACCGGCACTGGCAAAGTTCATGGCGATACCGCCACCCATGGTGCCACAGCCGATGATGCCAATCTTTTTCAGGTCACGCAGCGGCGTATCCTTGGGAATATCGGGAATTTTGTTGGCCGCACGCTCGGTGAAAAAGGCGTACATCAAACCGGATGACTGCGGTGACTCCATGCATTTGACAAAGCGCTCACGCTCCATCTTCAAGCCCTCGGCAAAGGGCAGGTTCACGGCATCCTTTACGCAATCGATAATCTGGTCGGGGGCAAAAAAGCCACGCGTGCGACGGGCGACACTTTTGCGATAATTGTCATAGACATCATCGTTGCCACGGGCCGGGGCGATCTTGTCGTCCAGATCCTGAACCCGTACCAGCGGTTTGCCTTCAGCCACTACTTGTTGTGCATAAGCCACGGCGCCATCCAGCAGGTCACCGTCAACGATGTGATCAATCACGCCTTGAGCCAAAGCTTCTTTGGCACCGATGGGCTTGCCGGTTGTCATCATGTCGAGCGCTTTTTCAACACCAACCAGACGCGGCAAACGCTGGGTGCCGCCTGCACCTGGCAAAATACCCAGGTTCACTTCTGGTAGGCCGACCTTGGCGGAGGCAACAGCACAGCGATAGTGACAAGCCAGCGCCGTCTCCAAACCACCGCCCAGGGCAGTGCCATGGATGGCGGAAATGACCGGCTTTTGCGTGTCTTCGATGGTTTCGATGACAGCATGCAAGGACGGGTCCATAGGCGGCTTGCCGAATTCGGTAATATCAGCCCCCGCCATATAAGTGCGGCCTTCCCCGATGATGATGATGGCGGTGACGTCAGCATCAGCGGCCCCTTCATTCACACAATCCTGAATGCCCTGGCGTACGGCCTGGGACAAGGCGTTAACGGGCTGGTTGTTGACCGTGACGATGCCAATGGCACCACGTTTTGAAAAAGAGACAGGTGACGTCATGTTGATTACCTCAAATACGGATGGATTTTGTTGGACCCGGTGCGAATAACGCGATGGGGGGGATCGGGCCTGAAAGGGTCGGGGCGACAAGAAGTATATCCCTGTCGCCCCTGAGTTTAAAGTCTTGCGCTTGATCAGAAGTGGGCTAAACCTCGAGCCACTCTTCACGGATTTTGTCGTTGGCGCGCAGTTCGTCCGGTGTGCCTTCAAAAACCATGTGACCATGGCCCATGACAAACACACGGTGCGCAATTTTCAGGGCGATCGTCAGTTTTTGTTCGACCAGCAGGATGGAAACACCGCGCGCGGCAATTTCTTCCAGCAGTTCGCCGACCTGTTCAACAATTTTTGGGGCCAGACCTTCAGTTGGCTCGTCAATCATCACCAGGTCCGGGTTGCCCATCAGGGTTCGGCCCATGGTCAGCATTTGCTGCTCGCCCCCCGACAAAACACCGGCGTCATTTTCGGCCCGGCTTTTCAGGTTGGGGAAGCGCTCAAACAGGTCATCAATCTTCCAGACCCCTTCCTTACGGGATTCTTTCATACCCAGCATCAGGTTCTGACGCACGGTAAGTGTTGGGAAGATATCCCGGTTCTCCGGCACATACCCCAAGCCCAAATGAGCGATCTCGTGGGTTCTTTTACCAACGATTTCCTCGCCCTTGAACAGGATTGATCCGTGCGGTTCAACGTCACCCATAATGGCTTTGCAGGTTGTCGAACGTCCGACGCCGTTGCGGCCAAGAATGCTGACTATTTCACCCTGTTTAACGTCAAAGTTAACGCCTTGCAGGATATGGCTTTTGCCGTAATAGGCGTTGAGGTCTTTAACAACTAACATTATTCAGCCTCCTCACCCAGATATGCTTCTTTTACGGCAGCGTTGCCCTTGATCTCTTCAGGCGTGCCACTGGCAATAATCTCGCCATAAACCAATACCGAAATCTTGTCCGCCAGTCCAAAAACCACACCCATGTCATGCTCAACCATTACCAGTGTTCTGCCTTCTGTTACCTTTCGGATCAGGGCAATCGCTTGATCCGTCTCACTGTGGCTCATACCGGCTGTCGGCTCGTCCAGCAGGATAACATTGGCACCACCGGCAATCGTAATGCCGATCTCCAGGGCCCGTTGTTCGGCATAAGTCAGCACACCAGCCGGGATTTGTGCCCGTGCCTGCAAACCGATTTCCTCGAGGATTTCAGCCGTACGCTCGTTCACATCCTTCAGATTATCAACAATGTGCCAGAAGGAATATTTGTAGCCGAGCGACCACAAAACCCCACAGCGGATGTTTTCGTAAACGCTCATGCGCGGGAAAATGTTGGTGACCTGAAAACTGCGGCTCAGACCCTTGCGGTTAATCTGAAACGGCGCCAGGCCACTAACGACTTCATCGCGCAGACTTATCTCGCCGCCACTCAATGAATACTTGCCGGTAATCAGATTAAACAAGGTCGACTTGCCAGCCCCGTTTGGACCGATCACCGCATGACGTTCACCGTCCGCAATGCTCAGATTAACGCCGCGGATAATTTCCGTAGGCCCAAAGTTTTTGCGGACATCGCGCAACTCGATCGCGGCACTCATTGGTCTTCTCCCGTAAAGGCGTAGTGCAAGGCGTTACCGTAAGTATCAGCAACGGCCGGTGCGACACGACGGGCATCCCACAAACCACCAAGGAACATCGCAATAAAGACGATCCACGGGATCGGACTGGTATAGTCGAGCGTCATAAAGAAGACATGAATTTCACTCTCGCCCGTCGCCCCAGCACTGATATGTTGCCACAACTCAAGGAAGCCGATGGCACCCAAGGCACAAATCAAGGCTGGCAAAGCGATCCGTGCATAAGGCACAGTCAATTTGCCCATACGCCCGACCCGGTAAACCGGAATGTGCATCATGATCAAACCGGTCAGACCAGCCGGCGCATACATCACGGTCCCAACGAAAACCACGCCCACATACAAGGCCCAGATTTCCGTATAGTTGGACATCAAAGTCTGTAGCAAGGTGAAAATCACGGCACCTACAATCGGCCCGGCAAAGAAACCAATGCCACCGATATAGGCTTGCAACAGCACCACGCCGGATGTCAGCGCGCCCACTGTTTCTTCAGTGACAATCTCGTAGTTCAAGGCAAACAAGGCACCTGCCACCCCGGCAAAGCAACCAGCAACCGAGAACGACATAAAGCGTACCCATTTCTGGCTATAGCCCAGAAATTCTGCTCGCTCAGGATTGTCACGCACCGCGTTGGCAATGCGGCCAATAGGTGTGCGAGAGAAGCGGTACATCAGGAAGACTGCAAAAAAGACCCAGCCTGCAATGAGATAATAGATCTCTTGTTCCGTGGTGAATTCCACACCAAAAAACGGCGGGACTTCGGTGCGATCAGTGGTAATGCCTTCTTCGCCGCCCGAAAACTTGCTGAAAATCAGCGAAGATGACGCCATCATTTCACCGAGACCAAGCGAGATCATGGCAAACACAGTGCCCGCCCGGTTGGTCGAGAAACTACCAAACAGTGCGCCAAAAGCCAGTCCGGCCAAACCACCAAGGAATGGTACAAACGGCAACGGTATAGGCCATCCGCCTTCTGAAATGATGTTGACGCCATGAATAGCGAAATAGCCACCGAGACCAAAATAGACGGCAAAGCCGAAGGACAGCATGCCCCCCTGCCCCAGCATCATGTTGTAGGCCACTGTAAAGATCACAGCGATACCCATCTGGTTCAGAACGGCCATGGCCACATTGGAGTCCAGCACCGGTGGCATGATGGCGACGATGATTGCCGGGACCAGCCAGATGGCATAACGACTGAGGAAAGAAGCTTTGCGGGCGACGCCTGCGGTTTCTGACATGTTACTCATACTTCACGTGTCCCAAACAAGCCGGTCGGTCGGAAGATCAGGATCAGGACCAGCAGCATATACGGCATAATCGGCCCAAGCTGGGCAATGGTCACTGTATACAGGTCGCTCAGGGCGCCATCCGGGTCCATATCGAGGCCTAAATGTCCGAAGAACTGGAGGAAAGAATAGTCAACGGCAACAGCAAAGGTTTGCAGCATGCCAATCAATATCGAAGCCACAAAGGCACCGACAAGGGAGCCAAGCCCCCCCACCACAATGACCACAAAGACGATCGGCCCGAGCACCACCGCCATACCAGGTGCCGTCCCCAGTACCGGTCCGGCGATAACCCCGGCTAGTCCTGCCAGGGCAGAGCCCACACCAAACACGCCCATGAAGACCAACGGCACATTGTGACCCAGCATGGCAACCATGTTGGGATGGGTAATGGCGGCGTTAATGATCAGACCAACACGGCTGCGTGTCAGGACCACCAGCAAGCCAACAAAAATAGCGACCGAGACCAGCAGCATAAAGCCGCGATAGGCCGGGAAGGTCGAGCCATACATTTCAAACAGGGAGAAATCGAGCAGTTCCGGCTGAGCGTAGGCAACCGTCTGTTTACCCCAGATCAACTGGACAAATTCTTCAATCAGGAAGGCGAGGCCGAAAGTGAAGATCAATTCGGCGACGTGGCCATATTTATGGACATGCCGCAGGCCATAGCGTTCGACCAGGGCGCCAAAAAGGCCAACAACAATGGGCGCAATGATCAAGCCCGGCCAAAAGCCAACATATTGGCTGATGGTATAGGCGATATAGGCGCCCAGCATATAAATACTGGCATGAGCGAAGTTGAGTACGCCCATCATGGAAAAGATCAGGGTCAGGCCACTGGCCAGCATGAAGAGAAGCAAGCCATAAACAAGGCCGTTCAATAACGAAAATATAATAAGTTCAGCCACGGTCGGGGTAACTCCGGGGTCAGATCAAAAATTTAAATCAGGATGTTTTTGGACACATGTTGCAGAAAATGCCCGGTGTCAAATTTTGACACCGGGCAATTCCGTTCAAATTGAACCGTCGATCCTTAAGAAGGACGCTTCATTTTGCAAGTGGTCGGTGTCGAAGCTTCCTGCATTGTAACAGTGGATTCGTTCACGAGACCAAATCCGGAGTTATCAAGATCATGCTGGATACCCTTGTCCGAGTGGGCAAAGATGCGAACAGGCATCTGCAACTGATGGTCAGATGAGCGCATCTTGACCACGTCACCCCACAATGTGGTGTGCTCCATGCCTTCCATCGCAGCCGCAACTTTGATCGGCTTTGTTGAACCGGCTTCCTTCATGGATCTCTTCAGCATCCGCATCACAGTCGCGATCCGTGTCTGAGTGAAATCACCATCAGGGTATTTGGCTTTGAAGGCCTTCAAAGTGGCATCCCACTCGTCTGTGCCCGGAGGGTTGGTTTGACCCTGGCCCACCAGACGCACACTACCAACGCCGCCTTTACCAATGGCTTTGGTAATGCCGTCAGCTGCTGCATAGTATGTGTAAGTCGGCAGCTTCAGGCCAGATGAGTTAATCGCGTTCGCCAGGTTCAGCATGTCGCCGCCCCAGTTACCGGTGATCAGTGCCTGGGCACCAGAAGCCTTGATTTTGGCTACATATGGTGTGAAGTCCTTGACCTTGCCAATCGGGTGCAATTCATTACCAACGATTTTCAGATCAGGGCGCTTTTCACCAAGAAACCGGACTGCGGCAGCAGCAACGGCTTTACCGAACGAATAGTTCTGACCCAGAAGATAAATCTTCTTCATGCCTTTATCTTCGGCAATCACATCAGTCAGCGCGTTCATTTTCATGTCGGCGTTGGCGTCAAACCGGAAATGCCAAAAATTACACTTTTCGTTGGTCAACTTGGGGTCAACCGCAGAATAGTTCAGGAACAGAACACGCTTGTCTGGATTACGCTTGTTGTGCTTCTTGATGGCATCGGTCAGCGCATTGGCAACACCTGAGGAGTTACCCTGAGCAACGTACTGAATGCCGTCAGCGATAACACGCTTCAGCTGGATCAGGCTTTCTTTTGGTGAAATCTTGTTGTCGAAGCCGATAACCTCGAACTGGGTTCCACCATCTGCATTCAGCTTGTCAGCCATAAATTTGTATTGCTTGAGACCATTTTGGCCGGTCGCAGCAAAGCCACCAGACAACGGATCAATAAAAGCAATCTTAACGGTTTCGGCCTGGGCCGAGAAACTTGCGACGCTGGCAAAAGTTGCCGCTGCAACGCCAAGTCCCAGTGTACGACGAATCATAGAAATCCTCCCACTATTTGCGTGAGACATCGACGTCATTGACGATGCCCTGCAATTCTTTTTTTCCCCGCTTCCCCGCCAGGGCGGGCACGGGCTTTATGGAAATATTTGACTTCAGAGGGTGGCCTGCTGTCAAGGCGCAGAACTTCAAATGCTTCGCATAAGTACTAAATATTTTCCAGGCTTTTTGGACGGCGTTTCACCCATCCTGGGAAAATCATCAATGATTACAATTGCACGGTCAAAAAAATGAGAGCGCCACCTTGGTAGCGCTCTCATATCATTTATTTCTGAAATCAGGCGTTATTCGCTTGCCTTGTTCAGCTTGCGCTCCTCGTCGAAGGCCCCTTCAGGCAATTCATGGGCAATGCCCTTGTGACAATCGATGCAAGTTTTGCCAGTATCAATGGCTTCCGCATGGCGCTTGCTGGCCCGGTTTTCCTGAACGGTGAAGTCCATGTAATCAAAGTTATGACAGTTCCGGCATTCCCGACTGTCCGTTTTCTTCATGACCTTCCAGACATTGCTTGCAAGTTTCAGCCGCTTGGCTTCAAACTTCTCGCGGGTGTCCACTGTCCCCAGGAAATGGTGATATAACTCATTACTGGCCTGGATTTTCCGGGCGATCTTGTGGACCCAGGTCTTGGGCACATGACAGTCCGGACAGGTTGCCCGCACACCCGTACGGTTATTGTAATGGACTGTCTGTTTATATTCGCGATAAACATTTGCCTCCATTTCATGGCAACCGATACAGAAGGCTTCATTGTTGGTCGCTTCCATGGCCCAGTTAAAGCCACCCCAGAAGAAAATTCCGCTGACAAAGCCGACAATCAGCAAGGTCCCCAAGGCAAATCGGGCCGTAGGCAACCAGAACCAGCGCCAGACCAATTTGATCAAACCTGTATTCTCGTTATTTTCAGTGTTGTTCGACATAATCCGGTCCACCTATTCGACTTCAGAAGCGTTCCTGAATTTGTTGCGCACCAAGGCCCGACCCTGGACCTGAGGCACGTGGCATTGTGTGCAGAACCAGCGCGTTCCGGCAACTGTATCCAGGGCGACCCCGTTGCGATTGAAGTAATGGGTTTCAGACACCTTCGGTGCACCTTCTTCGTTACTGTAGGGCCAGTCATGACAACGCAGGCACTGATTAATCTTGCTATTAATCTGATATTTCTCCATGCGATGCGGGATCAACGGTGGCTGCTGACGATAGGCCCGTCCCAACTTGCCCGAAGTATTCTGCTTCTTGACATCGGCCAGTGGCGCGGCATCCTCAAGGGCTATTGCCCCGCGCAGAGACCAGGTTTCCGCATCCTGGGCTGACACATTGCCGATAACTGGCAGGCCTGTCATGACGGCGCTGATCAAAGCAGCCGCCAATATTGATTTAATACTTTTCATTGCTCTATCTCCTGACCTTTTCATCTCCTGATCTTTTCAGGCTTTTTCGATCTTGACGGCGCACTTTTTGAAATCCGTTTCTTTGGAAATCGGACAAGTGGCATCAAGCGTCAGTTTGTTGACCAGTTGGCTGGCATCGAACCAGGGAATAAACACGACACCTCGTGGTGGCTTGTTGCGTCCCTTTGTTTCTACGCGGGAAACCAGTTCACCCCGACGGGTCGACATCTTCACAGCCTGCCCGCGTTTGACACCGCGTGCTTCTGCGTCGTCCGGATGCATATAGACCTTGGCATTCGGCATGGCCCGGTAGAGTTCGGGCACGCGTCTTGTCATGGTGCCCGAGTGCCAATGCTCCAGCACACGCCCCGTGACCAGCCACATGTCGAAATTATCGTCCGGCATTTCAGCGGCATCTTCATAAGGCAGGGCAAATATGACAGCCTTGCCATCAGGTTTGCCATAAAAGCGCACGCCTTCACCCTTTTTCACATAAGGATCATGGCCTTCGCGGAATCGCCACAGTGTTTCCTTGCCGTCAACAACCGGCCAGCGCAAACCACGGGTCTGGTGATAAGTTTCGAAAGGTGCCAGGTCGTGCGCCTTGCCGCGACCAAAGCTGGCATATTCCTCGAACAAGCCTTTTTGGACATAATAACCAAAATGCTCTGCTTCATCATTCGGATGCCCGGCCTGAAGTTGTTCATTGGAATAGGCGTTGACCTGACCATTTTCAAAAAGCATTTCATACATGGTCTTGCCGCGATATTCCGGCGCTTTGGCCAACAGTTCTTCCGTCCAGACTTCTTCCATCTTGAAGCGCTTGGCGAATTCCATGACTTGCCAAAGATCAGATTTAGCCTCGCCCGGTGCTGACACTTGTTGGCGCCAGAACTGTGTCCGCCGCTCCGCATTGCCGTAGGCACCTTCTTTCTCAACCCACATGGCCGTGGGCAGGATCAAGTCAGCCGCCATGGCTGATACCGTTGGATACGGATCCGATACAACAATGAAGTTTTCCGGATTGCGATAGCCCGGCAAACCTTCTTCATTCATGTTGGCGGCGGCTTGCATATTGTTGTTGCACATCACCCAATAGGCATTGAGCTTGCCGTCTTTCAGCATGCGGTTCTGCAATACGGCATGAAAACCAGGCTTGGGCGGGATCGTGCCTTCCGGCAGTTTCCAGATCTTTTCCGCAATATCCCGGTGCTTCTTTTTCATCACCACCAGATCGGCCGGCAAACGATGGGCAAACGTGCCGACCTCACGGGCCGTACCACAAGCAGAAGGCTGCCCGGTCAAAGAGAACGGACCATTACCAGGCTCAGATATTTTGCCGGTTAAAAGATGGATATTGTAAACCAGGTTATTGGCCCAGGTGCCGCGAGTGTGCTGGTTAAAGCCCATTGTCCAGTAACTGACGACCTTGCGTTCTGGATCAGCATAAAGCTTGGCAAGTTCAATCAGGTTCTCGACCGGCACGCCCGAAATTTCGTGAGCTTTTTCAACGGTATATTCAGAAACATAGGCCGCATATTCACCGAACGTCATCGGTTTTGAACCGCCAGCCTTTTTGGAATTTTTGGCGGACTGTTCTCGAGCATCTTCAGGGCGCAAACCGTAACCAATATCTTCATTGCCGCGTCGGAAGTTGATGTGCTTCTTGATGAAGTTTTGGTCCATCGCGTTGTTCTGAATAATGTAGTTGGCGATGAAGTTCAGGATGGCCAGATCGGTCTGGGGTTTGAAGACCATACCATTGTCAGCGAGGTCAAAATTCCTGTTCTCGAACGTTGACAAAACGGCGACACGCACGTGATCAGCCGTCAGGCGACGGTTCGTCAAGCGTTGCCACAGAATCGGGTGCATCTCCGCCATATTCGAGCCCCAAAGCACAAAGGCATCTGCTTCTTCCAGATCATCATAGCAGCCCATAGGCTCATCAATACCAAAGGTCCGCATAAATCCAGCCACAGCGGAAGCCATGCAGTGCCGGGCATTTGGATCGATATTGTTGGAGCGCAATCCGGCCTTGAACAGCTTTGCCGCAGCATAGCCTTCCCAGACCGTCCACTGGCCCGAACCGAACATGCCGACAGATGACGGCCCCTTTTTCTTCAGGGCATCTTTGAATTTTTCAGCCATGACATCAAAAGCAAAGTCCCAGCTGACAGGCGTGAACTCGCCATTTTTATCATATTTTCCGTTGCTCATGCGCAGCAAAGGTTCGGTAAGGCGGTCTTCACCGTACAAAATTTTGGACAGGAAATAGCCTTTGATGCAGTTCAGGCCGCGGTTAACAGGCGACTCTGGGTCACCTTGTGTCGCCACAACCTTGTCATTTTTGACGCCAACAAGAACCGAACAGCCCGTGCCACAAAAACGGCAGGCCGCTTTATCCCAACGGATGTCATCCTTCAGGGCAGCTTCAGCTGTCCCGCCAGGAATCGCGAGCCCGGCCGCAGCGGCGGTTGCTGCTGCAGCATTGGTTTTGATGAAATCACGTCTTGAAACTTTCATTGAGAAACCTCCTCATCGGCGTCGCTCCTGGCACCGTCATCGCTGTCAATCTCTCGATGATGGTAAACAAGTGCGGCGGAAAGTACGCCTTCGATATTGTTGATGTCAGTTAGCGTGTTACCGGCCCATTTGCCCGGCACGTCCTCGACCGTGACGACAATGCGTCCGTCGGGGGCGGATTGATGAATTTCTGTTCCGGGCAATTCGGCCAACGTTGTCATGGCTTGTGTCATGCGTTCAGGGTGCACATGCACAAGCACGCCACAGATGTTGCCTTCCCCTTCAGCATCATCGGGCTGCGTAATCCCGACGGCCCCGGCGGTCCTGATGACCTCGCCTGGCTGCGTTTCGTTCTGCACCTGCATTACACTTTTCATAAACTCCACCTGTCGTATTTCAGATTTGCCGCCACACGGATGTCAGCCGCGTAAACATATGAATGCGCTTGTTTTTCCGCCAAAGCGACAGGACAAGTTGTCGCATTGGACGCGTCTGATTGAGGTCGGAATAAACACCTGGAACTAAACCACTTGTACAAGTTGGATATTGTTTTATTCATCTGAATTATCGCCATATCACGGTGATAAAAGAAGAAGTGGGTTAACTGCGGGATACGGCATCACATAACTTGACCAAAATCAATTTAAAGGTCAAATACCCACACAAAAAAATTGGGTATTAGGTTGGAATTGCAAGTGCTTTGGTGCGGGCTTTTGTCACAGCACAATTGGCCAGAAAAAATTTGACGGCATTCGTGGACCGTATCAAAAAATGTGATAGCGTCACCAAAACCCACATTCCAGGCAGCATCATTGCCCGGCATTTTCAGACACTCCAGGGAGACTTCAGTGGCCATTTATAACCGTATTGCCGATTTTCATGACGACCTCAGCCGCATTCGCCGCGACATTCACGCCCATCCGGAAACCGCATTTGAAGAAACTCGCACAGCACAGGTTGTTGCGGATGAGTTGGAAAAATATGGCATCGAGGTCCACCGTGGCCTGGCAAAAACCGGCGTCGTTGGCTCCCTGAAAGTTGGTAATGGCACTAAACGAATCGGCCTGCGCGCCGATATAGATGCGCTGGACCTGTATGAACTGAACGACTTTGACCACAAATCAGTCCATGACGGTAAAATGCATGGCTGCGGCCATGATGGTCACACCACCATGTTACTGGGTGCGGCACGCTATCTGGCCGAGACCAAAAATTTTGATGGCACTGTACATTTCATTTTTCAACCCGCCGAAGAGAATGTTGCCGGTGCCCGGGTCATGATCGCCGATGGTTTGTTTGATAAATTTGACTGTGACATGGTCTTTGGCATGCACAACATGCCTGGCGTAGAAATCGGCAAGTTTGCTGTTAATCCAGGGCCTATCATGGCGTCCGCAGATTTTGTCGAAATCACCATCACCGGCAAGGGTGCCCATGGTGCCTACCCCCACAATGGCACCGACCCCATCGTTGTTGCAGCCCACATGATCACGGCCTTCCAGACAATTGCCTCTCGTCGCACGGATCCACTGGATTCGGTGGTTGTCAGCATCACCCAGATCGTGGCAGGTCATACTTCCAATGTGATTCCTGAGACAGCAACCCTGATCGGCACCACGCGCGCGCTGCAACTGGAAACCCAGAATATGATCGAAAGTGAAATGAAGCAGATCGCGCAAGGCGTGGCTGATGCTTTTGGGGCCCAGGTTGATTTTAACTATGACCGACGTTATTTGCCGACAATCAACACGGAACAGGAAGCCACTTATTCGGCCCGCGCAGCGGCTGACATTGTGGGTGAAGAGAATGTTATTCATGACAAACTGCCCGGCATGGGTGCCGAGGATTTTTCCTGGATGCTGAACGAAAAACCTGGTTGTTATGTGCTGATCGGCAATGGTACGGAAGGCGGTCCCGGTGGCTGTCATGTGCATAACCCGAACTATGATTTTAACGATGATATCCTGACCATTGGTGCCAGCTACTGGTCTAAACTGGTCGAAAACGAACTGGCCTGAACATGAGAAACATAAAAGGCAAAGTTGCCTGGATCACCGGTGCCGGGTCCGGCATGGGCCGGGCTGCTGCCCTCAGCCTGGCAGAAGCAGGGGCGCAAGTGGTTCTGTCCGGCCGCCGTGAAGACCGTCTGGCAGAAACAGCAGCCGAGGTCGTCAAGGTTGGCCCCGAAGCCATGATTGCGCCTTTGGATGTTGCCAACAAGGAGGCCGTGAATGCGGTTGCAAGCGATATCGAAAAGCGCTTCGGCCAAACCGATATTTTGGTAAATTCAGCCGGTCTCAATGTCAAAACCCGGACCTGGGCGGAAGGTGAAACAGCTGGTTTTGACAAGGTTATGGCAATCAATGTCAATGGTTCGTTTTATTGCACCAAAGCCGTTTTACCGAAAATGCGGGTGCAAAAAGACGGTCTCATCATTAACATATCAAGCTGGGCGGGACGCTATCATACCAACCTGACCGGCCCGGCCTACAGTGCCTCCAAGGCTGCCCTGATATGGCTGAACGAAAGCCTGAATATGGAGGAATGCATCAACGGTATTCGAGCCGTCGCCCTGAACCCTGGCGAAGTTTCCACCGAAATTCTCGACAACCGGCCCATACCGGTATCACAAGAAGATCGTGAAAAAATGGTTCAGGCCGACGATATGGGCAACATCATTCTGTTTTTGGCCAGCTTACCCGAACATGTCTGCATCAATGAACTGACGGTTTCACCCACCTGGAACCGCGGCTATGTCGGTGCCCTCAATCCGGGTAATTCAAGCCTTTGACAGAATAAGTCCTCTCAAAATCGGCGATATCGCGATGGCACGGGATTTATGACAATGCCAGTACCGAAATAGCCTTTCGCCAGCATTGGTGTAACTTTGTTAATGGTCACGGACGAGGCCAAGGGAAAAAGGCGATATAAAGCTGTATTTAACTTACAAACCACTCCTTCCCGGTGTATTCTCGCTAGATATCAACAAAAAACTGGAAAATGAGACTCACCGGATCAAATTCCATAGAGCGTTTCCGGGCTTCATGGAAACGCAACATTGCCTCAAACTCGTGGTATCCGCCAACATTCAAAGCAGAAACAATCCCGGTTAATCCGGTATGGCCCTGGTCTTAGTAACATCGTTTGCAAACTGAATTGATCATTTTCCAATGCCTGGTATTTCAAAGACTGCTCTCAATCTATTCTCGGTAAACGACAGTTGCACGGACCGTAAAGACGTCGACCTCGCCCCCGCGAATGCAGGCCTGTCAGGATATTGGGAAATTCAGGTCGACCCCCCGGAGCTTTACTGGTCAAACGAGATGCGCCAGATCTACGGATTGTCCCGTGATATCGATATCAGTCTCGACACTGCGATCAGTGCCTGTCATCCGGATGACCAGAATAAAGCGCGCGATCATTTCAGCCGGGCGATCGATAATGGTGAAAATTTCCAAATAGACCTGCGTGTTCCTGATCTGAACGGCAAAGTCCGGCATATCAGGTCTACCGGTTTCGCCCGCAAGTCCCCCGACGGGCACGCGACACACGTGTCCGGATTTTGTCAGGACATATCTGCAGAAATAGAAACCCGTGAAACGCTTGTCCGTAGCGAAGCAATATTCGCGTCTTTTGTCGAGCAATCACCATCTGCCATTTTGATCAAGGCACCGGATGGTCGCTATCAGATGGCCAACTCCAAATGGCATGAATGGTTCAACCCTGACAACCTGGCCATTGAAGGTATGACAGTCGCAGATTTTGTAAAGAGTGATATGGCAGACCTGATATCACATCAGGACCTGCAAGTTGCGGATAAAAAAGATGACGTGGAATCCCGGCATATCTTGCCGATTTCAAACGGTCAAAACCTCAACATTTTGACACAAAAATTTCCAATTCTTGATGACTCAAAAAATGTTATTGGAATTGGTAGCATTAACACAGATATCTCGGAACTAACCAAAGCTGAAGCAATTCAAGACCGCTTGTTCGAAGCCCTCGATGCCATTTCAGACGGCTATGTTTTTTACGACTCCGAACGCCGTTTTTTGCATTGCAACAGGCGCTATCGTGAATTTTATCAACGGATTGATGATGTTCTGGTGCCGGGTAATTCGCTGGACAGTATCACCCGAACCAGCGCAGAACGCATACGAAATGCAATCGGCATTGAAGACATAGATGCCTGGGTTGAACAACGCTTGACAGAATTTGAAGATGGAGCGGAAGGGCAGACACGTACATTGCTCGATGGTCGCATACTTCTGTGCAGTGACAGCCGGTCCGCTGACGGCGGCTATGTTGGTACCCGAACAGACATTACGGATCTGAAACGTGCTGAAGCCGTTCTGCAAGAAAGTGAGCAGCGCTTTCAGATGCTTTTTGATACGGCAGTCGTGTCAATTTGGGATGAAGATTTTTCTTTCGTCATTGCGGAGCTTGAACTGCTCCGGGCAAATGGTGTTGTGGATATTGATCAGTACTTGCGCGGAAACCTGGAGGAAGCCTTCAGGCTTGCTGGTCTGGTTAAGATCAACGCCGTCAATGATGCGACCCTGCCTTTGTATGGTGTCGCAAGCAAGTCCGAGTTCATCGACCGCCTAAACGAAATAATGAATGAGGAAACGATTTTTGTTTTCATCGGTGTTTTGAATGCGATCTGGCACAAAGAGGAAGAATACAAAACAGAAGCAACGCATCTGACCTTTGATGGCCGGGAAATAACGATCGCCATGTCATTTCCAATTCCGGAAACCCCCTCTGAATGGCAACATGTTCCAGTCTGTATATTCGATATTACAGATCAGAAAAAAGCAGAAGATGATCTGCGCGAATATCAAATAACGCTGGCGTTGAAAGTCGAGGAGCGAACCCGGGACCTCAGGGCCAGTGAAGAAAAACTGCGCGACCTGATTGATGGATCGTTGCAAGGAATCGTCGTGCAAACTGGACTGAAAATCATGTTTGTCAACGATACCCTGGCTGAGATGTTTGGTTATACACATGACGAATTGATGAATATTGGCAATATTCAGGATCTTTGTGCCCCTGGTGAAGTCGAGCGTCTGGACCGTTATCAAAGGCTTCGAAGAGACGGCGGTGAGGTGCCCGATTATTACGAATTTGAAGGGCAGAAAAAAGATGGTAGCCGGGTCTGGGTCCTGAACAGGGTCCGCAAAGTGAACTGGGACGGTCAAAACAGTGTTCAAAGCACGATCGTCGACATCACAGAAAGAAAAGAAGCCGAAGAGGCCCTCGCAAAAAGCGAACGCATGTACCGAAGTATTCTTGAAACAAGCCCCATCGGGATGGGGATCACCAACGCCAGAACCGGCGCTGCAAAATTCGTCAATGACGCACACCTGAAGCTGATGGGCATTAACCGGGAAGCGTTTTTGAAGACGCGTGGTGGCGACTTTTGGTATGACATCAAAGACCGTTACGAGTTTGTCAAAATGTATGCGGAAACCGGGCGCGCGGAGGGAATAATTCGCCAAAAAAGAGTTGATGGAACGCCGTTTTGGGCTGTGCAGAGATGGGAACAAAGCCCGTTAGACAAAGGTGATGTTCTCTTCTGGACCTATGATATTTCAGAATTGAAAAACACCCGGGACGAGATGGAAAAAGCTCGCGATGAAGCGACACGTGCCAGCAAGGCCAAATCTGATTTCCTCTCCTCCATGAGCCACGAACTGCGCACGCCCCTGAATGCCATTCTGGGATTTGGCCAGCTCTTGCAAACTTCGCCCGATGACCCTTTGAGCGCCGACCATCAGGACAGTGCGGACAGGATCATGACCGGTGGCCTGCATTTGTTGAACCTGGTAAATGATGTTCTTGATCTGGCCAAAATCGAATCCGGGGCCATGACGGTTGCGATCACAGATTTTTCTCCGCTGGAAGTGTTGGAGAATTGCCTGCACTTCATTGCGAGCAGCGCCAGGGACCGCAACATAACTGTTACAAGTGATGTTTCCGAAACGGCGCAATCACTCATCCGCGCGGATAGTGTCCGGCTGAAACAGGTCTTTTTGAATTTACTGTCAAATGCCGTCAAATATAACCGCGAAGGCGGTACGGTCACTGTGACGTGTGAACAAACTGATGCGGCTATGCTTCGTTTTTCGATCTCGGATACAGGCGAAGGCATTTCGGCGAACGACCAACTCCAACTCTTCCAACCCTTCAATCGTTTGGCTGCTGAACACAGCGAAATTGAAGGGACCGGTATTGGCCTTACGATAACGCGCGAACTCCTTGGTCTCATGGGTGGCGAGGTTGGCATGCGAAGCACTGTCGGAGAAGGCTCTACATTCTGGTTTGATATACCTCTGGAGGTCTAAAAAACAGGCCGTATCCGTTAAACCCGGAAACGTGCTTACTCAGACACCGCCGCCAATATCGGTACTGGCCGCCCCCAGACGCAACCAGTCCGCTGTCCATCTCAAAACACCATCCAGAGGCAGCCGCCCCCGCCCCTTCAGCGCGCATTCATGAATTGTCAGGCAGCGCCAACCAAGATCAGTCAAGGCCAAAAGATTCCGTTGGTCGCGTTCCCTGTTACCGGTAATCTTCCGCCGCCAAAAATCCTGTCGGGTGGAAGGCCATTTGAACAAGGCGCATTCATGCCCATGCCAGAAACAGCCCTGAACCTGGATAACAGCGCGATACTTGGGCAAGACCAGATCAGGTTTGCCCGGCAGACGCTTGTCATGCAACAGAAAGCGAAATCCCAAGTGATGCAGGCCCCTGCGGATAACAAGTTCCGGCCGGGTATTTTTGGCCCCAATCCCCTCCATCATACGGCTGCGGGTGGCCTTGTCGACGACATCAGGCATCGGCAAATATCTCAGCCCTGCCAGGCGACGGCTTCACGGTTGCGTCCTCCTCCAACCAAGGCTGCATGTGGCGGGCAATGGCTTCGACAACCGGCACGGCAACTGAATTTCCAAATTGTTTATAGGCTTGTGTGTCAGATACCTGGATGCGCAGTGGCACCTCACCCGGTTTATCAAAGCCCATCAGCCTGGCGCATTCGCGGGGCGTTAATCGGCGTGGGTTTCGGCGCGGACCACGGCTGACCAGGATTTCCGCACCGTCCTTGTAATAGCGCGCTGACAGGGTACGCGCGACACTGTCTTTATCGACGAGGCCATAACCAAAACCATTGCCAGCTGCCTTGTGTTTGGCTGCATAGGCTTTCAGGTAGGACCACAATTTGTCAGACAGGAAATACTTGTCAGAAACCTTGCCTTTGGGCCCGACAAGATAATGCCTGTCCGGACTTTCGGTACCATCTTCTGGATGCAGGATTGATCCCATTTTTGGCCCTGCTGCCCTGTCAGGAATGTTCAGGTCGCCAAAATCAAATTCATTTGCATCACGAAATCCAACGATGTAAATGCGCTCCCGATGCTGTGGAACAAAACCACGCGCATCTATGATCCGGGTCTGAACCTGATACCCCAGTTCTTCCGTCAAAACCCGCAAGATGACCTTCAGTGTATTGCCCTTGTCGTGGCTTTGCAGGTTTTTGACATTTTCCAATAAAAATGCGCGCGGGCGGTGGTGCTTAATGATCCGCGCCACATCAAAAAACAATGTGCCCTGGGTTTCATCCAAAAAACCATGTTTGCGACCCAGCGAGTTTTTCTTCGACACCCCCGCAATGGAAAAAGGCTGACAAGGGAAGCCGGCCAGCAGAACATCATGTTTGGGGATATCGCCGACAGGAACTTCTGTGATGTCCCCGTTTATTTGATGATCGTCACCGGGATAATTCGCCCGGTATGTTTGCGCTGCGTATTTGTTCCATTCACTGGTAAAGACACACCGGCCGCCCAAAGGTTCAAACCCCCGCCGTAGCCCACCGATCCCGGCGAACAAATCTATGAAATCAAATTTCGGATCTGGCTTGCTGGTTCTCTGAGCCTTGATGATATTTTCCAGATTATGAATGACAACTGGTCGTGGTGCTTGTTCACCATTTTCCCAGCGATAAAGTGTACGTAAGGAATAGCCCAGCTCTTCCGCCAGTTTTTCGTCCAGTGGCAAACAGGCCAACTCACGCAATCGGCTAAACTCGGCAACCATCTTGTCCATAATCGTCAATCTTTCAGGCGGGAATAATTTTGACATAATGTCATTATTATTTCCACCAATTCAACGACTGATGTTCAGAATTTCAGTTTATATCCTTCATGACTGGCCGAGAAACCCAGCCGCTCGTAAAAGCGCTGTGCATCATGCCGCGATTTATCTGATGTCAATTGAACCAGGCGACAGCCCTTTGCGCGACATTGATCGACTGCCCATGAGATAAATTTTTGACCAACTCCCGCACCGCGCCGGGAAGGCGCGACACGAACAGATTCTATTTGCCCCCGCCAGCCGCCTTTATGGGAAATGCCGGGAATGAAGGTGATTTGCAATGTCCCAACTACCTGCCCATCGATTTCAGCAACGCACTGAACCTGGTTCGAATCTTCGGCTATTGCTTTGAAGGCATCTACATAGGCTTGGGCCAGAGGCAAGCTGTCATCCTCCCTCAACTTGCCAAGATCATCATCTGCAAGCAGACCAACAATAGCTGCTAAATCTGCCTCTGCAGCCTCTCGAAAATACACCATCTCTATTTGTCGACATCTCCCATGCAGAGATATTTGACCTCCATGAAGTCATCGAGGCCGTATTTGGACCCTTCACGGCCCAGGCCTGATTCCTTGACGCCGCCAAAGGGGGCGACTTCGGTGGAGATAATGCCCGTGTTGATGCCGACAATGCCATATTCCAGGCCTTCTGATACGCGCCAGACCCGGCCGATATCACGGCAATAAAAATAGGACGCCAAACCAAATTCGGTATCGTTAGCCATGCTTATGGCTTCTTCTTCGGTCTCGAATTTGAACAAAGGTGCCAAGGGGCCAAAGGTTTCTTCGCGCGCCACTTTCATATCCGGTGTGACGCCTGTGAGGATGGTTGGCTTGAAGAATGTGCCGCCCTTTTCGTGCCGTTCGCCACCGACAGCGATCTTGGCACCTTTTGAGACAGCGTCTTTGATATGCTCTTCAATTTTTTCTACCGCCGCCATGTCAATCAAGGGGCCCTGGTCGACTTCTTCCGTCAGGCCATTGCCTACCCGCAAGGCTTCAACTGCCACGGAAAGTTTTTCTGCAAAGGCGTCATAGACACCTGCCTGCACCAATAATCGGTTGGCACAAACGCAGGTTTGTCCCGCATTGCGATATTTTGACGCCAGCGCGCCCAGCACGGCACTGTCGAGATCGGCATCATCAAAAACAATGAACGGTGCATTTCCGCCCAGTTCCATGGCCGTCTTTTTGACAGTGGCAGCGCATTGCACCATCAACTGCTTGCCGATTTCGGTGGAGCCCGTAAACGTGACCTTACGCACGATGGGATTGGAGGTCATCTCGCCGCCAATGGCACGGGCCGAGCCAGTGACGCAAGACAACACTCCGGCTGGCACGCCGGCGCGCTGGGCCAGTTCACATAAAGCCAGAGCCGATAAAGGCGTTGCAGTCGCTGGTTTAACAACCATGGTACAGCCAGCCGCCAGGGCTGGTCCACATTTGCGGGTAATCATGGCCGCGGGGAAATTCCACGGCGTAATGGCAGCACAGACGCCGATGGGTTCTTTTACCACCACAATACGCTTGTCAGCCTGGTGGGCCGGAATTGTATCACCGTAAGCACGTTTGCCTTCCTCAGCGAACCACTCAATAAAAGATGCCGCATAGGCAATTTCGCCCTTGGCTTCGGCCAGGGGTTTGCCTTGCTCAGCCGTCATCAGGCGGCCCAGGTCTTCCTGGTTTTCCATCATCAGATTGAAAAAATTCCGCAGGATTTTGGCGCGCTCACCGGCAGTTTTACTGCGCCACGCTGGCATAGCCGCTTCCGCGGCTTCAATGGCACGGCGGGTTTCCTCCGCACCCATTTTAGGGATTGTACCGATCACATCGCCAGTCGCGGGATTGGTGACATCTATGGTCTCACCACCATCGGCATCCAGCCATTGGCCATTAATATAACACTGGTTCCGCAACAAGGATGCATCTGTCAGTTCAAGCATGGTGGTTCCCCCCAAGGAAAGATTGCAGCCATTTACATGGCATATTGTTGATCAAGATAGCGCGAAACGCCCCTGATAACAAAAATCATTTAAGTTGACCGCGCCCTGTTCCGAATCAGATACTAAGAGGAGACGTTGGGATCAAGGGGGAAAAATTATGAAAACATCTGATTTATTCGTAAAATGTCTGGAAGCTGAAGGGGTTACGCATATTTTTGGCGTGCCCGGCGAGGAAAATGCCGATGTGATGATTTCCTTGCTCGACAGTGACATAGAATTTGTCCTCTGCCGACACGAACAGGCAGCCGCCTTTGCAGCCGATACTTATGGCCGTCTGACCGGTAAAGCGGGTGTTTGTCTTGCCACTTTGGGCCCCGGAGCTACCAACCTGGTCACGGGTGTGGCCGACGCCAATATGGATCGTGCACCGCTGGTCTGTATCATTGGCCAGGGCAGTACCAAGCGCCTACACAAAGAATCCCACCAGAACATGGATGCCATCGCCATGTTCAAGCCTATCACCAAGTGGGCCCATTCCATTTATGACCCCGACAACGTACCTGAAGTCGTGCGCAAGGCCTTCAAGGTCGCTGAGGCCGAAAAGCCGGGTGCCACCTGCATCGAATTACCGGAAGACATTGCCAAGGGTGAAGTTGACTTATCGCCCATGCGGGTCAACAAGACCCGCCGCGCTGCTGCCGACCATAAGGCCGTGCGCGAAGCCGTTGATCTGATCGGCGAGGCCAAAAGCCCGATCATTCTGGCGGGCAACGGGGCCGTGCGCAAACGGGCCGCCGTCCAGCTTCAGCGCCTCGCCCACAAGGCCGGGATTGGGGTCGTCAACACCTTCATGGGCAAGGGTGCCCTGCCCCGTTCGGATGATCATTGCCTGATGACCATGGGCCTACAGGGTCGCGACTATATCAATATCGCCCTGGATGAAGCCGATCTGGTAATCGCGGTCGGCTATGATCTGGTCGAATACAGCCCGGATTTCTGGAACTTGCACGGCGGCAAAAAGATCATCCACATTGATTTCTGGCCTGCCGAGGTGGATCAGTATTACCCGGTCGATGTTGATATTGTCTCGGACGTGGCCGACGCCCTGTGGCAAATCAATGAAGAGCTGAACAATCGCTTTACGGCGGACGATCGTCTGCCCCTGTTCGATATCGCCGACCGGGCCAAGCTGCGCGCCGCTATGCTCGATGACTTTGCCATGGAAAAAGACGACCAGAGCTTCCCCATGAAGCCCCAAAAAATCCTCTGGGATGTGCGCGAACATTTGGGGCCATCGGATATCCTGATTTCCGATGTGGGTGCCCACAAGATGTGGATATCACGCTATTACCAATGCGATGACGCCAACACCTGCCTGATTTCCAACGGCTTTTGCACCATGGGCTTTGCCCTGCCTGGTGCCATGGGTGCGAAAATCGCTAATCCCGACGCTAAAATCCTGTCTATTTGTGGCGACGCCGGGTTCCTGATGAATGTCCAGGACCTTGAAACGCTGGTGCGATTGAAACTCAACGTTGTGATCATGGTCTGGGTCGATGGCGAATATGGCTTGATCAAATGGAAACAGCAAAATTCCTTCGACGGTAAACATTCAGAACTGGCGTTCAACAACCCCGACTTCGAACTGCTGGCTAAATCCTTCGGCATGTGGGGCCGCACTCTCACGGAAGCCAGCCAGGTCCCCGACGCCCTGACGGAAGCCTATGCCCAGGAAGGCCCCGCCCTGATCGCTGTGCCGGTGGATTACGCTGAAAACCTCAAGCTGACCGCGCGTTTGGGGGATTTGAACTTTACGATTTAGGTTCAGGCCAGCGGTTTTGGGCGATCAACTAAATCGGCGTAGACTCATCCGCAAGCAATGGATTGCGCCCAAACTTGTTTTCATCAGATTTGCTACCGGTACACATCCAAATCAGGAACATAATGGGTCCCAACACACAGTACCCGACTTAATAGGATAAAGCCCTGAAGTGATTCATACTTTGAGATTCTCCGACCAAAGAAAGTCTCAAAATATGCAGCAATTACTTGGCAAGGCCTTATCCACACCGTTAGGAGAGCACATCCCCCTTTGG